>JBKDUW010000030.1:0-24157 GCA_046339235.1 Erythrobacteraceae bacterium | reverse complement strand
CCCCAGACATTGCCCGTAGGCCAGTAGCGGCACACCAGCACTTCGTCATGGTGGGTGTGGGCGACGGCGCAGCCGACTTCGCGGGTCTGCGGCCAGATGATCTGGGTGTAATGCGCCACATCGCTCCAACGGCCGGTGCTCGAGACATCGGGGAAATGTCCGGGGCGGAAATAGCGCTTTTCATCGATGAAGAAGCCGATTTTCTGCCTTGCGTTCCAGTAACCACTTGAACCACGCCACAGGTTTTCGCCCTGCCCCTTGCGAGCTTCCGGCGAGGCGTGATCATAGAGATTGTTGCGTGCGAGATGCTCCGCCCATTCCTCGGCATCATTCGCCAGCCTCTCGCTCCAGACGAGCGCGACCAACCCGACTTCGTCGCGCGCCATGTTGTGCGCTTCGAGCAAGTCGCGTTCCTGAAGCGCAGAAGTGCGCGACGCGAGCGGCTGCGCCGGCGCGGCTGCCATAAGCAGGGCCATAAAGGCGCACCGGATCATCGCCGAAACGAAGGCGAAACTCTGCATGTCATCAGAATTATCGTGCAACAATTAAGCCGAGCTGAAGATTGCCCCAGTAGCGCGCACTGGCCGCCGCGCCGTTTCGTCGCTAGGCGTGCTGCATGATTACTCGCGCAAGTTCAGGATGGATGCGCAAGCTCTTGCTGGGCGTTGCCGTATTTCTGGGCCTGGGCACTGTTGCAGCGCTTAGCGTGCAGGGATTGCAGAATGTCTGGCAAAGCATCGGCGGACACGAGACGCTGATCCAGCGCGCCATGACCGGCTTTCAGATCACCTATGCGTTGCTGGGGCCGCTGGCTGTGTGGCTGGTTTGGCAGCGCCATCCGTTGGCCTTGCAGGCCGCATTGGCTTGGGCGGTCGCGCTGGTGGCTGCGGTCGTCCTCATCATCCCGGCCTGGCCCCCCGAAGAGGTCGATAGCTGGTTGCAGTTCCTTGCTGTTGGAGCGGCGGTCGCGCTGGTCGGCTGTGGTTTGATGTGGTGCCTCACCCGGTTGCGGAGCACACCCTGATGCGGGCCCGTTCGCTTTATATTCATTGGCCCTTCTGCGCGAAGAAATGCCCCTATTGCGACTTCAATTCGCATGTCCGTGAAAGCGTAGACGTTGCCGGATGGCAGGCTGCGCTGCTGGCTGACATGCGCGCCGAGGCGGCGGTGGCAGGGGGCGAAAGGCTGACCTCGGTGTTCTTCGGCGGCGGCACCCCTTCGTTGATGCCGCCTGCGCTGGTCGGCGCCCTGCTGGGTGAAGCAGAGCGGTTGTGGGGTTTTGATCCAGCAATCGAGATCACGCTCGAGGCCAATCCGTCTTCGGTCGAGGCCGCCAACTTTGCCGCATTGGCAGCGGCGGGGATCAACCGCGTGTCGCTCGGCGTGCAGTCGCTGGATGATGCCGAGCTGCGGTTTTTGGGCCGATTGCATGGAGCAAACGAGGCATTGGCGGCGCTGGACACCGCCCAAAGCCTGTTCAAGCGCGTCTGTTTCGACCTGATCTACGCTCTGCCCGGCCACACCCCCGAAATGTGGCACGAACGGCTGACCCGCGCGCTTGGGCTCGGCACCGGGCACCTCTCGCTCTATCAGCTGACGATCGAACCGGGGACGCGGTTTGCCAGCGATGTGCGGCACGGACGGCTGGTGCCGCTGGATGATGATGAAGCGGCTGAGCTGTTCGACATCACGCAGGAACTCACGCTAGCTGCCGGACTGCCGGCTTACGAGACCAGCAACCATGCCCGGCCTGGCGAGGAGAGCCGCCACAACCTCGCCTATTGGCGCTATCAGGACTATGCTGGCATTGGCCCCGGGGCGCATGGACGGCGCGGCGGCATGGCGACGGTGCGGCACAAGAAGCCCGAGAATTTCCTCGCCGCCGTCGCGCGTCAGAGAGACGGGATTAGCGAGGCTCGCGCGCTCACCGTCAGCGAGCAGGCAGCCGAAGCGCTGCTGATGGGCTTGCGACTGGTCGAGGGGGTTGATCTTGCCGCGCTGTCCGCCCGTTTTGCTCTGCCGCTTGGCGGCCTGGTGGAGGAATCCGCCCTCGCCAGCCTCGCAGGGCTCGGGCTGATGTGGCAGGATGGCAGCCGCATCGGCGTTGCCCCGCCGGGCCGCGCGCTGCTCGATGCGCTGCTCGCCGAGATAGTGGCCGACACGCTGGTTGCGACATGAGCGCCGCCGATCTCCTCGCCTCATGGCGCGCGCATCTCGCTGACAACCGCCGCCGCTCGCCCCACACTGTGCGCGCCTATGTTGCGGCGGCGGAGCGGCTCTGTGCTGCTAATGCGTTGGAAAGCTGGGAGGCGGTCGCCTGCACCGAGGTGCACGCCTTGCGTGCCTTTCTCGCCGCGCGCCGCGCCGAGGGCATTGCCAATGCCAGCGCAGCGCGCGAATTATCGGCGCTGAAGGCCTTCATCGCCTTTGCGCGCGAACAGGCGGGCGATCCCGATCCGGTCGCGCCGCGGCTGCGCGGGCCGCGCTTGAAGAAAGGTCTGCCCCGCCCTGTCACCCCCGATGAGGCGGTGAACCTCGCCGACATGATTGATGGCACTGCCAGCGCCGACTGGGTTGGTGCGCGTGACCGGGCGGTGCTGCTGCTGCTCTACGGCTCAGGCCTGCGCATTGCCGAAGCGCTGTCGCTTTCGGGCCGCGACGGGATGCTGGGCGATGTGCTGCAGGTGAGCGGCAAGGGCGGCAAGCAACGGCTTGTGCCGGTGCTGCCAATTACCCGCGCCGCCGTGGCAGAATATGTCCGGCTGTGCCCTTGGCCGCTGTCCGCCAAGGAGCCGCTGGGCCGCGGGGCCAAGGGCGGGCCGCTCTCGCCCGGCAGGGTGCAGCGGGCGATGGCACAGGCGCGCCGCGCGCTCGGTCTGCCTGATACGGCGACGCCGCACGCGCTGCGGCATTCCTTTGCCACCCACCTTTTGAGCGCGGGCGCGGATCTGCGCTCGCTTCAGGAATTGCTCGGCCACGCCTCGCTGGGTTCAACCCAGATCTACACCCGCGTCGATGCGGCGAGCCTGCTCGAAAACTACCGCAAGGCGCATCCTCGCGGTTAGGCGCGCGGTCAGGCTTGATCCTCAGCCTCGTGGGCCTTAACCGGCTTCCACATCACAAATCGATAGATGTAGATCGCAACGCCTGCGACCACGGTTGCAGCAATGGCATAGCCTGCCAGCGTCTCGTATTCCTCGATCAGCTCCGCGAGCGCCTGACCGCCCAGAATCAGCAAGCCGTTCCAGATCAGCGAGCCGAGGAACGTATACAGCGTAAACCGCCACACGCTCATTCGCGCTAGCCCCGCCGGGAGCGAAACGATCGTCCGAAGCAGCGGCGAGAAGCGCAGCAGGAACACGATCCAGTCGCCATATTTGCGGAAGATATCGCGTGCCTTGGTGAACTCGTCCCATTCGAAGGTCAGGATACGGCCCCAGCGGTCGATCATGCGCTTGAGCGTCTCCTCGCTCCAGCGATAGCCGAGCCAGTACCAGAACAGGTTTCCCACCACCGTGCCCGCGGTGGCGATGAGCCACAGCACATAGCCGTTCATCTTGCCCTGCGCGACAAGCACGCCTGCCGCGCCGAGGATCACTTCCGACGGCACCGGCGGGAACACGTTTTCGAGGATCATCAGCACAAAGATGCCAAGATAGCCGCCCTTGTCGAGCAGGATGAGCAGGAGTTCGGTCATCGGATGTCTTTCAGTCTTATGGTGCAGCGGCGCGGCGCTCGGTGATCCGCCGCTCGATCGCATTCCAGATAATGCCCGCGGTGTCGGTGCGATTGAACCGGTCGATCGCGACAATGCCGGTGGGCGAGGTGACGTTGATCTCGGTCAGCCATTGCTCGCCGATCACGTCAATGCCCACGAAGGTGAGGCCGAGGCGTTTGAGGTCCGGTCCGAGCGCGTCGCAGATTTCCTGTTCGCGCAGGGACAGCTGGGTCGGCTGGGCTGAGCCGCCCATCGCAAGGTTGGAGCGGAACTCGCCCTCCCCCGGAATGCGGTTGATCGCACCCGCGACCTCGCCGTCAATCAGCACGATGCGCTTGTCGCCCTTGGCGACTTCGGGAAGGAAGGGCTGGACCATGTGCGGCTCGGGCCAGGCCTGGTTGAACACCTCGAACAACGCGGTGAGATTCTCGCCGTTCTCGCCGATGCGGAAGATCGCCTTGCCGCCATTGCCGTGGATCGGCTTCACAACGATGGCGCCGTGATTGGCCATGAAGCGCCGCACCTCATCGACCGAGCGCGTCACCAGCGTCGGCGGCATGAAGCGCCGGTAGTTGAGCACCATCACCTTTTCGGGGCTGTTGCGGACATTGGCAGGGTCATTGACCACCAGCGTCTCGTGACCGATGCGTTCGAGCATGTGGGTGGCGGTGATATAGCCCATGTGGAACGGCGGATCCTGCCGCATCAGCACGACATCGACATCCTTGCCGAGATCGAGCCGCTGTTGCTCGCCGCGGGTGAAGTGTTCGCCTTCGACCCGCTGCACCGTCACCTGGAAGGCATGGGCGAACAGTCGGTCATCCTCGTCGAGCGTGAGGCTTTCGACGTGGTATTCGTAGACTGTATACCCGCGCGCCTGCGCCGCCAGCATCAGCGCAAAGGAGCTGTCGCCTGCAATATTGATCCGGTCGATCGGGTCCATCTGGACCGCAACGCGCAAGGTCATTCATTCAACTCCGTGAGGGTTACCCGAAAGGCATCCACGCATTTTCGATGTGGGTCGGCTTGCGGCCCGGTGCAAGCAGGATCACGTCGACACGGATGTCCTCGCCGTTTCTGGCATATTCGTGGGCGACGACTTCGGCAGCTTTGGCGACACGGGTGAGCCGGCGTTCATCAATCGCGTCGCCCAGCGAAGCGGCGCGGGCGCGCCATTTAAGCTCGACAAAGGCGACCAAGCCGGGCCGTTTGGCGATCAGATCAATCTCGCCGGCCTTGATCTTGACCCGCTCGGCGACGATCCGCCAGCCTTGCTGGGTGAGCCTCATCGCGGCTTGAGCCTCGGCCTCACGGCCGCGCTGGTCGGCGTCCTGCCGCTCGGGGGTGGAACGTTCGCGCACCATTCGCCCTTGAGATCCAGCGCGCGGGCATAGAGATCGGCGCGGTCGAGACCGGTGGCCTTGGCAACTTGTCCCGCCGCCTTGCCCGGCCCGGCATCGGCGAGCGCAGCACGCAGCACAGCGTCGGCATCGAGCACCGGTGCTTCGGCCTCGGCTGGAGGGCCGATCAGCAGCACTATTTCGCCCTTGGGGGGATGCGCAGCGTAGTGATCGGCAAGATTTTCTGCCGTGCCCGAGCGGCATTCCTCGTGCAGCTTGGTGAGCTCGCGCGCCACCGCCACTTCGCGCGCAGGCCACAGGGCGGCAATCGCGCGCAGTGACTTTTCGAGCCGCGGTGCGGTTTCATAGAACACGAGCGTCGCCGTGATTCCGCCGAGGTCCGCCAGAGCCTCCTCGCGCGGTTTGTCCTTCACCGGCAGAAAGCCTGCGAACAAAAAACGGTTACTCGGCAGGCCCGCAATCGCAAGTCCCGCAATCGCTGCGCAGGCGCCGGGGATGCCAATGACATTCACCCCCGCCGCGCGCGCCTCGCGCACCAGACGATAGCCGGGATCGGAAATCAGCGGCGTGCCCGCATCTGACACCAGCGCAACCGGCGAAACCCTCGCCTCGTCGATGATCCGCGCGCGCACTTCCGGCGGGGCGTGATCGTCAAGCCGCTGAAGCCGCGTCTTGAACCCCAGATGTTTTAACAGCTTGCCGGTCACCCGCGTGTCCTCGCAGGCAATGATCGCCGCCGCGCGCAGCACGTGGATCGCCCGCTGCGTGATGTCGGCGAGATTGCCAATCGGGGTCGCCACAATGTAGAGACCCGGCTCGGGCGTCCCGGAGGGGATGGATGGAAGCTCGTTCGTCATGGCGGGCCGAGCATTGAAGCACCAGCGAGGGGTCGGCAAGGATGAACCACAGCAAAGCGCCGAAATGGGCAGGATGGTTGGCGATCGCCGCCGGGCTGCTCACGCGCCGCAATCTTGCGCTGGCGGGTGCAGCGCTGCTCGCTGCCGGCTGCAATGTGATCCCCCAGGTCGATGTGGAAACCGCTCCCCCTCCGCCGGTCCCTGCGCCCGAACCCTCGGCCACCGCGCTGCCGACCGATTCCGGCCGTCACCGCATCGCGCTGCTGGTGCCGATGAGCGGGGATACAGCCGCAGTCGGCCAGGCAATCGCCAATGCCACCACCATGGCGCTGCTCGATACCAATGCCGATAACCTGCGGATCACCATCTATAACACCTCGACCGGCCTTGCCGGTGCCGCACAGCAGGCCATTGCGGACGGGAACAAGCTGATCCTCGGTCCACTGATGGCCGATGCCGTGCCGGTGGTGCAGTCGGCCGCGCGCGCCGCAGGTGTGCCGGTGATCACCTTCGCCAGCGATAACAGCGTCGCCAGCCCCGATGTCTTCGTGATGGGCCACACCCCCGATCAGTCGATCCGCCGCTCTGTCCAGTTTGCCCGCGCCCGCGGGGCCAACCGCTTTGCCGTGCTGCTGCCCGAAGGTGATTATGGCGCACGTTCAGCATCGGCGCTGGAAAAGGCGCTCAAGGATTTCGGCGGCACGCTGGTGCGGCGCGAAGGCTAGACGCGCGGCAACACCTCGATCGTCAGCGCAGCGGCCCGGCTGCGCGCGGCGGGCGGCTACGACACCGTCGTGATTGCCGATAGCCCGCGGCTGGGGCTTGAGGCGGCGGACGAATTGCAGCGCGGCGCCAACCCGCGCACCCGCCTGATCGGCACCGAATTGTGGAGCGGCGAGCCGGTGATTGCCCGCGCCGCCTTGATGGAAGGCGCGCTGTTCGCGGCGGTCTCCGACACCCGCTACAAACGCTTCGCCGAAAGCTACGAGACCCGCTTCGGTACCAAGCCCTACCGGATCGCCACGCTCGGCTATGATGCGGTGCTCCTGACGCTCAGGGTCGCGCGCGAGTGGAAGGTCGGCAATCCCTTCCCCAAGGGTGAACTCTATGATCGTGGAGGGTTTCTCGGGGTTGATGGTCCGTTCCGCTTCAACCGCAGCGGCATCGCCGATCGCGCGCTCGAAGTGCGCGAGGTGCGCGGCGGCGAGGTCGTCTCGGTCGATCCCGCACCCACAGGCTTCGGCGGCTGAGCAAAACCGGCGTGGGGCGCTTGTTAGCGCATGGCACGCGGGCCTATACCCCGCGCCATGTCCGATAGCGCCCCCGACGATCTGTTCGCCAACACCCCCACATCAAGCGGCGATTACAACGCCTCGGCAATCGAGGTGCTCGAAGGCTTGGAGCCCGTGCGCCGCCGCCCGGGGATGTATATCGGCGGCACGGATGACCGCGCGCTCCACCATCTCGCGGCCGAAGTGCTAGACAATGCTATGGACGAAGCGGTCGCGGGCCACGCTACGCGGATTGAGATGCGGCTGGAAGAGGGCGAACCCGGCACCGCGGGCCGCCTGATCATCGCCGATAACGGGCGCGGCATACCGGTTGACGAACACCCCAAGTTTCCGGGCAAGTCGACGCTCGAGGTGATCCTTTCAACGCTCCACTCGGGCGGCAAGTTTTCGGGGAAGGCCTATGCCACCAGCGGGGGCTTGCACGGTGTGGGCGTGAGCGTGGTCAACGCATTGTCGGTTCATACCCGCGTCGAAGTGGCGCGCGACAAGCAGCTTTACGCGCAGGAGTTCTCGCGCGGAATCACCCAAGGCGGCCTGCAAAGCCTTGGCGCAGCGCCCAACCGGCGCGGAACCACCGTGGCCTTCACCCCCGACCCCGAGATCTTCGGCGATCGCAAGTTCACCCCCAAACGGCTGTTCAAGCTTGCCCGCTCCAAGGCCTATCTGTTTGCAGGCGTTGAGATCCGCTGGAAATGCGCGCCCGCGCTCACCAGCGACGATGTCCCGGCGGAGGCGACCTTCAAGTTCCCTGGCGGCCTCGCCGATCACCTCGCAGAACAGATCGGCACGCGCGAATGCGTCACCGCCCAGCCCTTTGCCGGCACGCAGGACTTCCCGCTGGTCGGCGGCGAAGGGCAAGGCCGCGTCGAATGGGCGATCGCCTGGCCGCTCTACGCCGACAGCGTGTTCAGCTGGTATTGCAACACCGTGCCAACGCCCGATGGCGGCACCCACGAGCAAGGCCTACGCATGGCGCTGACCCGCGGCCTGCGTGCCTTTGGCGAGCTGGTCGGCGCGAAGAAGGCCAAGGACATCACCGCCGACGACGTGATGACCGGCGCGGAGGTAATGCTCAGCGTGTTCATCCGCGATCCGCAGTTCCAGTCGCAGACCAAGGATCGTCTGACCTCGCCCGAGGCCTCAAGGCTGGTCGAGAACGCGGTGCGCGATCATTTCGACCACTTTCTCACCGACAACATGGAGCGTGGCAAGGCGCTGCTCGGCGAGGTGATGGAGCGCATGGACGAGCGCCTCAAGCGCAAGCAGGAGCGCGAAATCAATCGCAAGAGCGCCACCAACGCCAAGAAGCTGCGCCTGCCCGGCAAGCTCACCGATTGTTCAGGGGAAGGCGGGCGCGAGACCGAGCTGTTCATCGTCGAAGGGGACTCCGCAGGCGGCAGCGCCAAGCAGGCGCGCGATCGCAAGAGCCAAGCGATCCTGCCGATCCGCGGCAAGATTTTGAACGTCGCCAGCGCCACCAATGACAAGATCCGGGCTAACAGCGATATCGCCGATCTGGCGCTGGCGCTGGGCTGCGGCACCCGCAAGGACTGCGATCCCGATCAGCTGCGTTATGACCGTATCATCATCATGACCGCCGCCGCCGTCGACGGCGCGCATATCTCGACGCTGCTGATGACCTTCTTCTTTCAGGAAATGCCCGAGATTGTGCGCAAGGGGCACCTGTTCCTCGCCCAGCCCCCGCTCTACCGCCTGACCGCGGGCAAGGAAAGCCAATACGCCCGCGACGATGCGCACCGCGCCGAGTTGGAGGCGAGCGTGTTCAAGGGCAAGAAGGTCGAGGTCAGCCGCTTCAAGGGTCTTGGCGAAATGAACCCGCAGCAATTGCGCGAGACCACGATGGCGCCCGAAACCCGTGGGCTGATCCGTATCACGCTTCCGCTCGAATTCGAGCAGCGCGCAGGTGTGGCCCGGCTGGTCGACGAGCTAATGGGCCGCAACCCCGAGCACCGTTTCAACTTCATCCAGAACCGCGCGGGGGAAGTGGACCGCGATCTGATCGATGCGTAAGGCGCTGGTCCTCGCGCTGGCGGCGTCGATAGCGGTGCCGGGCGCGGCGATAGCGCAGCCAGCTCCCGCTGCAACCGAGGCAGCCGCGCAGAACCCGCTCGAAGCCCGCGCCGATCAGGTCATCGGCGTCATCAACGGCACGGTTGCGCCCGATGCGGTGTTCAGCCAGGCCTTTTTTGCGGCCGTGCCCTCCGCCCAGCTGAAGTCGGTGAGCGCCAGTCTGACCGCGCAGTTCGGACAGGCAGTAGCCGTCGATCTGCTGGATCCGCGCGATGGCACCCGCGCGGTGCTGCATGTCCGCTTCGAACGCGGGCTCGCCAAGGGCAGCATCGCGATTGCTCCCGACGAGGGCAACCGGGTGAGCGAATTGCTGTTTACCGCGTTCGATTCGCTCGCGGTGGCGGGTGATACGCCTGCGGCAATCACCGCCGATCTCGCGGCGCTGCCGGGTAGCGTCAACGCATGGTTCGCGCCTCTGGATGGCGGCGCGCCTACCATCATTATCGGCGCGGACAAGCCCTTGGCGCTGGGGTCGACCTTCAAGCTCTATGTGCTCGCGGCGCTGGCCGAGGATGTGAAGGCGGGTCATCGTAAATGGACTGACGTCACGGCGCTTACCGAAAAGAGCTATCCCAGCGGCCGGTTGCAGGACTGGCCCCAAGGCGCGCCTATGACACTGCACAGCCTCGCCAGCCTGATGATCTCGATCAGCGACAACACGGCGACCGACCAGCTGATTGCAGTGCTGGGCAAACCACGCATTCTCAAGCTGATGATGGATAGCGGGCATGCCGATCCCGGCGCGAACGATCCGTTCCTGACAACCCGCGAGTTGTTCATGATGAAGGGCGGGCCGGATTCGCGCGTCGCCGCCTATCGCGCGGGCGATGCCGCGGTTCGTTCAGCGATCCTCGACAGTCTCGCCAACCAAACCGTCAGTCTCGACGCCGTCAATGCCGGCTTTGCCGCTGGTCCCAAGGCGCTGGACATCGAATGGTTCGCCTCGCCTGCCGACCTCGCTAAATTGCTGGCCTATATGCGCCGCACCGCCGACCCGGCGTGTTTCGAAATCATGGCGATCAACCCCTCGGCCACGCCGGCGATTCTGGCCAATTGGAACTATCTCGGCTTCAAGGGTGGATCGGAGCCTGGGGTGATCAACCTCACCTGGCTGCTTACCGACAAGGCGGGCCGCGATCACCTACTGACGCTGGGCTGGAACAATCCGGCGGCGGCGGTCGACGAAGGCAAGCTTGAAACCATTGCCCAGCGCATCCTGCTGCTGCCTCACTGATTTGCCAGCTCCCGCCCTCTTGCGCAGGGCCAAGCGGTTGCTTATCGCTGCGAACCGAAAATCCGTCTCACAGGAAAACTTATGACCGAGCAGCGTTTTGAAGGCACCAAGTCCTATATTGCGACCGAGGATCTCAAGGTCGCGGTCAATGCTGCCGTCATGCTGCGCCGTCCGCTGCTGGTGAAGGGAGAGCCAGGCACCGGCAAGACCGTGCTGGCGCATGAAATCTCCAAGGCGCTGAACGCCCCGCTGATCGAGTGGAACATCAAGTCCACTACCAAGGCGCAGCAGGGCCTCTATGAATATGACGCCGTGGCGCGCCTGCGTGACGGCCAGCTGGGCGACGAGCGCGTCCACAACATCCGCAATTATATCAAGAAGGGCAAGCTGTGGGAAGCCTTCACCGCGCCCCAGCTCCCCGTGCTGCTGATCGACGAGATCGACAAGGCCGATATCGAGTTTCCCAACGACCTGCTTCAGGAACTCGACCGGATGAGCTTCGACGTTTACGAAACGCAGGAGCGGATCGAGGCGCGCGAACGCCCGATCGTCGTCATCACCTCGAACACCGAAAAGGAACTGCCTGACGCCTTCCTGCGTCGCTGCTTCTTCCATTACATCAAGTTCCCCGATCGCGAGACGATGCAGGACATCATCGATGTGCACTTCCCCGGCATTCAGAAGACGCTGGTGAAGAAGGCGATGGATATCTTCTACGACCTGCGCGAAGTGCCGGGCCTCAAGAAGAAGCCCTCGACCAGCGAACTGCTCGACTGGCTCAAGCTGCTGCTGAACGAGGACATGCCGCTCGACGTCCTGCAAAGCAGCAACCCCGCAAGCGCGATCCCGCCGCTGCACGGCGCGCTACTTAAGAACGAACAGGACATCATGCTGTTTGAGCGGCTGGCCTTCATGGCGCGGCGCAATCCGAGCTGAGGGTTGGCTGGGGGCTGCGAAGGCCTCGTCACGAGGTCTTTCTAGACCCCCTCTAGACCGTTTTATAGGTCCTTTGGCCAATGCTTAACGTGAAACACGTTAAAGAACAAACTAACCTCAATCAAAGCTATAAGCCAGCTCGAAATCGCCCCAACGTCGCCCGCCGAGCACCAGCGGGACATAGACGTTCCGCACCACGACAGAAGAACCGCCGTCGCCTTCCTGGCGGTAGACCGCCATCATGTAGGGCGCGGATGAGACTTTGGCCTTGCGGTCGATCGCTTCGAGCATGATCCGGCCATTGCGGCAGAACTGGGTGTCGTGGCCCAGATCGCCGGTCGGTGTGCGCGAACGTTCGGTAAGGTGGGTCGGCAAGAACCCGTTTACGTCGGTGCAGGCCGCAGCCAGCACGCGTGGATCGCTCGCTTTGGCGCGGTCGAGGAAGGGGCGCCATTCGGCATCGGCCCAGTCGTTCAACCGGTTGCGGAACAATTGCGGGTTGGTGCCCGGAATGGGCTGGTAATCGGTATCGAACACCGCCGCCATCGTGATCGTGCCCGAGGCGAGCGCGGCTTCGGTGTGGCGCGTGAGCTCCTGCAACATCGCCTGAGCCTGGGCTACCATTGCGCTGTCTTCGGGGCTGAGCCCGGCCTGTACGATGCGGTCGAACATATCGCTGGCGGTAATCTCCAGCTCTTCCATCTTGCAGTGTGCGCCGTGCAGCTGGTCCTCGTTACGGCGCGAGGCCGCATCATAGCTGGTCAGCACGCGCTGCACCTTGTCGACATGGCTGCTGATCGTGCCGGTCGAACGGGCGATGATGTCGTTCTGCTTGTCGACTTCCTCGACGAGGCTGCCGACATTGGCGAGGCTGCTCTCGATCCGCGCGACCGATGCCTTGGCGTCGCCGCTGGCCTTGGCGCCGGCTTCGATCCGGCTGATCACAACTTCGGCTTCGCCGCCCAATGCGTCGATGGTCTGGGCGATTTCCTCGGTCGCCTTGCGCGTGTCGCTGGCGAGGTTTTTCACTTCGCTTGCCACCACGGCAAAGGTGCGGCCTGCGTCCCCGGCGCGCATCGCCTCGATCGTGGCGTTGAGCGCGAGGATGTTGGTGGTTTCGGCGATATTGTCGATGTCCTGCGCCGAGCGGCGCACCTGCACTATCGCGGCGGAAAAGCTTGTGACGTGCTGGCCGAGCGTTTCGACCAGTTCGATCAGCCCGCCGATCTGCGCCAGCGAGGACTGGATCAGCGCCGTGCCTTCGGACAGCCGGTCAATCGCGCGCTCGGACAAGATCCGCGCATCGTCACTCGCTTTGGCAACCTTGGTCTGGTCAGCCTCGAGCGCGCGTACGGTTTCGGCCAGCGCCTCGTGTTCCGAACGCAGATTGCGCGAGGAAGCAATCACCGCCTCGACCACGCCGGCCACATCGGTGCATCCCACCGTCACCGCGCCGCAACTCTCAGGGATCATCCCCAGGGCATGAGCATTGGCAGTGTCGATGGCGATCTGATGCATGATGATACGCGGCCCCGTGTTCGTTGCCGCAGTCCTACCCGTAGGATGGTAAGATAAGCGTTAATCCTGGGGGTCCTGCCCTCCCAAGAAAGAGGACTGGTCAGGCTGCAGCTTGCCGGTTAATCACAGCCCCATGTTCTTCAACTTCATCGACGAGCTGCGGGCTGCGGGTATCGGGGCCAGTTTCAAGGAGCACCTCACGCTGCTGGAGGCGCTCGACCGCGACGTGATCGACCAGACGCCCGAGGCGTTCTACTATCTCTCCCGCGCCACCTTCGTGAAGGATGAAGGCCTGCTCGACCGGTTCGATCAGGTGTTCCATAAGGTGTTCAAGGGGATCATGTCCGACTACGGCCAGAACCCCGTTGACATTCCCGAGGACTGGCTCAAATCCGTCGCCGAGAAGTTCCTGACGCCCGAGGAAATGGAAGCGATCAAGTCGCTCGGCGATTGGGACGAGATCATGGAGACGCTGAAGAAGCGGCTCGAGGAACAGGAACAACGCCACCAGGGCGGCAATAAGTGGGTCGGCACCGGCGGCACCAGCCCCTTCGGCAATTCGGGCTATAACCCGGAAGGCGTGCGGATCGGCGGCGAGGCCAAGCACGGCAAGGCGATCAAGGTCTGGGAAAAGCGCGAGTTCAAGAACCTCGACAACACCAAGGAACTCGGCACCCGCAACATCAAGATGGCGCTTCGGCGGCTACGACGGTTTGCCCGCGAGGGTGCACAGGACCAGCTCGATATTGACGCCACGATTGCAGGCACAGCCAAGCAGGGCTGGCTCGACATCCATATGCGCGCCGAGCGGCGCAATGCCGTCAAACTGCTGTTGTTCCTCGACGTCGGCGGATCGATGGACCCCTTCATCAAGCTGGTGGAGGAGTTGTTCAGCGCAGCGACGACTGAATTCAAGAACATGGAGTTCTTCTACTTCCACAACTGCCTCTATGAAGGCGTGTGGAAGGACAATAAGCGCCGCTGGCAGGAACGCACCAAGACTTGGGACGTGCTCCACAAATATGGGCACGATTACAAGATCATCTTCGTGGGCGACGCGGCGATGAGCCCTTACGAGGTGACCCATCCGGGCGGCAGTGTCGAGCATATGAACGAGGAAGCGGGCGCGGTGTGGGTCCAGCGCGTTACCAACACCTATCCCGCGACCGTGTGGCTAAACCCCGTGCCGGAGAAGCAGTGGGGCTATTCGCAGTCGACCAAGATGATCAAGCAGCTGGTCGGCGACCGGATGTATCCGCTAACGCTCGACGGGCTTGATGATGCTATGCGGGAGCTGTCACGGAAGAACGGGGCTTGAGCGAGCAAACTGCGGGCCACCACACCCGCTTCGAGGCGGTCCGCCTCCGGCTCGAAGCCTTCGACCCCGGCGCAGGCTGGCGGCTGTGGCTCTACGAATTCCTGCTGTTCGGCTTCAAGCAAGGCTGGGCCTGCCTGTTCGGCGGCTTGCTGCTCGCGCTGCTGCTGGGGACGTACCTGTTCTACCCCGACAGCGCCCCGCTCCACCGCTATGACTTCCTGACCCTCGCCGCGATCGCCATTCAGGCAGGCATGCTCGCATTCCGCCTCGAGACTTTGCGCGAGGCGCGGGTGATCCTCATCTTCCACGTCGTCGGCACGGTGATGGAGCTGTTCAAGACGCAGGCCGGATCATGGACCTATCCCGAAGCGAGCGTGCTGCACATCAGCGCGGTGCCGCTGTTTTCGGGGTTCATGTACGCCGCCGTCGGCAGCTATATCGCGCGGGTGTGGCGGATCTTCGACTTCCGCTTCAGTCACTATCCGCCCGCTTGGATCACATGGCTGCTGGCGCCGGCGATCTATGCCAACTTCTTCACCCACCACTTCACCATCGACATCCGCTGGGGACTGTTTGTCGCTACGGCAGCGATCTTCTGGCGCACCCGCGTCCACTTCAGGAACTGGCGCGCGCATCGCTGGATGCCGCTGCTGGTGGGCTTCGGCCTTGTCGCGCTGTTCATCTGGTTTGCCGAGAACATCGCGACCTTCGCCAATGCCTGGAACTATCCCGGACAGGAGAACGAGTGGCGCATGGTCAGCCTCGCCAAGTATGGCAGCTGGTATCTGCTGATGCTGATCAGCTTTGTGCTGGTCACTCTAGTGCAGCCGGTCCGCACGCCCGGTGATGACGTCGCTCAGTAGAGCAGATGCCCGCGCACCTCGGCCACCCATGCGGCTTCATCATGTGACGTCATGACGTCAAAATCGTCCGGCATCGCGGCATTGTCGTCGACCCACTCGCGTAAGCTCGGCCCACCGTTGATGACGTCAATCGCAAGCCGGGTGAGCTCGTATTCGTAAGGGAAGTCGCGCCACAGCGGATAGTCGGGATAGAGCCGCCGGATCGCCTTGAACGCCAGCGCCTGCATGCGCCATGGCTTGAAAGCGTGGTGATCATAGAATCCAACTTCTGCATGGATCATCAGCGCGTTACAGAGCTTTCCTGCGTGTTTGTGGAAAGTTGGCTCGAACCAGCATTCGCGCACCGCGCAGCCCGCCAGCCAATCGGGCGCGAGGCGGTGCATCTCTTTGAGCACCGCCGCCGCGTCGACATCAGGCGCGCCGAACAGCACCTCGAGCGGCCGGGTCGTGCCGCGGCCCTCTGACAGCGTGGTGCCTTCGAGCATCACGGTGCCAGCATAGCAGCGCGCCATATTCACATTGGCGGCATTGGGCGAAGGGTTGATCCATAGCCGTGGCGCCGGCCACCCAAAGCCATCATCCGCATCGGGACGCCAGCCCTCCATCGCCACCACCTTGTAAGCGACGTCGAGGCCGAAGTGTTCGATGAACCAGTGGCCCATCTCGCCCATCGTCAGCCCGTGGCGCATCGGCATGGGGGCAGCGCCGACAAAGCTCTCCTGCCCCGGCACCAGCAGCGTGCCTTCGACCGGGCGGCCAGCGGGATTGGGGCGATCGAGCACCCACACTTCCTTGCCCGCCTTGGCCGCTTCCTCGAGCAAATACAGCAGCGTGGTCACAAACGTGTAGATCCGGCAGCCCAGATCCTGCAGGTCGAACAGGAACACATCCGCGCTCGACATCATCTGGCCCGTTGGTCGGCGCACCTCGCCATAGAGCGAGAAGATCGGGATGCCGTAGCGCGGGTCCATCTCGTCCGCGGTCTCGACCATGTTGTCCTGATTGTCGCCCTTCAGCCCATGCTGCGGGCCAAAGGCGCTCGAGACATTCCCCCCTGCCGCGATCAGTGCATCGAGGCTGTGGCGAAGGGCTGCCGTCACGCTCGCCGGATGCGCCACCAGCGCCACACGGCGGCCGTTGAGCGCACGGAGCAGTTCGGGATCGGCCAGCAGCCGGTCAATTCCTGTCTTCATGCCAGAATGGGTGAAGCAGCGCCGCGCCAAAGGCAATGGCATTTGCGCAAGCGCACCCTATATGCGAAGCCATGGACTGGACCAGCACCCTCACCGCCGCCGCATGGGCAATCCTCCTCGGCGGAGCAGGCGGCGCGCTGACCGAAATCGGATCATGGTATCGCAACCTCAGAAAGCCGCCGTGGCAGCCGCCTGACTGGCTGTTTGGCCCGGCCTGGACAGTAATCCTCGGGCTTGCAGGCTGGAGCTTCTACATCGGGCTCACCTCGGCCCCGACCCCCGAAGCGCGCGCCGGGATCATTGCCCTGTTTGCCGCCAATTTCGTGCTGCACTTCGTGTGGTCGCCGCTGTTCTTCAAGCTGCGCCGCCCCGATTGGGCGCTGGCCGAGAACGTGCTGCTCTGGACTTCGGTGCTGAGTCTGATGACGGTGCTGCCGCGCCTTGCCGGGGACAGTTTTGCAGGCTGGCTGAATGTGCCCTATTTTGTCTGGGTCAGCTTTGCCTTCGTGCTCAACTGGAAGATCGTGAAGCTTAACGCGCCGTTCCGCACGATGAAGCCGATTCGCTAACGCTCAAGGATCAGCTGGCGGCAGGCTTCGGAGTGAAACTCCGGCTTGCCCGGCGAGAAGGCGAGCGCCCAGAATTGCATACCGCCATCAGGATGCTCGACAATCGCATTGAGCGCGACCTGCGCAGGCGCGGGCAAGGCGGCGGCGATACTGGCCTTCAGCACCAGCCCGTTGTCATCATGCGAACAGGCAATCGCAATAGCGTCCACCGGCGCATCGCGCATGCCTTCGCGAAAGCTGTCGAAATCATAGGCCGCCCAGCAGCCCGAGGGCGAGAGGTTGAACTCGCGGTACGTGGTGCCGCCGAGCGGTTGCCAGAAAATCTCGAAGCAGGTGGTCTTCCAGAGATTGTCGCAGCGTTTCGGCCCGGCATGGGGCGGAAGGATGATCGCGGGCACCTGTCCATCGAGCCGGAATTCGGCGTCGCAGCCTTGCGGCGTGGCGGTGAGGGACGCGGTGATGGCGCAGATCGGGCCCAGATTACAGGTCTGGTGAAGCATGAGTGGGTGCATCCCTATTCCATGCCGCCCGCAGCCGCGGCGGGCAAGAGGCTTCCCGTCACCCCTCCCCCCTGTTAAGCGCGCGCGCTATGAGCACTTACGAATCTGCCCTTCTCCGCCTGCTCGACGAGCGCGGTTACATCCACCAGCAGACCGATGCGACCGGGCTTGATGCCCTCGCGGCCAAGCAGATCGTTCCGGGCTATATGGGCTTCGATGCGACCGCGCCCTCGCTTCACATCGGCAGCCTCGTGCAGATCATGATGCTGCGCCGCCTGCAGCAGACCGGGCACAAGCCGGTGGTGGTGATGGGCGGCGGCACAACCCGGATCGGCGATCCCACTGGGCGCGACGAAAGCCGCAAGATGCTCACCGATGAGGCGATCGAGAGCAACATCCAGTCGATCCTGACGGTATTCAGCAAGCTGCTGACATTCGGTGACGGTCCGACCGACGCGGTGATGGCCAATAACCACGACTGGCTCGGCCAGCTGGGCTATATCCAGCTGCTGCAGGAAGTCGGCACGCACTTTACCGTCAACCGCATGCTGACCTTCGATTCAGTAAAGCTGCGGCTCGAGCGCGAACAGCCGATGACCTTTCTCGAATTCACTTACATGAGCCAGCAAGGTTATGATTTTCGGCATTTGTCGCGCGAGCTTGGCGTCCGTTTGCAGATGGGCGGCAGCGACCAGTGGGGCAATATCATCAACGGCATCGAGCTCGGGCGGCGGATGGACGGGACGGTCCTGTTCGGCGTCACCACCCCGCTTCTCACCACGGCTGACGGGGCCAAGATGGGCAAGACCGCCGCCGGCGCGGTGTGGCTCAACGAAGACCAACTGCCTGCCTATGACTTCTGGCAGTATTGGCGCAATGTTGATGATCGCGACGTGGGCAAGTTCCTGCGTCTGTTCACCGATCTGCCGCTGGGCGAAATCGCACGGCTCGAAGCGCTCAAAGGCGCGGAGATCAACGCGGCCAAGCAGGTGCTCGCCAACGCGGTCACCAAGCTGGTGCGCGGCGAGGACGCCGCCATCCGCGCCGAGGCCACCGCACGCGAAACCTTTGTCGGGAGCGGCGCGGGCGAGGACCTCCCCACGCTCGCTACCGGCCCAGAAGGGATGCGCATAGCCGCCCTGCTGACCGAGATCGGCCTCACCGCCTCCAACGGCGAAGCCAAGCGCAAACTGGCCGAGGGCGCGGTGAAGCTTGAAGGCGAGACGATCACCGATCCGGCCCACCTGGTGCTGCCAGGCGAAGGCGAATCCCTGCGCGTCAGTCTCGGCAAGAAGAAGCACGCGCTGATCCGGCGTTGACCCGCCTTTACCAATTATCAGCCTTTATCCGGCATCCCCCCTAGCGGACCCAGACCACAAGGGAGGATCGCGGGGCGTGAAGAGCGGTGCCAATCTAAGCGTAACCGATATGCGGCGCACAGCGCGGCACCCGATCGATTATCCAGTGATCGTCGAGCATTTCGAGCACGGCGACCTCAAGCTGCATGTCTGCAACCTGTCGGCGCATGGCTTCATGATCGATGATGCACACCAGCTTTCGCGCGGTAACCGTATCATCATCCGTCTGCCGGTAGTGGGCCGGATCGAGGCCTATGTCATCTGGATCCGCGATTCGCGTGCCGGTTTCCAGTTCGAGCGGATCATCCGGCTCGACGATTTCATCGGCATCATCGACGAACTCCAGCCCAACCCGTGCCTCCGCCGCTCGCGCTGAGCGCGCGTCCGGCCGAGCCTGGCTGACAGCATCCCAAGTTTCGCCTGCTTGGCAGCCGCCCTGCGGCCTGCCATGGCGCAGCCGTGACCGAACCTGCCTCTCCGCTCCAGATCGCTGATGACCGGCGCTATTGGCTTGCGCGCTTCATTGCCGTGTTTGCCACCATGGCGATGGTGGTGCTGATCGGTTACCAGCTCTACGACGTGGCGCGCGCGGATTACGGGATGAGCGTAGCCGAGGCCTCGTTCCAGCTCGGGCTACTGGGGCTGGCACAATTCATCCCGCTGTTCGTGCTGACGCCGGTTGCGGGCCTCGCGGCCGACCGGTTTGACCGGCGCTATGTTGCCGCCTTCGCCAACGGGATCGACGGCGTGGTGGCGGCGCTGCTGGCCGTGCTGACATGGGCCGATGCGCTCAACATCCCGATCATCTTCGCGCTTGCTGCGGCCCACGGCGCTGCGCGGGTGTTCGTGAATCCGGCGATGAGCGCGATTGCGCCCAATATCGTCCCGGCCAACCTGCTGCCCCGCGCCATCGCGCTGTCGTCGATCGCTTGGCAGACGGCGAGCGTCGCGGGCCCGGCCGTGGGCGGGCTGATCTTCGCCCGCTCGGAATGGATGCCGCACGCGATTTCGGCAGGAATGCTGGTTGCGGCGATGATGCTCGTGCTGACCATCCGCCCTATAAAGGCGCGCCACGATGGCCCGCCATTGAAGCCGCTGCGGCAGATTATCGAAGGGCTCGCCTATGTCTGGCGCGAGCGGTTTCTGTTGGGCTGCATCACGCTCGATCTGTTCGCGGTGCTGCTGGCAGGCGCCACCGCGCTGTTGCCGGTGTTCGCGCGCGATATCCTGTTTGTCGGGCCGGAGGGGCTTGGGTTGATGCGGGCCGCGCCTGCTTTGGGCGCGGCGATCGTTGCCCTGTGGCTTTCGTTCCGCCCGCTTGAAAGCGCGGTGGGCATGAAGATGCTTTGGGCGGTCGCCGCCTTCGGCGCCTTCACAATCTCCTTTGCCTTCTCGCGCAACTTCCTGTTGTCGCTGGCGATCCTCGCCGCGATGGGCGCGGTCGATATGGTCTCGGTGTTCATCCGGAGCTCACTGGTGCAGCTGTTCACGCCGGACGACAAGCGCGGGCGGGTGTCGTCGATCTCGGGCCTCGCGATCTCGGCCTCGAACGAACTGGGCGAAATGCAGTCAGGTCTCGCTGCGGCCCTTCTCGGTGTCACCGGCGCGGTTGTATTCGGCGGCGCGGGTGCGATATTCGTGACATTGATCTGGGCATGGTATTTCCCCGAATTGCGCCGCGCCAACAGCTTCGAGCCGCAGGAACTCAAGAGAGAGGTATCAACATGAAGGCCGACTCCATCCTCGCCACCATCGGCGGCACTCCGCATATCCGCCTTGCGCGGTTGTTTCCTGATCACGAAGTGTGGGTAAAGTCCGAGCGCACTAATCCCGGCGGCTCGATCAAGGACCGCATTGCGCTGGCGATGATCGAGGATGCCGAAACCCGCGGCGCGCTGAAGCCGGGCGGCACGATCGTCGAGCCGACCAGTGGCAATACCGGGATCGGCCTCGCGATGGTCGCCGCGGTCAAGGCCTACAAGCTCGTGCTGGTGATGCCCGAATCGATGTCGATCGAGCGCCGCCGCCTGATGCTTGCCTATGGCGCGAGCTTCGATCTCACCCCGCGCGAAAAGGGCATGAGGGGCGCGATCGAGCGCGCGCAGGAGTTGGTCGAGCAGACCCCTGGCGCGTGGATGCCAAGCCAGTTCGACAATGCCGCCAACCCCGCGATCCACGCCCGCACCACCGCGCAGGAAATCCTCACCGATTTCGCCGACAGCCCGATCGACGTTATAATCACCGGGGTCGGCACCGGCGGTCACCTCACAGGCTGCGCCGAGGAGCTGAAAAAGCACTGGTCCGGGCTCAAGGCCTACGGCGTAGAGCCCGAGCTTTCGCCCGTGATCAATGGCGGCCAGCCCGGCCCGCACCCGATCCAGGGCATCGGCGCAGGCTTCATCCCCGGCAACCTCCACACCGATGCAATTGACGGTGCGATTGCCGTTGGCGCCGAGGAAGCCAAAGAGATGGCCCGCCGTGCCGCGCGCGAAGAGGGCATGCTGGTCGGCATTTCCTCGGGCGCGACGCTGGCAGCCATTGCCAAGAAGCTGCCGGAACTGCCCGCAGGCACCCGCGTGCTCGGGTTCAACTACGACACCGGCGAGCGCTATCTTTCGGTGCCGGACTTCCTGCCGGTCGAATAGGGATCAGGGCGCGGGCGGTGCGGTCTGGGCGAGAATGATCACAAGGCCGACCGACAGCCCGGAGACGAAGCGTTCGCGCCCGGTTTCGAGATATTCCTCGGTGCTGTGGGTCCGCCCGCCCCCGGCTCCGGTGCCGATAGTGAGCGCGGGGATTCCAAGGCTCATCGGGATGTTGCTATCGGTCGAGGATTCGTCGAGCCGCGCATCAAAGCCTGCCGCCCGCGAGGCCTCCAGCGCATCGCGCACCAGCGGATGTTCGGCCGGTGTCGCGCCGGCAGGCCGGTCACCGATCAGCTGCTTTTCAAGCGAGATTGACCCCGCCCGCACAGAACGCGCGGTGTTTTCCGCTGCGACCCCCGCCTCTGCAGCAGCCAGCAGATCCTGTTCGAGTTGCTTTAGTGCAGCCGGGTCACCCGAACGCATGTCGACCTCAAGCTGGATCAGATCGGGGATCGCATTGACCGAAGTGCCCCCGTTGACGACGGTTGCGGCGTAGGTGGTCTTGGGCTCTGCCGGCACTGTGATGACATAAATCCTGCGCACCGCCTCAGCCATTGCCGCCATCGGATTGACGATCCCGAACGCGCCGTAACTGTGCCCGCCCGGCCCCTTGAAACCGAGCCGGTACCGCCGCGAGCCGACTGCCGCGTGGACGACCCGTGCGGCATCGGCATTGTCGACCGACAGGAAGCTGCCAATCCTGCCCTTGTAAGCGCCCCTGGTGAGCAAGTGGCGTACCCCGCGCAAGTCGCCCGCGCCCTCTTCGCCGACCGTGCCGACAAACAGGATAGGCTGACGCGTCGCGATTGCATTCGCCTCCATGATCCGCACCCAGGCGAGGATCGAGGCAAGGCCGAGGCTGTCATCGCCGATCCCCGGCGCCAGCAACCGATCGCCATCTCGGGTGACAGTGATGGTCGTGCCCTCGGGAAACACCGTGTCGAGGTGGGCGGAAACCACGAACACCGGCCCGTCCGCCTGTCCGGGTCGCAAGGCCATGACATTGCCTTCCTCGTCGATGCTCACATCGGTCAGTCCGGCATCGCGCAGCATTTGTGCGAACAGCGCAGCGCGCTTGGCTTCCTTGAACGGCGGCGCCGGGGTCTCGGTAATGCGGATGAGATCGGCGATGACCTGATCATATTGGCCATCAAGCTGAGCACGGATCGGCGTCGGCAACTGGCCCGCCTGTATCGGCTCTGCTGCCAGCGGCTCTGCTGCCAGCGGCGCTGTTGCCATCGGAGCCACCGCCACCATTGCGAGCGCGAGCGCGAACCACCGCTTTGCCATCGAGAGATATTCTCCTGTTTGCGCCCGGTCATTAATGCCGCAGCTGGCGCGCGCGTTGCGCCGCGTTTGTGACTGATCCGCCCGGCTCTGACCAGTCCGCGTCCCGCGGCGTCCCCGAAACGCTGCGCGCAGGGGCCATTATTTGACCGCACAGTGCAAGTCGTTAACCGTGTCGCGCTAAAGAAGCCGCCACCTGCCAGAAATCATTCCAGCGGATCGGAGGACGGCGCAAATGGAATTCGTCATGCTCGAATCGCGCGGCGGCAATTATCTTGTTGTGGCGCAAAACATTGCATGGCTGCGCACCGCCGAAAACGGTCAGACCAGTGTCGGCATGGTCGGCGGTCAGCCGCTGCTGGTGGTCGGCTCGATTCAGGAAGTCGCGGACAAGATTTTGAGCGCAGCCGCCACGGCCAAGGCGGCTCAGGACGAGCCCATTGCAAACGAGAAGGTGGTTGCCGCAGAGCCTGAAGCTCCGCCCCCGCCCGCGCCCCCTCCCGCGCCCGTGGAGGTCCCGGCGCCCGAACCCGAACCTGCTCCGCCACCAGAACCTGAGCCCGAGCCTATGCCAGACCCTGAGCCTGAGCCTGTGCCAGAGCCCATGCCGGAACCGGAGCCGGAACCGGTGCGCGATGTTGTGGTCGAAGCCGCCCCTCCCCCTCCCGCCAAGCCGAGCGAACGCTCGCGTCCTGCTCCGGCAAAGCCGATGAGCCTGTCGGACCGCTTGGCGCTTGCCTCTGCCCCCACGGTCAAGGCGGGAAGCCAGCGCTTCATGGGAATGTCGGAATAGGCTGGTAATCAGCAGCGCAGCTCAATCTGCCACTAACTGCGCGGCCGCCGCTGCAGCCATTTTGCCGTTGCTGTGACCCACATCCGGCACCGTCACCAGCGTCCAGCCAAACGGCACGTTTCGCGCAGCCGCCGCCTGCTGGCCTTGCGCGAAGAACGCCTGCCCGCGCGCAAAGCGATGCGGGCCCTGGGCGTCGGCTTCCGGAGTCTTGCGAAGATCGGGATCATCGCGATCGGTATCGGCCGTGCCCAGCAGCACCGTCATCCGCTTGCCCAGCGTCGCCGTCAGCGCCTGCTCGTCGACCGGGGCGGCGCCCAGTCCATAGGGAAACGCGGTCGCCGGATCGGGCATGGTGTACCACCCGGCATTGGCGGCAATCGCCCGGTCGATGCGCGCCTCGGGCATGAACACCCCGAAGCGGTGCACGAACTGCGCGCCAGCCGAGTGCCCGTAGATCGAATAGCGCGTCGCCCCGGTGCTAAAGCGCTCGCGGACATCGTCAAACAGGGGTTCGATCGCCGCAAACGACCACAGGTCGCGCGGTCGCGGGGTGCCGTCGGCTTCAGCGAAGTAGCCGGTGTTGTAGCCGTTCGAGCCGGGGAAGTCGGCGGCGCCGAACTGCGG
>JBKDUW010000029.1:0-5294 GCA_046339235.1 Erythrobacteraceae bacterium | reverse complement strand
CACCTGCTACGTCGGCGCAGGCTTGAGCGCGAGAACGATGGCGCGCAGCAGATCGGCATCCGGACAGGCCGAAGCGAACGCGATGCGGATGCGGGTGGCGCTTTCCATGACGCGGGCAGCAACCTTGAGCAGCCGCAGGCGTTGGGCGGGTCCGGTGACCAAGGGATTGATGGGGTGATCCACCAAGACCCGTTGGGCCTTGATCGGGTGCACATCCAAGCCAAGCGGTATAATGAGGGGAATGTGGTGGGCTCTGGGGCCATCCGCGACTTCAACGGAGCCCTTGACCTCAAGCGCGCCCCCAGAGGGCTGTTCGTGACCGCCTCCAGTTTCAGCCGGGACGCCCGAATCCAAGCCGAGAGTGCCACCCGCAAGATTGTCCTGATCGATGGGGAGGAGCTTGCCTCCCTGATGATCCGGCACAAGGTGGGCACCCGTGTTGTCGCCACGGTCGATATTCAGGAGGTCGATGGGGCGTTCTTCGGAGACTAAGGGTCCGTGCCTTCATTGATCGAGTAGCAGCGCAAAAAACTGAAACAGGAAGGCCACAAAGATCAGGGAGATGCCCACGTTGCCGAGTTGCTTGTAGCACTTGATCCGTGCCTTTTCGCCTTCGTCCTCCTGTTCAAGAACGAGGGATATTCTGCCGCCGGTGTCTGTCTGCCGTGGGGGCTCCGAAGAAAAAGATGAGCGCAGTGCCTGCCATGCCGCTCGTGGAAGAGACTAGCGTAAGCCAGAAGGGGACATCGAGCGATGCAAGTGCTTCCATAAAGTGACCTTTCATCCCGCTGAACCCATAAGGGGTTGCGGACAACTGAAGGGAAGCACGCCACGCCCCCGGAATGTGCCCCTTTTCTGTGCCCCTCTTTTTCACCACGTCTGTCAGAAATATCTGAAAATATGGAAAAAATAGGAGTTGGTCGGGGAGACAGGATTCGAACCTGCGACATCTTGCTCCCAAAGCAAGCGCGCTACCAGACTGCGCCACTCCCCGACATTTCCTCGCCCCCGCCCCCCGGTGGGCCCGGCAGGATTCGAACCCGCGACCTAGCCGTTATGAGCGGCCAGCTCTAACCGCTGAGCTACAGGCCCCAAGACAAGGACCGGAGACAAGGCACGTTCTAGGCCCTACTCCGGTGCCAGTGCCGAGACAAGCCGTGATACAGTGTTTAAACTTCGGCGGCGGCGATGATCTCGGCCACGGTCGTGCTGCGCACACCGTGCCGGTCAAGGCGCGCATAAACCGCCTCAAGCCACGCATAAAGCCGCTCAACCTCACGCTCGTTTAGCGTATAGGGCGTGTGTCCGGGGTCCAGCGAGGGGCTGTGGAACGACAGCACCAGCACCGGCAGTCCGCTGCCGACAGCAATATCGACCCCGCGTAGCGCTTCGGCGGCCGAGACCCCTTCGGGTGTCAACGCAATGCGTTCGAGCAGGCCGAGCCGCGACAGCGCCCCCAGACCGTGCGGCACTCTGGTCGCCACCTGCTGGACCCCGACCCCGAGCTGTCGGAGCAACCCTGCGTGAACCGACGTCGCCGGCAGTTCGAGCAGTTCGTGCTCGACATCGGCCCAATAGGGGGCGGCCGGGTGGCGTGAATAGTCCGGGCCGCCCTTGGGCCGGTAGTCGAACAGCGAGCGCACCGAGGTGTCGATGCGGATCCCGGTGGACTTGAGCAGGCTGGCGGTCTGCGGCCCGAGACCGTAGCGGCCCGCGCGGTAGATCAGCGGGACAGAGCCGAAGGCGGCTTCGATCGCATCGCGCAAGATGCCGAATTTGGCGGCCTCCAATGCAGGCGGCAGATTGCCGGCGAAGGAATTGCGCGCGCTCACCTCCTCCTCGAACGGCGGATTGACCCAAGGGTGGAGCTGGATGCCGACCTCGGCTGTCCCGCGCCGCACCGCCTCGCCGATGATTGCCACCGCCCGGGGATCACCCACGACCGGCCAGTCGACGAGATAGACCGGATGCGCACCGATGCCCTCGCAAAAGCGCTGGAAGCGCGGGATCGCCGCAAGATGGCTAAGGCCGTGGCCGTCGCGCCGGAAGGGGGCATTCCAGTCGAATTCCTCTTCGGTATCGACCGTCAGCAGCACCCGCTGGCCAAAGCCCTCGGCGAACCGCGCCGCCGCTTTGGCCGGCGGCGGCACCAGCATCGAACCTGTCGCCACGCTGTTCTAGCCCGCGCTGCTGGCAAGATCGCTGGGCATGTCCCCGGCCATGGTCAGCAGCGGCAGCGTGAGCACCACCATGCCCCCGTCGCGCACCAGCGATCCGCCCGCCGCGCGCGCTTCGGCCCGGGCAAGGCGGAACGTGAAGCCGGCTCCGAAGATGCCAGCATTGATCACGCTTTCGGCAGGCCGCGCGGTGGCGGCGAACAGGTTGTTCTCGCGCGCCAGATCGGCTGGCAGGGCGCATTCGAGCCGCGCCAGCGCGCGGCCTTGCACGATCACAGGCGCGAGCCGTGCCGCCAGCTGCTCGCCCGGTGCGCAAGCCGCGCCAAGGCTTGCCAGCACACGCCACAACAGCGCCTCGGCATCCTCGGCATCGCAGCCTGCCAGCAAGCTCGCATCGGGCGCCAGCTTGAGCGCAATACCCGCCTCGCGCGCGGCCAGCACCGGCGCAATCTGATCAAGGATACGCCGCACCAGCTGCGCCAGATCGGCCTCACCCGGATCGATCCCGAGCGCGCCGGTCTCAAACCGCGCCAGCCGGTCAAGCTCGTCGAAGCCGGCCAGAATGCGCGCGGCGTCAGCGGCGATGGCGGCCGCCAGCGCGCGATATTCGTTGGGTGTGGGGCCGAACAGCTGCTGCTGGATGACCTCGGCATAGCCCTGCACCGCGGTCACCGGCGTGCGCAGCTCGTGCAGCAGCTGGCGGATCCGGTCGGCCTCGCGCGCTTCGGGGGCGGTGGGCTCGGCAGGATCGCCCAGCGCACGGCGCAGACGCCCGACATAGCCGGTGAAATGGCCTTCGATACTGAAGGCAGGCTGGGCATCGAGCCTCCAGTCGCCCGCGATTGCCAGCGCGCCGGACAAACCGAACACCTGCCCGATGATCGGCTGACGCCGGGCAAAGGCGCGCGCGACCTCGTCGCCTTCGGCATCGGCCCTTGCGAGCGCACGCGGCGCGATCAGCCGCGTCCCGATCACCATCGGCGCGACATCGGGCGAGGCCCATTCGATCCGTCCGGCGGCATCGGTGGCAAACCCGAAGCCGGCAATCGGACGGTCGGGCAGCTCTGCCAATTCACCCAGCGGCAGGCGCGGGGCGATCTCGGCGTCGACCCCGTTTTCGCTGCGCTCACGCCGGAACTGGGCAATGCGTTCGACCAGCGCCGAGATTTCGCTGCGCCCGGTCTCGTCGCGATCGGCGCCCGGCACGCGGTCGCGGCCGCGCTGGGGGAGCGGGAGCGGCTCCGGCTCGCGGCGCGGCGCAGCGGCGGCAGGCGTTGCGCTCGCCTGTTCCGGACGCGGCAGGCCGCGGTCATGCACGCCCAGCCGTGCCAGCAGCGCTTCGATATCGAGCGGCAGATCGCGGCGCAGGCGCAGAAAGCCGCGCGCGCGCACCGGCAGGCGCGGGATCAGCGCGGTCCAATCCTCGACCGAAAGCTCGGCCCGGCCCAGCGCGGCTATCGCGATATCGGGTTCCTGATCGGCGAGGTGCGCGGCCAGATCGGGGCTGCGGAAGCGCCAGCCGGCCTCGCGGATGATAGCGGCGCGCTCGGGCGCAGGGATCGCTTCGGCGAGCGCGTCCATCCGTAGCCAGGCCGAGGCGACAAGGCTCTGCTGCTGGCGGCTGCTGGAATGGACGCGGTCCTTGCCGAGCAGGTCGAGCAGCTGCCGGTATTGCGTGCGCAAGGCCCCCTCGCCGGTGGCGCGCTGGCGCAGCACGGTGGCAAGGCGGTCATCGAAGAACACGCGAAGAGGACTCCCATTGTCTGGCCCGAGCGGCCCGAATCGGCGGTGCCTATCACTGCGCCGGGCAAGCCTGGAACGCTAGCGTCATGCCGACTTCTATCAGGATAGCGCAATTGTCACAGTCTGACGCGCAAGGTGCGTTGCAAAGCGGGACAATTGCTGTCAGACCTAATAATATTAGCGAAGCGCGCCATCCGGCACGCCTCTTCTTACTCAGGGGTGATAGGACACGTGGCGTTGCCCAGGGGTGAATGCGCGGTCCGGCAAGGAGTTTGAACCGAGTGCCCAATCTGGATGATATTGATCGCCGTCTGCTGGCGGAACTGCAGGCGGAAGGCCGCGTGACCAATGTCGAGCTCGCCCAGCGTGTCGGCCTCACCGCGCCGCCCTGCCTGCGCCGCGTGCGCGGGCTTGAAGAAGACGGGGTGATCCGCGGCTATCACGCCGATCTCGATCCCTCCAAGCTCGGCTTTGCAATTACCGTGTTCGCGATGGTCAGCCTCAAGAGCCAGGCCGAAGCGAGCTTGCGCGAGTTCGAGGAGCATATGCGCGCGCTGCCCGAAGTGCGCGAATGCCATATGCTCAATGGCGAGATCGACTTCATCCTCAAGATCGTCAGCCGCGATTTGCAGAGCTTCCAGGAATTCCTCACCGGCAAGCTGACGCCCGCGCCCAATGTGGAAAGCGTGAAAACCTCGCTGACGATCCGCACCGCCAAGCAGGAACCCGGGGTTCCTTTGTAGGTGGATGGGCCGCTGTGAAGGCAGGGGCGCATCTCGCCACCATCGGCCCGATTGCGGCAGCGTTTGCCTTGACCGGATGTTCCGACAGTGCCGGCGCCGGACCCTTCGGGCCAAACCGTTCGATGTCATGTCGGGCGAGGAACATCTCGCCTGCGCGGTGGATATCAGCGCCTATACCTATCTGATGGCGGCAGGAACTCTGCCCGAGAACCGCGAAAGCGCCGGTCAGTCCGGATTGGCCGCCGCGTGGCATAACAACGCCTATGCGATCCCGCTTGGCAAGGGCAAGCAATATGATCTGATCAACCAGAAGCGCGCGGTGCTGATGTCCAAGGACGCGCCCCAAGCGATCGAAGCGCGCGCGATCGCGTGCATCAAGGCAGCGATTGCCAAGGCCGAGGCGCAGTAAGCTTCCGGCGCAGCAGGCGAGCGCCGTTTCAACCTTTTCCTAGTGCAGCTTCAAGCGCGGCCGCACGATGCGGTTCACGCGGCCGATCAGCATCAGGAAGGTCGCCTTCACCCAGCCGTGGATGCCAATCAGGTGCATCCGGTAGAGCGAGGTGTAGATGAACCGCGCCAGCCGCCCCTCGATCGCCATGCTCCCGCCGATCAGATTGCCCATCAGGCTGCC
>JBKDUW010000028.1:0-8168 GCA_046339235.1 Erythrobacteraceae bacterium | reverse complement strand
ATCCGCTACCGCGATCTCCTGCAGGTGGAGGCCTTGTTCCGCATGGCCAAGGCGAGCTTCGATACCCGCCCGATCTTCCATCAGTCCGATGCCGCGATCCGCGGCCATGTGTTCGTCTCGTTCCTTGCCCTGACGCTTGCCCAGGAACTGACCCGGCTGTGCCAGGACAAGGGCTTCCAGCCCGAATGGCAGCCGCTGCTCAACGATCTCGACCGCCTCCAGCAGGCCACGATCGAAAAGGACGGCAAGGTCATCACCACCCGCACGCACGTATCCGGCGAGGTTGGCAACGTCTTCAAGGCCGCGGGCATCGCGCTCCCGGCCAACATCGCCGAGCAGCCAGCGTCATAAGCCCTGCTGCGCGCCAGCGCGCAACAAGCTGCAATCGCAAAATGTAGTGGTAACACTCGCACGTACGTGCGCAGCCTATTGATATACAATCTTTTTATCGAACACGCTGTTCAACTTGGGCAATGGTGTGGTGGCTTTGCATAGCAGTTGGCACAAATCCCATAAGCAGGTGGTCATTGGTGCGGCTAGGAGACGCAATCACAAATCCCATGTTGGAGTTGAGGGAGGAATACATGTCGAGGAACTGGAGAACCGGGCTTTTTGCAGGCAGCGCTTGGCTGGCCATTTCGGCGGCACCCGCGATGGCGCAGGAAACCCAAGCTGGTGCGGATGACGCCGAAGCCAAAGAGGGAGTCATTGTTGTCACGGCCCAAAGGCGCGAACAGAGCATCCAGGAAATTCCCTTCACGGTGAACGCTGTCGACGCGGATGCACTTGCAAATGCTGGCGTAACTGACGTGTTTGCTCTGCAAACCAAGGTTCCCGGCCTTGATATCCGCACCACAAATCCTCCGTCAGCTGGTGGTGCATTCTCGATCCGCGGCCTTGGCACAGGCGTATTCAACCTCGGTTTCGAACCTTCGGTCGGCACAATCATAGACAATGTCTTTCGCTCGCGTTCGGGGCTCGTCGCAGGCAGTGACTTCCTCGACCTCGAGCGTGTTGAAGTCCTCAAGGGACCGCAGGGAACGCTCTTCGGCAAGAACACTTCAGCCGGCTTGATCCACTTCATCACAGCCAAGCCTTCGCTCGGAGGAACGGAATTCACCTTCCGTGGCGAATACGGCAATCGCGATCGCATCAACCTTCAGGGCATGGTAAATTTCGGCCTCGGCGACAATGCGGCCTTCCGCCTTTCGGCAGGCTTCGTCGACGACGATGGCTATATCAAGGATGCGGTGACGGGTGCAGGATACGGCGAAAAACATCGCTTCAATATCCGCGGACAACTCCTGGTCGAGCCTACCGATGCACTGAGCATCCGTCTCATCGCTGACTACGCAAAGGCCGACGAACTGTCGATTACCGCAGTTCCCTTCCTCGTCGATCAGGCGGATCTGGCCTTGAACCAGGCGGTAGCGACTGCGGCTGGTTCGACCTTCTTTGCCGATCGCTCCGATGACAAGCGCCGCGCTGCAATCAACACCCCCCCGGCGCTCGATGCCGAGGACTGGGGCATTTCCGCCGAAATCAACTATGACTTCGGCAGGGCAACGCTGAGTTCGGTTACCTCCTATCGCAAGTTCGAGGACACGTTCCAAGGCGACAACGACTTTGTCGGGACCGACATCCTCAACACCAACCAGGGTGAATCGGTAAAGACATTCACGCAGGAGCTGCGCCTCGCAGCCGATCTGTCAGACAATGTTGACCTGATCCTGGGCGGCTTCTTCAGCGACGAGGAAATCCGCCGTTTCAACCAGTTCGTGTGGGGCAGCCAGATTGTCGGTAATGGCCCGGGATTCTTCTTTCCGTGGACACCCGGAGTCGCATTCACCGACAACATGGGCCAGGATGGCAAGAGCTATGGCCTGTTCGCACACGGCATCGCAGAATTCGATGCTCTGACGATTACGGCTGGCCTTCGCTACTCGTGGGATCGCAAGGACGGCTTCGGCACTTTCACCGCACCGCAATCCTTTCCGCTTCCGGTTGTGTACGACTATGGCGCTGGCACACCCGTACCGGCGCGCGTCCGCGACAGCGGCCTGAGCGGAACAGTCAGCCTGTCCTACGAGGTTTCGCCTGACGTCAATCTCTACGGGACCTATAGCCGCGGATACAAGGGTGGCGGCATCAGCCTTATCCGTGATGCGGGTGGAATCCTCGTAGGCCCTCAGTTTGGCCCGGCACCGCCTCCCGGATGCTTTGCTGGTCCCTTCCCAGGCACCTTTTCTTGCAATCCGGACGATCCGACATTCGACAAGGAAACTGTCGACCATTTCGAGGCCGGCCTGAAAACCCAGTTCATGGATCGTGCGGGTACTTTCAACCTCGCCCTATTCCATACCAAAGCGAAGAACCTGCAAACTCAGGCCCTTCTGCCGTCAGGTTCGTTCAGCGTGATCAATATCGGTTCCGCCACAACCAAGGGTGTGGATATCGATGCCTCGATCAGGCCGGCTCCCGGGTTCGAAATCTCCGCGGGCGTCGTCTATGCGGACGTTGAGGACCAGAATGGCAATCCTATCAATCACGCACCCAAGTGGAGCGGCGGTTTCGGATCGACTTACGAATTCGATTTGAATTCGAGCGGCCTGTCGGGCTTCGTGCACGGCGATCTTGCCTTCAAGAGCAGATACTTCACGACCAATGATCTGAGCCAGAGCCAGGGCGGCTACGCTTTGGTAAACGGGCGGATTGGTATTCGCGGGGACGACGGAGCCTGGGAAGCCTCGCTGTGGTGCCGCAACTGCTTCGATGAAGATTATCGCACGATCGATTTCCAGATCCCGCTCGATGGCGCGGCGTTCAACTTTGATGGTGCGTCTGTCCTCAGTTATATCGGCGAGCCTCGCCTGTATGGCATCACCCTGCAGTACAAGTACTGATTGTATCGGAACAGGCCGAAAGATTGGGGGCCTCAGCGCAAAGCGCTGGGACCCTCAGCTTTTCGAAGTCTTTGAATGGACACGGCGGCACGCTGCTCCATACTTGGACCTGCTATTTTCCAGCTGGTCGACGACGCCAGCGAGCTTCCTCCCATGCGCAGCCAAGCAGGCGCGGGGCAAGCCAATTGCTGATGTAACCCGGGGTCACCACATATCGTGCCTTTGGCCTGGCGTCATTCGCCGCCCGTTCGATGATCCGGCCAACTTTTTCAGCGGTATAGGCGCGCTGACCTTCGCACCCCATACGCTGAGCCATCCGGGCAATGGCCGGAGCAAATTCGCTGTCCATGCCCTCCAGTGGTGTGACAGGCCCGATTTTGGCCGCGATCGCGGTGCGCGTGGAGCCTGGTGCAATCACTGACACCATTATGCCCTGCACGCTCAATTCGACCCTCAGAGAAGCAGCCAAACTTTCGATCCCGTAGTTGGCGGCGGAATATGCAGCGCAGAATGGTAAGGGCTGTGTTCCGGCCAGTGAACCGACAAACAGGAGGCGCCCGCCTGGCTTGGCAGTAGGGGATAGAGCGCGCGTGTAACCGCAAATGGGGCAATCAGGTTAAGTTCGACTGCCGACCTGAAACCCGTCACCGATTAGTATGCGGTCGCTGCAGGAACGATGGTCCCGGCGTCGTTGCAAAGGACATCGAGCGGTTTGCCATCGAGCAATTGTGCAACCTCGCCCGCCAGATCCGCGATCCGCTCGTGATCGGTCACATCCAGGACGATCGGGCTGAAATTCTCTCTCCCGAATTCCCTCAGTTGGTCGGCATCGTCCGGTTTGCGGACTGTGCCAATCACCCGCCATCCCAGATCAAGAAAGCGCCTCGCGGCGGCAAAGCCGATGCCGCTAGAAACGCCGGTGATCAGAATCGAACGTATAGTCATTGCATCGACGAAGCGGGAAGTTCGTTGCCCATATCGACGGCCAGCTTCCAGCTTCCGTCCGACTGCTTCTTCCACACGAAGAAGACCTTGCCGTTCTCGTTGTGACCCGGCATCGGTTCGCCAGTTTCACGCATGAGCAAGCGGCTGCGATAGGTCCCCCAAGTATAGGCCAAGTCGCCTTCCTGCCTGAGTCCTGTCAGCGTGACCGACATCTCGGCGACTACAAGATTGGCCGAAACGAAATCGGCAAAGCTGCGCAAGGCTGGCTTACCCTCCATGGCGGGCAAGCGGTTGTGCAGGCCAACAACGTCATCGTCGAAGAGGTCCAGCCAGCGATCCACCTCGCCCGCCATGAAAGGCACGATATAGTCGCTATCAATCCGGCTTTGAAACATCTCCAGCGTCGGACCTGCAACAGGTGCAGCTTGTGCTGACGCGACTTGGCGCCCATCCCACCCGTGCTGGGAACAACCCGCCAAAAAGACGGCGCAGGCGATTGTCGTCATGTGTTTCATGATGCTCCTCCATCGACACCCTTAACCCTTCAAACAAGAAATGCGCTATTCCAGCCCCATAGTTCCTTATGGAGTTACGCATAAGATCATCCCCCTTGCGAATAGGACATCGAACTTGCCAAGTGCGAAAAGGAAGGCTGACAGGTCTTGAGAGGGAGCGACCAAATGGCCCGGCCCGGATTCAGTGTTACGCGACGCGGCTTGATGGCCGGGGCATCCAGCCTCGGGGCCCTTTCCTTGCTGCCTCTTGCAGGTTGCAGCGGCAAACGGTCCCTCCCCTCGCTCTCGCTTGATGGCCGCGTGATACCTGCCGATGCGGCGGATTACGAAGCGTGGCGCACCGGCGCGGTATGGCAGTCGCGCAAACCAGCACGACACCCCTCAATGATCGTGCGCCCGAACACGGTCGAGGCGGTGCAGCAGGCCGTCACATACGCACGCGAGAACGGGCTAAAGATCTCGACCAAGTCCTCGGGCCACAATCTTTGGGGCAACTATCTGCGTGATGAGGGCATGCTCATCGACATGTGGAACTTCCGCAATGTCGAAATGGATGCAGATGGTGAAAGCGCGTGGATTGAACCCAGCGTCTGGAGCCGCGACATCATGGTTGCGCTTGGGAGAAACGGCCGCGCCTTCCCTGCTGCGCACTGCGCCTCTGTCGGCATGGGCGGGTACATGCTCGGCGGCGGCGTGGGCCTGAACTGGGAGAACTGGGGCGGTCTTTCTGCGCACAGCGTAATCGCGGCCGAAGTGGTGACAGCAGACGGCAAGTTTCGCCTGATCGATGACCAGAGTGATCCCGAGCTTGCCTGGGCCCTGCGCGGCGCTGGCAACGGTTTTCCCGGCATCGTCACACGTTTCCGCGTGAAGACCTATCCTGCACCGAAGATCGTGACATCGGCGACCTATATCTTCCCGGTTGCGCGCACCGGGGACGCGATTGCCTGGCTCGAGGATATGAAGTCGCGCGGCTTGCTTGCCGACAGCGAGCCGTTGATCATCCTTGCCCACGCGCCGATGGCTCCGCCCGATGTGACCGGGCCCGACGCGAAAGTCTGCGTCGCGCGGATCAACCTGTTCGCCCAGGACGAAAACGCCGCAGCCCAACAACTCGCTCAGATCGCCGCCGAGCCGGTCGCCGCAAGCGCGCTCATGCAAATCCCGCGCGAAGACTGGAGCTTCGAGGAGAGCTATTTCGACACGCTCAATTTCCGTGTGCCTTTCAACTATGGCTACTTCGGGGTCGACAGCATCTGGACCGACCGGACCTCTGAAGCCCTGCATGTCCTCGCGGAGCAATTCGCCAAGGCACCCGGGGCTGGCTCCCATGTCGTCATGTCGCTAATCCATCCGGCGGAGCATCCTTCGAATGCCTGCGCGCGCATACATGGCAAGCTCTACATCGGCATTTATTCCATCGGCAGTACGCCCGAGCAGGGAGAAGCGGCAATCGGATGGTTGAGGGCGACCGCCGATGGTCTCTCACCCTTCGCATCAGGTCGCTACATCAACGAGATCGATGTCGAACGTGATGCTGCTAGGGTAGAAAGCTGTTTCAGTCAGGAAGACTGGGCAAGGTTGCAGTCAGTGCGGCAGAAGTATGATCCGGAACAGGTTTTCCAGGGTTTTCTGGGCACCTGATCTCAATCACCCTTTTCGCAAAAGGAAATCTGGTCCGCCAATAATCGGTTCCCGTATCGCCGCGCTATGCCCGGCTCGCAATTCAAGGGAGTCGAGAGATGGAAGTTGCAGTTCTGGGCGGCGGACACGGATGCTATGCAGCGGCAGCCGAGCTGTCCGAAAACGGGCACCGGGTCCGTTTCTGGCGGCGCAACGCGCACGACCTCGGCCCTGTCCTTGAACGCAAGACCATCCGGGTAAAGGACTACAAGGGCGAGCGCGATGTCGCTATCGCGCACCCTACAACCAGCCTCGGCGAAGCGATCGATGGCGCGGAAGTTATTGTCATTCCGCTACCGGCCACAACGCAGGAATCGCTGGCGGAAGCCTGCGCGCCGCATTGGCAGGATGGCCAGGTCGTTTATCTGCCGCCCGGCACCTTCGGCAGCTACATCTACCTGAAGGCCGCACGCGACGCGGGAAACAGCGCCGATGTGACCTTTTGCGAAACCGGCACATTGCCTTACCTCGCACGCAAGCACGGCCCGGCCTATGTGGTCGTTTCGGGCTATGGCAAGCACTTGCCGACCGGCTGCCTGCCCGCCCGCAACAGCGAGGCCGCCCTCGCCAAACTGTGCCAGGTCTATCCGGCGGTTGTGCCGATTGAAGACGGACTTTCCGGTGCGCTGATGAATGCTGGCGGGATCATCCACCCGCCACTGATCATGATGAATGCCGGTCCGCTCGAACATTTCGAGAGCTGGGACATACACAACGAAGGCACCCAGCCCGCCATTCGCAGAACCACCGATGCGCTCGACGGCGAACGGATCAGGCTGCGCGAGGAACTGGGCTACGGCGCACCGCACTATCCGCTGGCTGACCACTATGCGAAGGACGGGCCGGAATGGATGTATGGCCGGGGCGCGCATGACTCTCTCACCGACAGTGGTGATTGGCGCGAACATATTGTCCTGACCGAACATCGCTACATGCTCGAAGACACGAGGCTCGGCCTTTCGCTCCTGTCCTCGGTCGGCAAATGGGCAGGCGTGGAGATGCCGCTCGTCAATGGCTTCCTCGCAATTGCCTCGGCCATCACGGGACGCGACCTGTATGGCGAGGGGCGCACGCTCGAAAATCTCGGCATCAGCGGCCTCTCGCGCGATGAAATGTCGCAAATGCTGCGGGAGGGCCTGTGACCAGTTACGACATCGCCGTACTCGGCCTCGGACGGATGGGCCGCGGCATAGCCGAAGCCTACGCGTTCGGCGGCAAGCGCGTACTCATGGTCGATGCCAAGGATCGCGACGAGGCCGGATTTGCGGCATTGGCTGAAGATGCCCGTCGCGAAATTGCCGATGATCTGGCCTTCCTCGCCTCGATTGGTGTCGGGCACGCCGAGGATTTTGCTGATGCGGTCGGTCGTATCACCTTCGCGAAGCGTTCGGATGCGGAACGCCTGCTCGCTGGCGTCCCGATACACTTCGAATGTGTCCCTGAAACAACCGACGCCAAATCGGCCCTGTTCGAATGGGCCTGCAGCCATGCCGCTCCCGATGCTGTCATGGCATCGACCAGTTCGACCATGGCGGTTGACGAACTCGCATCGCTGGGAAGCCACCCGGGTCGCTTCGTAAATGCGCATTGGCTCAATCCGGCGATGTTGATGCCGCTCGTCGAGGTCGCACGCGGAAGCCAAAGCGACGAATCAGCCGTCGAACGCCTCGTAACGAGCCTTGAGGCGATCGGAAAATCGCCCGTGGTGATGAAGAACTCGCCCGGATACATCGTGCCACGCATCCAGGCCCTTGCCATGAACGAAGCGGCGAGGCTCGTCGAGGAAGGCGTGGCAAGCGCCGAGGATATCGACAAGGCAATTCGGCTGGGCTTCGGGATACGCTACGCCGTGCTTGGAATGGTAGAGTTCATCGATTTCGGCGGCAATGACATCCTCTACTACGCGTCGGACTATCTCTCGAAGACCGTAGATGCGGACCGATACAAGGCACCCGAGATTGTCGACAGGCATATGGCAGAGGGGCGCAATGGCCTGCGCGATGGTGCCGGCTTCTACGATTGGTCCGGGATCGATGCTGGCGAATACCGGCAGAAGCGTCTTGGAGCGTTCGTTTCTTTGCTCAAGGCCCTCGATCTAGCGCCGAAAGGACAGATGCCATGA
>JBKDUW010000027.1:0-15144 GCA_046339235.1 Erythrobacteraceae bacterium | reverse complement strand
CGCCTGCGGCTGCTCAAGGTTGCTGCCCGCGTCATGGAAAGCGCCACCCGCATCCGCATCGCGTTCGCTTCGGCCTGTCCGGATGCCGATCTGCTGCGCGCCATCGTTCTCGCGCTCAAGCCTGCGCCGACGTAGCAGGTGCGGCAGCGCCGCCAAAACCCCGAGCCCATCCCGTCAACCCGAAAAGCCCATCAATCCCAGCACGGTGAAACAGACGCCACCGACCCCGCGCGCCTGCGCTACGCCGCCCGCCTCAGCACGGATGCCGAGCGCTCCACTCACGGGCCGTCATGAATAAGAGAGGTCAAGGCGTCGTGATCGAACTGCAGACTGCGTGTGTTCCAAAATGAAACAGCACCTAGCCGCTAATTGACTTTTCGTTAACGGCCCTACATGCTCCATTTCGGCACGCTAGGGAAGGTGTTCAATGAAAACTCGGCTGATTGGGTTTGCGGCGATGATATCCATCGCCAGTCCGTCTATGGCGGCTGTGGTAATTACAAATGACGCTGAACCCTCGACCTACGAAATTCGCGGCAAGGCACGCAATGGGCGTTCTGGTTTCGAGGGCATCCTCGAAACCCAAGGTGGTAATCCGACCATGAACCCTACCGGCACACCCGTTTGGGCTTTCGGAGAGAACTACAACTTTCGGCTAACATATGACAGCGCACTTGGGAGTTCCGCTTGGGGCATTGACTTTAATCGCGACGGCGACTTTGATGATGCTTCAGAGTTAGTTTCAGTAATCGAACTCTCAAAGGTTGGTTTTGGGTTCAATTACGTTAATCTTTGGATTCAGGGCAATGCGTCCAGCGCGGTAACGGTCAGCAACTTCACGGTAAATGGCTCGTCCTTCGGGCCATTCAGCGCGGGCGGTAATGATACCGCTTCCAGCACTCTGTTCAACAACACGAATGGGGTCTTCTCTAACGTCGAGGCTACCGGGACATTCAGTTTCAGCGCGAATGGGGGAAGTGATGAGCGGCCCCGCCTTTGGGCTCGACTTGGCGGACTGAGTCCCCTGAGTGCCGTTCCTGAGCCATCGACTTGGATGATGCTCATTCTCGGGTTTGGCCTCATCGGTGCTTCACTGAGAGCCGAAAAGCTGCGTCAGCGGACAAAGGTCGCCGTCAGCTACAGCTGACCGCGACCAGATCAGGCGAATCATCCCCTCCACCAATACTCACACCTCTCCCGCGTCAGCGGCTCGTCTAATCGCCGCTCCGTCAAGCCTCATTCGCTAGTCGTGCAAACGTGATACTATCCGTGTGCCGGGAACCGGGTCGTCTACGCGGTCGACACAATCTTGATCGCCGCAGGATGGGTTCCGTAGCCGAGATCTTCCTATATTCGTGACGCAATCTGCTGCAAAACAGTTGCTTCCCGCTTCGATCAGTCTGTCTTCCCGAACCGGAAAAATCGCGGCATAAGCATCCGACCATCAGTGCAGGTAGGCGATTATGCGGTTCATCCTCGGAATTCTGGCTTTGCTCTGGGCGAGCAGCACCCTGCAGGCGCAGGCGCCTGATGCCGACTATGACCGTCTGGTCGCGCTCCACGAGGAACTGCGCGAATATATGCTGCCGGGTTTCACTGCCGGGGTGGTGATGGATTCGGGCGCACGGATCGGCGATGTCTATGCCGACGATCTGATGATGCAGAAGCTGGCAGGCCTCGGGGCATTGGAGACAAAACTCGCCGCCCTGCCGGTCGAAACCTGGTCGCGTCCCGGACAGGTCGATTATCTCGCGGTCAAATCGATCCTCAACGGCTATCGTTTCAATCTCGAAGTCCTGCGGCCGTGGAAGCGTGATCCGGGCTTCTATCTCGATCCGCTGATGGCGGTCGCATTTACCGAAGTGACGGGCAGCGAGGAGGACATTGCCAAGCTGCGCGCGCGCCTGCGGCAGGTGCCGCCGCTGCTCGCCTCGGCGCAAGGCAACCTGACCGAAGTCGCGGGTGATTTCGCCGATCTGGCGCTCCACAATCTGGAAAACAGCGACGGGGTCAATCACTACCACCCCTATCGCCCGGTGCCGCCTGCCGGGATCATCGGCTGGTATGACGATCTGCTGGCCCGCAGCACCGCCGCGCGTCCCGATCTGGTCGCCGATGTGGTCGCGGCGCGTGATGCCGTGGTCGGCTTTCGCGACTGGCTGCGCGCAGGCCGCGCGCAGATGACCGCGCCCGGCGGGGTCGGGGCGGAGCGCTATGACTGGTACATCCGCCACGTCCGCATGATCCCGCTGACTGCAGCGGAAATGCTGACGCTGGCCGAACGCGAGCATGAACGGATGACCGCCGCGCTCGCCCTGCTGCGCCATCGCAACCGCGGCGAGCCCGCGCTCACCCTGTCACAGAGCGCCGCCGAGCAGGCCGGCAAGGTCGCCGCCACCGACAAGGCGGTGCGCCGCTTCCGGACCGAGCAGGACATCGTCACCATCCCCGATTTCGTCGGTGAGCTCGGCAGCAACACGCCCTATATCGAGCGTCCCGGCGGCCCCAATTTCTGGGAGCAGATCCAGTTCGGCGATCCGATCCCCGATCACCTGCATGCAGTGATCCCCGGCCACCGCTTCGACGCCGTGCTGGCAGCGCGCGACACGCGGCCGATCCGCAGCAGCTACAGCGACGGCGGACGGGCCGAAGGCTGGGCAACTTATCTTGAGGAAGCGCTGATGCTCGCCGGCGCCACCAGCGATCGCCCGCGCGCGGACGAGTTCATGCAGCTCTTCGGAATCTTCCGCGCCGCCCGTGTGCCGGCCGATATCGCCATGCAGCAGAACCGCTGGACTGTTGCCGAAGCGGTGAACTCCATGCGCGCCCGGACCCCGTGGCTCGATGAGGATGTGGCGCGGGTCGACGCCGAGATCTATCTGCGCCGCCCACCGGGCTATGGCATCGCCTATACCATCGGCAAACTGCAGATGGACGCGCTGCTCGCCGACCGCGCAAGCCAGCTGGGCGAGGCGTTTTCCTTGCGCGAATTCCACGATGCCTTTCTGGCTGCGGGCCGCCTGCCGATCGCGCTCGTGCGCTACGAGATGACCGGCGCTGGCGAGGAAGTCGCGCTGTTCTGGAAGACCCCCCCGGTCCCTTCGGCACGCTAGCGCGGGTTCCGTGCGAGCGGACGGCGCGTGATCCGGACCGAACCAGACAGTAAGCGCCGCCCGGCACTTGCAGTCCGCCAGCGCCGGGTTCAATGTCTCCGGGCATGGACCAACAACACCCCTCCGTTTCGCTGCGCGCGATGGTGCACGATGGCGGCACCGTCAGCGAGATCCCGTCCGAAGCGGTTGCCGCCTATGATGGCGAAGGCTTCGTGTGGCTGCATATCGAGGGCACTATCGCCAATGGCCGCACCGATCTGCCGGTCTATGTGCCGCAAATGGCGGCCAGCGCGCTGCTCGCCAGCGAGACCAGGCCGCGCTGCGACGAGATCGATTCCGCCGCGCTGATCAACCTGCGCGGCACCGGCCTGATGAGCGTGGATGACAGCGATCCGCTGGTCTCGATCCGCGTCTGGGTCGAGGGACGGCGCGTGACTTCGGTGTCACGCAGACCGCTCGCTGCGCTGGGCAAGGTCGAGGTGGCGATGCGCGCCGGGCGGCTCAAGGACGGCGGCGACTTTGTCTCGACGCTGGCCCAGGCGATCAGCATCGAACTCGATCCCAAAATCGTCGAGCTTGGCGAGGAACTCGATGATTGCGAGGAAACGATCGAGAACGGCGATGTCTACAGCCTGCGCCGCCGCATCGCGGTGCTGCGCTCGCGGGCGATTGTCCTGCGCCGCTTCATCGCGCCCGATCGCAATGCGCTCGCCACCATGGCGCAGCTCGAATTCGAATGGATCAGCCACGAGGACCGCATGCATTTGCGGGACGCGGCCGACCGTTTCGCACGCATGGCCGAGGAACTCGAAGCGGTGCGCGAACGTGCGGCGCTGCTGCACGAACAGCTCACCGATCTGCGCGCCGAGCAGATCGACCGCCGCAGTCTGGAGATTGCGGTGGTCGCCTTCATCTTCCTGCCGCTCACCTTTGTCACCGGACTGCTCGGGATGAATGTTGCCGGCATTCCCTTTGCTGACCAGCCCTGGGCATTCTGGGGGGTGGTGGTCTTTTGTCTCGTTATCGGCGCAGCGGTGATCGGCTGGTTCGTGGTGCGCCAATGGCTGGCGGACTGAGCTTGCCGGCCGCGTTGGTCTGGTCGAGAATCCAGTCGGGGATCGCTTCCTGCCGCAGAACGGCAAGGTCCAGACCGAGCGCGCGCACCCCGTCATAACGGTCACGCGTCGCATAGTCGGCGGGGCGCTGGACGAACACCTTCGCGCCGGCTTCGGAGAGGATATTGAGCCCGCGCACCCCGTCGGCGCCGCTCCCCGCCAACAACCCGCCTACCACGGCAAGCCCGCTACGCGCGAGCACGCCGAACAACAGGTCGGCCGAAGGATCGTAACCTATGCCCACACAGGGCGGGCGCGCTACTTCTGCATGATCGCCGGGGCCGCCGGGACCGGCGTGCCGGTCAGGATTGCGGTCGGCTCGTTCGCGAGGATACCGATGACCGTGGTCCACACCGCCACATTCTGGCGCAGCTGGACGATGTCGATCTTGTCGAGCGTGTCGTCGGGCGTGTGGTGCAGATCGAAATAGCGGGTGCCGTCCTGCTGGAGATCAACCAGCGCGCCCTTCTGGTCACGCACGATGTTGAGATCAGCGCCCCCGCCCGCGACATCGCTGCCGCTCGAGACGCCGAAGCGCGCGACGGCGGCGGCGATGCGCTTGTGCAAGGCAGGGTTGGTCTCGCGGAAATTGCTGTCGAAGCGCCAGATCCGGTCAGCGCCGAAATCGCTTTCGAGGCCGACCGCGATCGGCTCGTTGAGGTGCGCCTTGGAATAGGCGACCGAACCGTGCAGGCCAACCTCTTCCGCGCCCGCCAGCAGCACACGGATCGTGCGCAGCGGCTGGCCCGCCTTGGCGACATTGGCCGCTGCCGCGCTCACGATCGCGCAGCCCGCCCCGTCATCAAATGCACCCGGCGCATTCCACCAGCTGTCGATATGGCAGGCGAGCAGCACCGGCGGGAGCGACGGATTGCGCCCGACAATCTCGCCCACCACATTGCCGCTTTCGGTCTGGCCGATCTGGCGCGGATTCATTTCGAGCTTGAGCGTGACCGGACGCCCGCCCGAACGCGTGAACATGCGCTCGAGGTTCTCGGCATCGGGCAGGCTCAACGCGCCTGCGGGGGTCGGGGTAACACCTTCGGGGAAGCTGGTGCCGCCAGTGTGCGGATTGCGGTGGTGATCGGTGCCGACCGACTTGATCACCGTGGCAACCGCGCCCTTGCTTGCCGCGATCCCCGCGCCGACCCAGCGTGCGGGGCCGGCAAAGCCGTAGTGCGAGCCGTCCTGTGCGGGCCGCATCTGGTGGCTGATATAGGCGATCTTGCCCTTGAGACTACCAGCTGGCGCGGCGCGCAATTCGTCGATCGTGCGGAAAAACACGACCTCTGCCTCGATCCCGCCCGCAGGCGTTGCGGCGGAATTGCCGAGCGGCAGCACCGCGAGGTCCTGCGCGAAGGGCGCGGTGACGCGGGCGCGGGCGATGTCGCCGGGCACCCAGGTGTCCATCATGAAGGGTTCATCGGCGACATTGGCAAAGCCCTTGGCCTTGAGCCAAGCCGTCGCCCAGGCCCGGGCCCGCGCCTCCGCCTCGGTCCCCGCCTGACGCGGTCCGACCTCGGTGGTGATCCCCTCGACGAAATCCCACGCGAGGGTATCGCCTTCCTGCGCGGCGCTCGCCTGCGTCTCCAGCGCAGGGGTCTCGCCAGCGGCGGGAGCGGACAGGAAAGCGAGCGAGAGCGCGGCAAGAGCGGGTGTGGTGCGGTTCATGGGCCCGGTTGCTATCGCTGCCCCGCGTGCCTGTCTAGCCGCTTGCCCTAGGCCATCCCCTTCCCTATTTGCGCAGCCAATCCATACAACTCGATTTCGAGCATTTTTTCGAAGGACCCATCCGATGGCCGCGCAATACGCCTATGTCATGAAGGGCATGACCAAGAGCTTCCCCGGTGCCCAGAAGCCGGTGCTCTCCAACATTTCGCTGCAATTCTATCAGGGCGCGAAGATCGGCATCGTCGGCCCCAACGGCGCGGGCAAGTCGACCCTGATCAAGATCATGGCCGGGATCGACAAGGACTTCACCGGCGAAGCCTGGCCGGGTGAGAACATCACCGTCGGCTATCTCGAGCAGGAGCCGGAGCTCGACAACACCAAGACCGTGCTCGAAAACGTCAAGGACGGCGCGCGCGGGATCGCCGACATGGTTGATCGCTTCAACGAGATCAGCGCGCTGATGTGCGAGCCCGACGCCGACTTCGATACGCTCGGCGCGGAAATGGGCGAGCTTCAGGACAAGATCGATGCGGTCGACGGCTGGACGCTCGACAACCAGCTCGAAGTGGCGATGGAAGCCCTGCGCTGCCCGCCGGGCGACTGGGCGGTCGAAAGCCTGTCGGGCGGGGAAAAGCGCCGCGTGGCGCTAACGCGCTTGCTGATCCAGAAGCCCTCGATCCTGCTGCTGGACGAGCCCACCAACCACTTGGACGCCGAAAGCGTCCAGTGGCTGGAAAACCACCTCAAGGAATATGCCGGCGCGGTGCTGATGATCACCCACGACCGCTATTTCCTTGATAATGTGGTCGAATGGATCCTCGAACTCGATCGCGGCTCCTACTATCCCTACGAAGGCAACTACTCCACCTATCTGGAGAAGAAGGCCAAGCGGATGGAGCAGGAAAACCGCGAGGAAAGCGGCAAGCAGAAGGCCTTGCAGCGCGAACTCGAATGGATCCGGCAGACGCCCGCTGCGCGCCAGACCAAGTCGAAGGCGCGTATCCGCAAGTTCGAGGAATTGCAGAACGCGCAGGACAGCCGCTCGCTCGGCAAGGCACAGATCGTCATTCAGGTGCCTGAACGCCTTGGCGGCAAGGTCATCGAAGCCAAGAACATCACCAAGGCTTATGGCGACAAGCTGCTCTTCGAGAACCTCAGCTTCATTCTGCCGCCGGGCGGGATTGTCGGCGTGATCGGGCCGAATGGCGCGGGCAAATCGACCCTGTTCAAGATCCTCACCGGCAAGGAACAGCCCGACAGTGGCACGATCGAAATCGGCAGCACCGTGCACCTTGGCTATGTTGACCAAAGCCGCGACCATCTCAACCCGGCCAACAATGTCTGGCAGGAAATCTCCGACGGGCTGGATTACATGACCGTCAACAAGCAGGAAACCTCGACCCGCGCCTATGTCGGTGCGTTCAACTTCAAGGGCGCGGACCAGCAGAAAAACGTCGGCAAGCTTTCGGGCGGTGAACGCAACCGCGTGCACATGGCCAAGATGCTGAAGCAGGGCGGTAACGTGCTGCTGCTCGACGAACCGACCAACGATCTCGATGTCGAGACGCTGGCCGCGCTGGAAGATGCGATCGAGAACTTCGCCGGCTGCGCGGTGGTGATCAGCCACGACCGCTTCTTCCTCGATCGCCTCGCCACCCACATCCTGGCCTTTGAAGGCAACAGCCATGTCGAATGGTTCGAAGGCAACTTCGAAGCCTACGAAGAAGACAAGCGGCGCCGTCTGGGCGATGCGGCAGACCGTCCGACGCGTCTAGCTTACAAGAAACTTACGCGTTAAGTTTCTGTATTGGAATGCGTTCCTAAGAGCGCCTGCCTCTGCTTAACGATCTCTTAAGCAGGATTACTGCATTCTCCGAGGCCTCAGAGGGGGCACGAAGGGTAGCAGTGGGGTGATCACAGGGTTCGAAGTGCCGCTGGAAGCGGCAATCGCGGCATCGCTGGCCGCTCTTGCGCTGGGAATCCTGGCCGAGCGCTCGCGGTTCCATCGCAAGCTCGACGATGCCGTGAACCCGCTTGCCGGGCTGTTCGCGCCCGGCGTGCTGGAGAGCGCGGCTGAGGAAGCCAATCGCCGCCTCGCTGGCCGCATGGCGGGCCAGGCCGTGCTGCGCGGGCGGATCGACCAGATCGCGATGCTGCGCACCGGCTGGGATAGCGCCGCCCGCGATCAGCTGCTCGGCCACATTGCATCGGTGATGAAGGCCGGGATCCGCCGCGAGGATCGCTTCGAGCATATCGAGAGCGAGGGCTTCACCATCGTCATGCCCGGGGCCGACGAACATGTCGCTAAGGGCGTGGCCGAGCGTCTGCGCCACGCTCTGGCGCATATGACATTGCCGCATTCAGGCACGCATAATCCCTTCACCGCCAGTTTTGGCGTCGCCGCCGGACGCAGCGGTGATTGCAGCGAGACGCTGGTGGCGCGGGCACGCGCGGCGCTGGAGGCGGCGCAGAAAGCGGGCAGCGATCACGTGGTTGCGGCAAGCGAGATCGAGGAAATCAAGTTCCTGCCCGCGCCGCATTCTTCCTCCGCCGCCGCCTGACAGCTGCGCTCAGGGAGCGACCCAACTTCCCGTCCAGCCATCGCCCGCACGGACAAACTGCGCGCGCTGATGCCCTGTATGGGCGAGATAGAGCCAGTCAAACGCGGCAATTTCGATCAGCAGCACGGCAAAATTCTCGCGCGCGGGGATGAGCTGCGCATCATCCGGCTCGGCCCCTTCGAACTCGAGCGGTAAGCCCGAGGTCGGCGTGTCGGACACCGCGCCCGGTCCCTCTCCCAGATAGCAGCGTCGCGCGAAATTGGTGCTTGCCGCCCAGGCTGCATCGGCGACCGGTCCGTGCGCCTCGATCCGGCCGGTGCCGCGCAGGCGGATCTGGATCTTCGCGCCCTTGTCGTAGAGCAGCACCGCCATGCGCGGATCGGCGGCGATTGCCCGCGCCTTGGGCGCGCGGGTATCCGTGTGAAGCCGCAGGATCCAGCGCGCCGCATCGAAAGCACGCAGCACCATCACCCGGGCATCGACATCGGCGGTGACGATCGCCGGCGTGTGCATCGGGTTTTTGCGATCATGCGCGGCGCGGATCAGGCGGTTGGCGCAATCTGTGCGGATGTCATCGAGGCTGTCGAACATGGCTGGGATGCGCCTTCGGAGCCAATCACCCGCGCGTCAAGCCGCGAGCGGCGCGGATGCATTCCGTTCATCAAATGCAATATCTTTCTGAATGTCGGCGAAGCGGTTCATCGCTGCGACAGATGGCAGGGCCTATTGCCGACCCATCAACTAGCCGCTTGTGGTGGGCGGGCGACACTGGAGGCCCTTATGACCAACACCCTGTTTGCCAAGGGCGGCGCGCTTTCGGCTCTTGCCCTTGTGCTTACCCTGGCAGTGACCCCCGCTGCCGCCGAAGCCCAGAACCGTGAAGGCGCCCGCGCCGAACGTCAGCAGGTCCGCAGCGATGCCCGTGCCGAGCGTCAGCAGGTGCGCAGCGATGCCCGCGCGGCGCGCCAGCAGACACAGCAGCAGCCCCGGCCGCAGCAGCAGCAACGCGTTGCCCCGCCGCGTGCGGAACGGGCTGAACGCCCCGAACGTGTCCAGCAGCGTCCCGACCAGCGCGGTTTCGGCGCCGATGTGATGCGCCGCGCCCAGCGCGACGCAGAACAATATGCCCGGCCCGAAAACATGCAGCGCGAGGATCGCCCCGCCCCCACTGCCGAACGCCGCGGCCAACCTGTCGAGCGCCGCACGGAGCGCCACACCGAGCGCCCCGCCGAACCTGCCGATCGCCGCACTGAGCGCCGTGCCGACACGGTCGAGCGCCGCGGAGACCGTATCTCTGACCGGCTCGATTGGCAGGGCCGTGAAGGCACCGCAGATCGCGTCGATCGCCGTACCCGTCGCCGCGTCGATGTGATCGAAGATCGCGGTGACGGCCGTTTTGGTGTGGTCGAACAGGCCGGTAATCGCCGTGATGGCGACTGGCATGACGGCCGCCGGGACTATCGCCGCGATCGCAGCCATTGGCGGCGCGATGACTGGCGCTGGAGCTATGGCGGCTGGAACGGCTGGGACAACAACGACTTCCGTCGCTGGGATCATCGCTGGAGAGGCAACCGCAACTACAACTGGGCCGATTTCCGCCGCGGCAACCACTTCCACTTCCGCCCCGGACCCTATTTCGCGCCCTATCGTTTGCACCGCTACAGCCGGCTCCCCACAGGCTTTTACCTCGACAGCCTGTTCTTCCAGCCGCGCTTCTTCCTCAACGACCCGTGGTCCTATCGCCTGCCCCCGGTCTACGGGCCGTATCAGTGGGTGCGCTATTATGACGACGTGATGCTGGTCGATATCTACACCGGCGAAGTGGTGGACGTGATCTACGACTTCTTCTGGTAAGCGCCTGCCCGGGCGCGCGGTGCGGGATTGCACCGCGCGCCCGGCTTGCTAACAGGCAGGCGATGACTGCCGCAGATCTTTTGCCTGACCAGCAGGCCCTCGCCCATGTCGGTGCCATCGTGCGTGCGCGGCTGGCAGCTGATCCGGGTGTCTACCGCATCGTGAATGATCACTGCGAGCTCTTCGCGGTCGGGGATTTCCTCAGCCTCGCCGAATGCGAGAAGTTGTGCACCATGATCGACGAGGTCGCCCGCCCCTCGGCGCTTCACGAACTCGATTACGCCAGCGGCTTTCGCACCTCCTATTCGGGCGATCTGGAGCCAGAGGAAAGCTTCGTCAAAGGCATTTCGCGGCGGATCGATGACTTGCTCGGGCTTGATTGCGCGTTCGGCGAGGCCTTGCAGGGGCAGCGCTATCTGCCGGGCCAGCAATTCCAGCCGCACAATGACTGGTTCTACATTTCCGAGAAATACTGGCAGCTGGAAAAGGCACGCGGCGGGCAGCGCAGCTGGACCGCGATGGCCTATCTCAATGAGGTCGAGGAAGGCGGGGCGACGATGTTCACCGAGATCGGCATCCAGATCGAACCCAAGCCCGGCGTGCTGTTGATATGGAACAATGCCCTGCCCGACGGCCGCCCCAACGAGGGCACGATGCATGCCGGGATGCCGGTGGTGAAAGGCGTGAAATACGTCATCACCAGGTGGTATCGCACGAGGCCGTGGCGGTAGGAAAGCGCGTTACGCTTTGGCCAGCGCCTCGGCGATCAGCTGGCGGGTCGGCGCGATGCCGTAGAGCGCGATGAAGCTGCCCATGCGCGGGCCCTGCTCGCTGCCCAGCAGGGTCTCGTAGAGCGCCTTGAACCAGTCGCGTAAGGACTCGAAACCGAACTCGGGCTGCTTGCCGATCTCGTAGACGATGGCCTGCAAGTCCTCGGCGCTGATATCGGCCGGGGCCTCTGCCAGCGCGGCATCGAGCGCCCACAGCGCCGCCACTTCGCCATCAGCGGGCGCACGCTTGACCAGCGTCGCGGCGACGAATTCGCGGTTATAGGCGAGCGCCTTCACCACCAGCGTATCGAGCGCCGGATGCGCCGCCGGATCGGCATTTGCGACATAATTGCCGAGATACGACCACACCGCCTCGCGGGTCGCGCCCGCGCCCAGCACGCCGACCAGATTGAGCAGCAGGCTGAAAGGCACCGGCAGCGTATCACCCGCCCCGGGCGCCCCGGCGCCATCGTGGTGCTGGCCCGTGCGCAGCAGATGCCACACCGGATTGCCCAGCTGCTTGTCGATATCCTGCCCGGGCAAGGCGCTACGGAACTGCCAGTAATCGTCGATCGCCTTGGGGATCACGCCTGCGTGCAGCTGCTTGGCGCTCTTGGGATTGGCGAAGATGTAAAGCCCCAGGCTCTCTTCGCTGCCATATTGCAGCCATTGCTCGATCGAGAGCCCGTTGCCCTTGGACTTGGAAATCTTCTCGCCCTTGCCGTCGAGGAACAGCTCGTAGATCAGGCCTTCGGGCTTTTGGCCGCCGAGCACGCGCGCGATCTTGCCCGACTGGATGCCTGAATCGGTCAGGTCCTTGCCATACATCTCGTAATCGACCCCGAGCGCGACCCAGCGCATCGCCCAGTCGACCTTCCACTGGCACTTGGCCATCCCGCCCAAAGCGGATTGCTCGACGATCGCGCCGTCCTCGTCGGTGAAGCGGATCAGGCCGCTTGCGGCGTCCACCACCTCGATCGGCACCTGCAGCACCGCGCCGGTGGTCGGCGAAATCGGCATGACAGGCGAATAGGTGCGCCGCCGTTCCTCGCCAAGCGTCGGCAGCATGATATCGAGGATCGCGCCGAAATTGGCGAGCACGCCCTTGAGCGCATCATCGAACTTGCCGGCATTATAGCAGTCCGAGGAACTTACGAATTCGTACTCGAAACCGAAGCGATCGAGAAAGTCGCGCAGCATCGCGTTGTTGTGCGCAGCGAAGCTTTCGAACTTCTCGAACGGGTCAGGGATGCGCGACAGCGGCTTGCCCAGGTGCTCGGTCAGCATCGCCTGGTTGGGCACGTTGTCTGGCACCTTGCGCAAGCCATCAAGATCGTCCGAAAAGGCCACCAGCCGCGTCGCAGCGCCGCCGGTCAGCGCTTCATAGGCGCGCCGCACCAGAGTTGTGCGCAGTACTTCCTGGAAGGTGCCGATATGCGGCAGGCCCGAGGGGCCATAGCCGGTCTCGAACAGCACGCCGCCCGGCTTGCCTTCGGGCATCCGCTTGGCGAGGCGCTGCGCCTCCTGAAACGGCCATGCCTTGGAGTTTTGGGCGGCGGTGACGAGTTCTTGCGGCGTGATGGTCATAGTGCGGCGGCTATTAGGGATAGAGGACAGGCTTGCAAGCGGATTGGGGCGGGCGAAGTTGACGAAGTTGACACCGCGTCAAGCGCAATCCTACCATATTTTCCTATATATATCTTATGCTTAAGTCCATAAAGAGAAGTTGACACTGTGACTGGCGATTTTTCCGGGTTTGCCTCTTCTCCTCGCGTGCCCCGCCTAACGCAGGCGCCGGATGTAGAACAGGGGCCAAGCGCTCCGCTTGCTGGCGGGCAAAGGTCGGCGCTGCCACGTTTACAAGTGCGGCACCCTCGCCCATCGTGGCCGATGTGAACGCGCCGCCCTCACTTCCCGATCCTGTCGCCCTGCCCGCGCTGCACGCCAGCCATGGCGGGCATTGGCTGCGAGCAGGCGACGGGGCGACAAACGCCGTGTCCAAGGGCGATGCGATCATGGCTGCCGCCGATACGCCGGTGCTGCTGATCAATGCGCCGCTGGTGGCAAGCCGGCTCGGCTATCCCGACCTTTCGGGCCTCGATCTGCTCGAAGCCTTTGCCTTCATTCACCCCGCGCGCTTCTGCGTGCCGACCCCGCGCGGGCTGGCCGAGGCGCTGGGCCTGCCCGAGCCTGCGGGCGACGCGGATGTGCCCGAATTGCTCCAGCGGGCAGCAGGCGCGCTGATTGCGGCGGTGCGCGATCCCGAATGGTTCGAACGCGAGGGGGCATGGAGCGCGCTCCAAAGCCTCGAACGCCTGCGCTGGCCATGGGCGCAGATGCTCAAGCCCCATATTGCCAAGCCGGAACGCGCCGAACGCTGGCTGTTCGCGCGCCTGCCCGAATGGGAGGAGACGAGCGAGCGTCCCGCGCCGCGCCCTGTCGAACTGGCGCCCGAGGCCGTCCAAGCGCAGCTTGCGCGGCTGACCGGCGAAGGTGCCGAACAGCGCGAGGGCCAGCGCGCCTATGCGCAGGATGCCGCGCGCATCTTTGCGCCGCGCTCCGCTCCCGGTCGCCCGCATCTGGCGCTGGCGCAGGCGGGCACGGGGATCGGCAAGACGCTGGGCTATCTCGCCCCGGCCTCGCTGTGGGCCGAGCAATCGGGCGGGACGGTGTGGGTTTCGACCTTCACCAAGAACCTGCAACGCCAATTGCGCGCCGAGAGCCGCCGGGCCTGGCCCGCCAAGCGCGGCGATGGTTCGCCCCCGGTGGTGGTGCGCAAGGGCCGCGACAATTACCTCTGCCTGCTCAATCTCGAAGACGCGCTGCAAGGCGGCTTTGCCGGCCGCGCGGCGGTGCTCGCGCAGTTGGTGGCGCGCTGGGGGGGCTATAGCCGCGACGGCGACATGATCGGCGGCGATCTGCCCGGCTGGCTCGGCACGCTGTTCAGGAAGCGCGGGATCGCCGCGCTCACCGACCAGCGCGGCGAGTGCATCTATGCCGGCTGCCCGCATTACCGCAAATGCTTCATCGAGCGCGCCGCAAGGGACTCCGCGCAGGCCGATCTCGTGATCGCGAACCACGCGCTGGTGATGGTCAATGCCGCCCGTGCCCGCGACCCGAACCAGCGCCCGACGCGGCTGATCTTCGACGAAGGCCACCACGTGTTCGATGCGGCGGATTCGACCTTCGCGGCGACGCTTTCGGGACAGGAGGCGATCGAACTCAGGCGCTGGATCATCGGCCCTGAGCGCGAAGCGCGCGGGCGGAGACGCGGGCTGGCGGCGCGGCTCGCGGAGCTCGCCAGTTATGATGAGGCCGGGGGCGAGGCGATCACGGCGGCGTGCAAGGCGGGGCAGTTGCTCCCCTCGGACGGCTGGCTCCAGCGGCTCGCCGAGAATGCGCCCTTCGGCCCGCTCGAAACGCTGCTCGCTGCGGTGCGCACCGCGACCTATGCCCGCGACGAAAGCGGCGGGATTGACGCAGGCTATGGCATCGAAACCGAAGCGGCAGGTCTGCCCGGCGAGGTTATCGAAGCCGCCAGCAATGCCGCCGAGGCGCTCGCCAGCATCCGTGTGCCGCTGATCCGTCTGGGCGGGCGGCTGGAGGCGATTCTGGCCGATCCGCCCGACTGGCTCGATGCCCAGGGCCGCGCGCGGATCGAGGGCGCACGCTTTGCGCTTGGCTGGCGGATCGATCTGATCGCGGCGTGGGAAGCCCTGCTCGACCGGCTCGGCGGCCCGGCTGACCCGGAATTCGTCGACTGGCTCGCGGTTGACCGCTCCGAGGCGCGCGAATTCGATGTGGCGATTCACCGGCGCTGGCTTGATCCGATGAAGCCCTTTGCCCGCGTGGTGCTGGAACCTGCGCACGGCGTGCTGCTCACCAGCGCCACCCTGACCGACAAGGGTGCGCCTGACGATCCGTGGGCGAGCGCGATTGCCCGCTCGGGCGCGGCGCATATCGAAGCACCGCTGCTGCTCTCGGCGGCGGACAGCCCGTTCGATTATGCCGCCCGCGCCAACGAGCTCAACGTCACCGTCATCGCCACGAGCGAACTGCC
>JBKDUW010000026.1:0-9207 GCA_046339235.1 Erythrobacteraceae bacterium | reverse complement strand
ATGGGGCATCGCAGGCACTGCGCGCCGTCGCACACCAACAGGGTCGTTCCCCAGCCGTGCAGATGAAGACAGCGTATCCGCGCAGCGGCTTAGCGAACTTTGCACGATTGCAAAGAACAACAAGAACATCACCTTGTGGGTTATTGCATTTGGCACACGGCTAGACCAATATTTGGTGGATTGCGCTTCACCAGGCCGGGCTTTCGAAGCCCGCAATGCCCAGGAGCTGACAGACGCGTTCAGTAACATCGCCTCGCAGATCTCAGAGCTTCGGCTGACAAGCTGATGCGCCGGAAGCACAAATGTTTTTTGGCGCGTCTGGCCCATCACGATCAGGGCGCAGCACTCGTAGAGTTTGCGCTCGTCGCTCCGATCTTTTTCGGCATTTTGATGTTCACTTTCGACATGGGCTATATGGTGTACGCTCGCTCAGTCCTTCGTGGAGAGGTCAATGCTGTCGGCAGAGCCTCCACGATGGAAACAGCAACTAATGAAAACCAAGCCGCGATGGATGCAAGGCTCGAGGAAGTCGTCGGAATCGTCGTCCCCCATGGTGACTTCGCGTTCAATCGTGTCTCATTCGGGAGTTACGGGCTCGCGCAGGCTAGGGCAGAACCTTTCGTTGATGGCAATGATAGCAATGACTGCGACGACGGAGAGAGTTTTCTCGATCTGAATGGCAATGGGCAGTACGATCTGGATGGTTCCCGCGCTGGCGGCGGAAGTGCCCGTGATGTTGTGATATATACGGTTACAGTAAGGTATGCCCGCATGTTTCCCGTCGCTGGCTTGCTGGGCTTAAATAATACGGTCGAGCTGCAAGCTAGCTCGCTTCTGAGAAATCAGCCCTTTGATCAGCAAAGACAACCTACGACGGGATTTTGCACATGACGGCGGCGCAAGAGAGACAAAGAAAAATCCGTCAGATCTCGCGGAGACTCGTTCGCGAAACGAAGGGCTTGGCGCTCGTTGAATTTGCCTTCTCTCTGCCAATTTTGATGATTTTTTTGGCATCGGGACTGGAGTTGGCTAACCTTGTCTTAGCGACTAAGCGCGTCGGCGATCTTGCTGCCATGGTGGCAGATAATGCCTCCCGAATGGGGCAGAGGAGTAACGGTTTAAGTGTCCGTCAAATCTCAGAAGCTGAAATAAATGATGTGTTTATTGGCGCAGACCTTCAAGCAGATCTCCGCGATTTCAGGGCGAACGGCCGCATCATCTTATCGAGCCTCCAGCGTAATGCCGATGATGGGCAATGGATCGCCTGGCAACGCTGCTTCGGAGAAAATGGCATAGGTTCGACTTACGGGATTGAGGGCGATGGCGCTACTGGGACATCGTTCGAAGGGATGGGCCCACCAGGTAACACCGTGCAGGCTCCGACGGGAACTGCTCTAATGGTTGTAGAGGTGCACTACAATTATGAACCGTTCTTTCCTATTTTCTATTTGCCGGGCCGAACGATGACTGAATTTGCAGTCTTCAACGTTAGAGAGTTGCGAGATTTAACCTCGCCCCCCCGTAATGCAGAGAACGTCGAAATCGCGTCTTGCGAAGTCGTGCTCCCCTGAAATGTGACCGCTTTCTGGTAGAGTCTGATACGAAGTGCACTGCTACCCAACCTCGGACCACGTGGGCCTGGCCGGCTTGGCCTATCGGACTTTACCTATATGGGCGATCTCAATGTCACGGTCGCAGGCATGCCGCTGGAGCATACATCCAGCCCAAGCCGATGATCTTGAAGTACATAAAGTCGGTCTGCCACATCTAGGATCAGGACCCATTAATCGCTTGCGCTGGCGGCAGTCGATTGATTCAATAGCGGCACCAAGGAGGTGCTGCCGATGTCAGAGCTGTGGTTGTTGAGCGAGGCGCAGATGCGCCGGATTGAGCCCTATTTTCCGTTGTCGCATGGGATCCCACGGGTCGATGACCGGCGGATCGTGAGTGGCATCATCTTCGTGATCAGGAACGGATTGCGCTGGCGTGATGCGCCTGCGGGTTATGGTCCGCACAAGACGATCTATAATCGCTTCATCCGCTGGAGCCGCCTGGGCGTGTTCAACAGGATCTTTGCCGAGCTCGCTGCCAAGGGTGGGAAGCCCGATCAGCTGATGATCGACGCCACCCATCTCAAGGCGCACCGGACGGCGGCAAGCCTGCTAAAAAAGGGGCTCTACCCAGACGTATCGGCCGCACCAAAGGCGGACTGAACTCCAAACTGCATGCAGTCTGCGATGGCAAGGGCCGCCCACTGATCATGCTGCTCAGCGAAGGGCAGATGAGCGACTACAAGGGCGCTGCGCTGATGATCGATGCCTTCCCCAAGGCCAAGGCGTTGCTGGCTGACCGGGGCTACGACGCCGACTGGTTCCGCGGGGCGCTGATCGCAAAAGGCATCACCCCCTGCATCCCATCAAAGACAAACCGCAAGGTGCCAATCCCGCACGACACAGCACTCTACCGCCAGCGCCACAAGGTCGAAAACATGTTCGGCAAACTCAAGGACTGGCGCCGCATCCACACACGCTACGACCGTTGCGCCCACACGTTCATGTCCGCGATATGCATCGCCGCAACCGTCATTTTCTGGCTGCCACAATGAGTCCTGAGCCTAGTTGGGCCGGGTGGTCTTGTCGGTAAACTCCGATGCCGCTTTCATCACGATGAAGGCGGGGCTGGTGATCAGATCGTGCGCCTTGAGTAACCGGTCGACCGTGTTTTCGGACACCAAGTAGCCGCGTTCGTCGATGACAGTTTTGCTTGCCAAGCGAGCAGTTGCGCGGCTAGGCGGCCTCGCCGTGACCGATGAAGCGCCTGATTTTCTCGCTCCCGAAGCGGAGCTGGCTCTGGCATGGAGCCACCAAAAGGTTCGATCTGCGTTAAGGATAGCTCTTCAGCTTGACCGGCGGCTGGCGCGGATCGTCAGTCGCACCAGCGAGCCGGTGCTGGGCCAGATGCGGCTGGCGTGGTGGCGTGAGGCACTCGGCAAACCGCCCACCGAACGCCCGCTCGGCGATGCGGTGCTCGACGCGATCGGCGAGCACTGGGCCGGGCGCGAGGCGGCGCTGATCCAAATGGTTGACGGCTGGGAGGTTCTGGTTGCCCCCGAGCCGCTCGGTTACGAGGAGGCCAAAGTGTTTGCCGCAGAACGCGGGGCGTTCTTCGCCGCGCTGGCCGGACGAGAGGACGGTGCTGCGGGCGAGCGGCTTGCGGCGGCAGGTTCTCGCTGGGCGCTGGCCGATGCAGCGACAGCTGTATCAGACGCCGGGGAACGCGCGATCCTGATCGCGACAGGCCTCGCTTGTGCGAACGCAGGCGGAGCATTTCCGCGCGGCTTGCGCGGCCTTGCGGTGCTCGAAGCCCTCGCCCTGCGTGCGTTGCGGCGCGGCGGGCGCCCGCTGATGGAGGGCCGCGGCGCGCGGCTGGCCGCGCTCAGGGCCGCTATCTTTCTGAGCTGATAGGGTATAGTCTGGCTCCCGAAACAGCAACAGGGGGCGGACCGTTGCGACAAGTCGTATTGTGAGTATTGGGCGGCCTTGCGCGGGGCGGTGTCGAAGTATGCTGGCGGCAGGGCCGCGCGAGCATCGAGCAGAGCGCCCCGCCGCCGCCGCCCGCCGCACCGGCGCCCAAGCCCGAAGCGAAAAAACCCACATGCAAGTGCTGATGCCTTAGGCCGGCACGGCTTCTTGGGTGTCGGCGATCCAGCGCGCGAGATCGGCCTTCGCGCGGTCAGTATAAGCCTCCTTGCGCACTTTTTTGCCGATCTTGTTCAAGGGCGGGAACAGCCCGAAATTGACATTCATCGGCTGAAAGGTGGCAGCCTCGGCGCCGCCGGTGATGTGGCTCAAGAGCGCGCCGAGCGCGGTGGTGGCGGGCAGCGGCTGCCAGTTGCGGCCCGCCAGTTCCGCCGCCGCCATCATTCCCGCAACCAAGCCGATGGCAGCGCTTTCGACATAGCCCTCGCACCCCGTCACTTGGCCTGCAAAGCGGATATGCGGCGCCGCGCGCAGACGCAACTGCCGGTCGAGCACCTCGGGCGAATTGAGGAAGGTGTTGCGGTGCAGGCCGCCCAGCCGCGCGAATTCGGCGTTCTCAAGCCCAGGGATGGTGCGGAACAATGCGATCTGCGCGCCATATTTGAGCTTGGTCTGGAAACCGACCATGTTCCACAACGTGCCGAGCTTGTTGTCCTGCCGCAGTTGCACCACCGCATACGGCCAGCGGCCTTGCGGGAATTCAGGGGTGACATCGAAGGGATTGTCGAGCCCGACGCCCTTCATCGGACCATAGCGCAGGGTTTCCACCCCGCGCTCGGCCATCACCTCGATCGGCATACAGCCGTCGAAATAGGGCGTGTCCTTTTCCCACTGCTTGAACTCGGTCTTCTCGCCCTCCATCAGCCCGCGGTGGAAGGCGAGATACTGATCCTGGTTCATCGGGCAGTTGATGTAATCGCCGCCTTCGTTGGAGGCTGCCGTGGTTTTGTTCCAGCGCGACTGGATCCAGCATTTCGACAAGTCGATGCTATCGTGATGGATAATCGGCGCAATCGCATCGAAGAAGGCGAGTCGCTCGGCCCCGGTCGCGCGCACGATGCTGGCAGCGAGGCCTTCCGCGGTCAGCGGGCCGGTAGCGACAATCGTTAGACCGGCGGCGGGCAGGCTGTCGACCCGCTCGCGCACGATGGTGAGATTGGGGAGCTGGGCGAGCGCTTTCTCGACCTCGGCCGAGAACACCTCGCGGTCGACCGCCATCGCGCTTCCCGCCGGTACACGCGCGACTTCGCCCGCGCGCATCACCAGACTGTCGAGTTCGCGCATCTCCTGATGCAGCAGGCCGACCGCGTTCTTGGCATCGTCATCCGATCGGAACGAGTTGGAGCAGACCAGTTCGGCGAGACCATCGGTCTGGTGTGCCGGGGTCATCGCCCCCCCCAATTCTTTTGAAGCGCCGCGCATCTCCGAGAGGCGCACCTTGACCCCGCGCCGCGCGAGCTGCCAAGCCGCCTCGCTCCCGGCGAGGCCGCCGCCGATAATGTGCACATCGTAATTTGTTGGTGTCGCGGTCATGGCGAGGCAGGTAATTGCGTGATAGCGCCGCGGCAAGCCCTAAGCGCGGGCGGATAATCCAAAGCGAAGGGAAGGGCAGGGCAAGGATGGCGAAGCAGGCGCTGAGCGAGCAACGGCCATGGCTACTGGCGAGCATCGTGGCGGCGACGGCCTATTTCTTCCTCAAGGACAATCCGATCGGCGAGGGCACCTGGGGCATCTTGCTAAAAGGCGCGGGCGTCGCTTTGCTAGCGCTCTATGCGCTGCTGCGCGTTCCGCATGACCGGCGCGGGATCGACGGCGCGCTACTGGTGCTCGCGCTGGCACTGGCCGCGCTCGGTGACATGACCATCGAGCTCTATTTCACTGCCGGCGGCGCGCTGTTTGCTGCGGCGCATTGTGTGGCGGTGGCGCTTTACCTCAGGAACCGCCATCCGCGCCCTTCACCGGTGCAGAAGCTAACCGGTGTCGGCCTGCTGATCGGTACGCCCTTGGTGAGCTTCCTGCTCAGCGGCCAAGCGCAGATCGCGCTCTATGCCGGCTTCCTCGGTGCGATGGCGGCGGTGGCGTGGATGAGCCACTATCCGCGCTACCGCGTCGGCACCGGGGCGGTGCTGTTCGTGGTGAGCGACTGGCTGATCTTCTCGCGCATGGGCGCCTATGATCTGGCGCCGCTGCCCGAACTGCTGATCTGGCCGCTCTACTATGCAGGTCAGGTGATGATCGCGACCGGCATCGTGCAGTGCTTGCGGGGCGAGCAGCCCGTCAGGTAACAACTGCGTGATTTTTGATCACACTAACGAAAAGGGCAATCGGTGCTATTATCGCCTGCCCCTTTTTTCATCAGATAGGCGCTTTACCGTCAGGTCAACGGCGGCTCGCTCGGGCCCGACATTTCCGCCGCGATGGCTTCCTCGGCCAAGTTTTCCGGCTCGGCGGTCTCGTCGATCAGTGCCGCGCCGACAATGTGCTCGTCCTTGGCGACATCGAAGATACGCACCCCCGATGAGCTGCGCCCGGAGATCGAGAAGCCCTTCAGGTTCTCGAACCCGCCTTCGACCAGATGGCGGAAATCGATCCCCAGCCGGATCAGCTTGGCCTGATCGGTCACCAGCATGAGCTGCGAGCCGTGCTTGACCGGGAAGCTGGCCACGACAGGCCCGTTGCGTTCGGGATTGCTCTCGGGCGTACCGATATTGGTTATCCCCTGACCGCCGCGCGAGGTGGTGCGATATTCATAGGCCGAGGAAATCTTGCCATAGCCATTGGCGGTGAGGGTGAGGATGAACTCCTCGCCTTGCCCCATTGCTTCCACCTGTTCGGCGGGCAGAGTGGCGGCGGTGTCGTTGTTCTTCCACGCGGCGGCGCGCAGATAGGCCTCCCGGGTTTCCATCTCGGCGGTGAGCTGATCGAGCACCGCCATGCTGACAACCTTGCCGCCCTTCTTGAGGCTCATCCCGCGCACGCCGATGCCGGTGCGGCTCTTGGTCTCGCGCGCATCGGTAGCCGAGAAGCGGATCGCCTTGCCGGTATCGCTGGCGAGGAAGATCTGCTGGTCTTCGGTGAGCAATTGCACCCCGATCAGCCGGTCGCCCGAACCTTCGACAAAGCCCATCGCATATTTGCCCGCGGTCGGGATATTGGCAAAGGCGTCCATCGAATTGCGCCGCACCATGCCCTGTTCAGTGGCGAACACGATGTTGAGATTGGCCCAGGTGCTCTCGTCCTCGGGCAAAGGCAGCACGTTGGTGACGCGTTCCTCGGCGGCGAGCGGCAAGAGATTGACCATCGGGCGGCCCTTGGTGGTCGGCCCGCCTTCGGGCAGCTTCCAGACCTTCATGCGGTAGACGCGGCCCGTATTGGTGAAGAACAGCACGGGATTGTGGGTCGAGGTGACGAACAGCTCGACCACCGCATCCTCGTCCTTGGTCGCCATGCCCGAGCGGCCCTTGCCGCCACGGCCCTGCGCGCGGAAGGTGTTTAGCGCGGTGCGCTTAATGTAGCCGTCATGCGTGACGGTCACGACCATCTCGTCGCGCTCGATCAGGTCCTCGTCTTCGAGGCCGTCCCAGGCGGGCGCAATTTCGGAAACGCGCGGGGTGGCATAGGACGCACGAATTTCCTCAAGCTCGCTGCGCATCACGGCGTAGAGCTTCGCGCGGTCGGCGAGGATCGCAAGATATCCCTCGATCGCCGAAGCCAAGCCCTTGAGCTCGTCGCCGATCTCGTCGCGGCCCAGCGCGGTGAGGCGGTGGAGGCGCAGTTCGAGGATCGCCCTCACCTGCAATTCGGACAGGCGATAGGTGCCGCCAGCCTGATCCGCGCTCGGTTCGATCGCTTCGATCAGCCGGATATATTGCGCGATGTCGCCAATCGGCCAGTCCTTGGCCATCAACCGCGCGCGCGCCTCGGCCGGATTGGGGGCGGTGCGGATCATCGCCACCACCTCGTCGAGGTCGGAGACCGCGACTACAAGACCGAGCAAGATATGCGCCCGCGCGCGCGCCTTGGCGAGTTCAAACTTGGTGCGCCGGGTAATCACTTCCTCGCGGAAGGTGATAAAGGCTTTGATGAAATCGCGCAGGCGCAGCGTTTCGGGGCGGCCGCCGCGGATCGCCAGCATATTGGCGGGAAATGACGACTGCGCTGGCGTGTGCCGCCAGATCTGGTTCAGCACCACATCGGCGGTGGCATCGCGCTTGAGATCGACCACCACCCGCACGCCTTCGCGCGAGCTTTCGTCGCGAATGTCGGAGATGCCTTCGATCCGCTTGTCCTTGGCGGCTTCGGCGATCTTCTCGACCAGGTTCGACTTGCCGACCTGATAGGGGATCGAGGTGAACACGATGCTCTGCCGGTCGTTGCGGCCGGTCTCGACCTCGTGGCGGCAACGCATCAGGATCGAGCCGCGCCCGGTGGTGTAAGCCTGCCGTGCGCCATGGGTGCCGAGGATCAGCGGCGCGGTCGGGAAATCGGGGCCGGGGATGTATTCGATCAGTTCTTCGGAGGTGATCGCCGTGTTGTCCCTATAGGCAAAGCAAGCATCGATCACTTCGCCGAGGTTATGCGGCGGCACATTGGTCGCCATGCCGACCGCGATCCCGCCCGCGCCGTTGACCAGCAGGTTGGGGAAGCGCGCCGGCAGCACAGTCGGCTCCTGCCGGCTGCCGTCGTAGTTGTCGGTGAAATCGACCGTATCCTTGTCGAGATCGTCCAGCAGGCTGTTCGCCACCCGCGCCAGCCGCGCTTCGGTGTAGCGCATCGAGGCCGGCGGATCGGGGTCCATCGAGCCGAAATTGCCCTGACCATCGATCAGCGGCACCCGCATCGACCACGGCTGCGTCATGCGTGCGAGCGCGTCGTAGATCGCGCTGTCGCCGTGCGGGTGGTAGTTACCCATCACGTCGCCAACAATCTTGGCGCTCTTGCGATAGGGTCGCCCGGCGACAAAGCCGCCTTCCTGGCTGGCGACCAGGATGCGGCGGTGGACCGGCTTCAGGCCGTCGCGCACATCGGGCAGCGCGCGGCTGACGATCACGCTCATGGCATAGTCGAGATAGCTCGACTTCATCGCGTCGACGATGTCGATGCGTTCAAATCCGCCCATCGGTGCAGGCGGGGTAGAATCGAGAATGTCGCTGTCGTCGCTCAAGGGTGGGGCCGTTTCTGTTTGTGTTCGTGGAGCCGCGGCGGTGGAAGGGGACGCGCCTTTGGCCAGTGCTTGCCCCCCATGTAGGCCTCCGCTGCCCGTTCCGCCACCATCGCGCACGAACACAGGGCGAACAGGGCACCTTTTTCCACATTTGCAACGACGTGGTCACGTGCGCCTGCCATCATTCAAAAGCCGTTCAGCCCACCACGCCTAGCGGGAATTGCAAATTGCTTTCCAGCCGTCCAAAGGCTGGACATGTTTCACCCGGCTGCGGGGCAATTGCCCGGCATTCGAGCGACCTCTGGAGGATGATTTGAACAAGCTGTCTTCGACCCATCGGCACACCGCCGGCTTTGCGCGGCACTTTGCTCTGGCTCTGGCGCTGGCAAGCGGCACTGCGATCCTGACTGTCCCCGGCTTCACCGATACGGCTCACGCCCAGAAGAAGGACAAGAAGAAGGAAGAGGCCAAGGCCCAGTATTCCAAGGAATTCGTGGCCGCCTA
>JBKDUW010000025.1:0-14383 GCA_046339235.1 Erythrobacteraceae bacterium | reverse complement strand
GTGCTCGCCAGCCTCGATGGCCTGACCGACGAGAGCTACTACGTGATCGGCGGCCTCACCCGGCAGATCGGGCAGAACGCCAATTTCACCACCAATGCCTATGTCAACTGGTTCGACAGCGCCACGCCCGGCGGTGACGTGACCGCGGTCGGCGGATCGGCGGCCTATAACCAGTCGCTGACCCGCCGCCTCACCGCCCGCGCGGCGCTCGCGATCGACTACTTCGACAGCGAGTTCTCCGCCGAGGACTTCGCCTATGCCACCGCGCTGGTGGGCCTGCGCTACGACTTCTGATTGGGGAACGAAAAGCTCATGTACGAACAATTCTATGGGTTCACCGCAAGGCCGTTCCAGCTGACGCCGGATCCGAAATTCTATTTCGAGAGCGTCAGCCACAAGAAGGCGATGAGCTATCTCGGCTATGGCCTCGGTCAGGGCGAGGGCTTCATTGTCATCACCGGCGAGGTCGGTGCGGGCAAGTCGACGTTGGTGGCGCATCTGATGGAGCGGATCGATCCGGCCGCGCTGACCGTGGCGCAGGTCGTCACCAGCGCGCTCGACGGGGCGGAAATCGTGCATGTCGTCGCGCAGGCGTTCGGCCTGTCGGTCGAGGGGCATGACAAGGCCGGGGCGCTGGGCGCGATCGAACGCTTCCTGCAGGACGAAGCCCGCGCTGGCCGGCGCTGCCTGCTGGTGGTGGACGAATGCCAGAACCTCGATCTGGCGGCGCTCGAAGAACTGCGGATGCTGTCGAACTTCCAGCTCGGTTCGCACCCCTTGTTGCAGAGCCTGCTGCTCGGCCAGCCCGAATTCCGCCGCACGCTTGCACATCATCCGGGGCTCGAGCAGCTGCGCCAGCGGATTATCGCCTCGCACCATCTCGAAGCGCTCGATGAGAACGAGGTAGCCGCCTATATTCGCCACCGCCTCGGCCGTGTCGGGTGGAGCGGGCATCCGGCCCTCAGCGAGGCGCTGCTCGATGCGCTCTACCGCCAGACCGACGGGATTCCGCGGCGGGTCAATCAGGTGATGAACCGCCTGCTGCTGCTCGGCGCGATCGAGGAACGCGGCGAGCTGACGCTGGCGATGCTGGGCGATGTGGTGGCCGAAATGACCGCCGATCAGACCCGCGGCGCGCATGGGCGCGGCGATCTGCGCAGCGCGCCGGTGGCCTCGGCCCCCGCGCCTGCCGTGGCCGAAGGCAGCCTGCCTGCCACCGAAGTCGCCGCCCTACTGGCGGACCGCGATGCCCGCACCGCCGAGCTTGAAGCCGCGATCAGCGAATTGCAGGCCGCCGGAACCGGCCACCACGAGAACGGGAGCGAGGCCCTCTCGCCCGAGGAAGTGCGGATCGCCGAGGCGCGGATTGCTGCCGAACTCGAACGCATCGAGGCGCGGCTTGAGGAGCAGGAGCAATCCTTCCGCCATGTGCTCATCATGCTGATCGAGTGGCTCGAGGAAGACCCGTCGCGCGAGGCCGCGTGAGGTGAACGCCCCGCTTGATCCCTTTCCCGCGGTTGCCATGCCTGCGATCGTCAACGGCCTGTCGGTCGATGTCGAGGACTGGTTCCAGGTCGGCGCCTTCGAGAAGGTGATCGCGCGCGGCGAATGGGACGCGATCAGCACCCGCGTCGAAGACAATGTCAGCCGCATTCTCGATCTGTTTGCCGAAGCCGATGTCAACGCCACCTTCTTCACGCTGGGCTGGGTGGCCAAGCGCCATCCGGCAATGATCCGCCGCATTGCGGATGCCGGCCATGAAATTGCCAGCCACGGCTATGACCACGCCCGCGTGTTCACGCTCGATCGCAAGACCTTTGCCGAAGACATTCGCAAAGCACGCGAAATTATCGAGGACTGCTCGGGCGTCGCGGTCACCGGCTACCGCGCGCCGAGCTTCTCGATCGATCAACGCACGCCCTGGGCCTTCGCCGAACTGGCAAGTCAGGGCTATGCCTATTCCTCCAGCGTCGCGCCGGTGGTGCATGATCACTATGGCTGGCCCGAGGCGCCGCGGTTTGCCTTCCGCCCGCTGCCTTGGTCCTCGCTGGTCGAGCTGCCGGTGACCACCGCGATCTTGGGCGGGCGGCGCGTGGCGGCCGGCGGGGGCGGGTTCTTCCGGGTGCTGCCCTACGGCTTTTCACGCTGGGCGATCCGGCAGGTGAACCGCGCCGAAGGCCGCCCGGCAGTGTTCTATTTCCACCCGTGGGAGGTCGATCCCGATCAGCCGCGTGTGGCCCATGCCCCGCTGCGCTCGCGCTTCCGGCATTACACCGGTCTCACCAAGATGGCGGGCAAGCTGCGCGATCTGGTGCACGAATTCCGCTGGGGGCGGATGGACATGATCGCCCACCGCGAAGCCGCGCGCGCGGGCGAATTGCCGGTGCCCGACGCGGAGGCGGCGGAATGAAAGCGCCGGTGAAAGCCGGCACAAGTGTGCGGGCCGCCGGTTTCCGCGATGCTGCCGACGTCCGCCGGATCGCGGGATTCGTTGCCGAAGCAGGCGCCAGCCTGTTCCATCGCCCGGCGTGGCTGCAAGCGGTCGAAGCCGGGACGGGCCAGCGCGCCGCCGGGCTGGTGAGCGAGCGGATGGGCGTGATCACCGGATGGTTGCCGCTGACCGAAGTGCGCTCGACGCTGTTCGGCAAGGCGCTGGTCTCGAGCGGGTTCGGTGTCGGCGGCGGGATCCTGGCCGAGAGCGCGGAGGCGGCGCGGGCGCTGGCGGCAGCAGCCGAGGCCCATTCCCGGGCGCACGGCTTTGCGGGTGTCGAACTGCGAGGCGGGCCGATCCCGCAGGGCTGGGACGCTTGGTCCGACAAGCATTGCGGCTTCGAACGCCCGCTTGCCGCTGACGATGAGGCTGAACTTGTCGCCATCCCGCGCAAGGCGCGCGCCGAGGTGCGCAAGGGGCTGGGCTTCGGCCACCGCGTCACCATCGGCTCCAGCGCCGCCGATCTTGCAGCGCATTACGCCTGCTACAGCGCCAGGGTGCACAATCTCGGCACGCCGGTGTTCCCGCGCGCGCTGTTTGCTGCGATGCTCGCGGCCTTTCCGGACAAGAGCGATATCCTCACCGTGTGGGACGGCGAGACCCCGCTGGCGAGCGTGCTGAGCTTCTACCACAATGACGCAGTGATGCCGTTCTGGGGCGGCGGCACCTTTGCCGCCCGCGCCGCGCGCGCCAACGAGGTGATGTATTTCGATCTGATGCTTCACGCCCGTCGGCAGGGCATGACGCGGTTCGATTTTGGCCGTTCCAAAACGGGGAGCGGGCCTTATGCCTTCAAGAAGAACTGGGGCTTTGATCCGCAGCCGCTCACCTATGGCGCATGGACCGACGGGGACCAGCCCAAGCGCAACATCGATCCCACTGACGCCAGCTACAGCCGCAAGATCGCGCTGTGGAAGAAGCTGCCGCTCCCTGTCGCCAACACTCTGGGGCCGTGGATCGCGCGCGGGCTGGCGTGATGGGCGAGATCCTGTTCCTCGCCCACCGCGTGCCGTTTCCGCCCGATCGCGGCGACCGGATCCGCTCGCACCACCTGCTGAAGGCGCTGGCGCGGCTCGCTCCGGTCCATGTCGGCTGCTTTGCCGAAGGTCCGGGCGAGGGCGAGACGGCCTTGGTCGATCTGGCCGCAAGCCATTGCATCGCCCGGCGCACCAAGCCGCTGCCGCTCGCTGGCGCAGCGGCGGTGCTGGCGGGCAAGCCGGTAAGCCTGACCGCATTCCACTCGCGCCAACTGGAACGCTGGGTGCGCGAGACCATCGCGCGGCATGACATCAGCGCGATTTTCGTCTTTTCGGGCCAGATGGGGCAATATGTCCCCGCCGATTTTCAGGGCCGCGTGGTGATCGACCTGTGCGACGTCGATAGCGCCAAGTTTGCCAGCTATGCTGCGGCGGGCGAGCGCGTCTGGCTCAACGCCCGCGAGGCGCGGTTGCTCTCTATCGAGGAAGAACGGCTCGGCCAGCGCGCCGATGCCACGATCCTGATCTCCGAGGCCGAGGCGGCGCTCTATCGCAGCCGTTTGCATGCGCCTGCCAAGGTCAATGTGCAGGTGATCGGCAATGGTATCGACGCTGCTGTCTTCGATCCCGAAGGATTCTCCCCGCACCCGTTGCTCGCCAGCCTGCCGGGGCCGCACTTCGTGTTCACCGGGCAGATGGATTATCGCCCCAACGAGCAGGCCGCGCTGTGGGTGATCGAAGCCCTCTTGCCGAAGCTTCGCGCGCGTTTCCCCGAGGCGCTGTTCCATGTCGTCGGGCGGCACCCCACGGGCAAGCTGATGGCCCATCACGGGCTGCCGGGCGTGCAAGTGTGGGGCGAGGTGGCTGATGTGCGCCCCTTCCTTGCCGCCGCCGACGCCGTGCTCGCCCCGCTGCTGATCGCGCGCGGGGTGCAGAACAAGGTGCTCGAGGCGATGGCGATGGCGCGCCCCGTGGTGCTCACCCCCGATGCGGCGACCGGCATTGCTGCTGCCGACGGCACGCATTGGCTGGTGAGCCCGCCCGATCCTGTCGCCATGGCCGAGCGGATCGCCGGCCTGCTGGCCGAACCGGACGCAGCCGCCAGCATTGGCGCTGCCGCGCGGCGCTTCGTGCTTGAACATCATGGCTGGGAGGCTGTTCTGGCACCGCTCGACGGATTGCTGGGTAAGGGCGAGGAGGGCGTGCGCCATGCCGCCTGAGCCTGCCACCCTTGCTGCGCCGCGCGCCAGCCATGCCGCGCCGATGCCTGCCGCGTGGCGTTCCGCGCTGACGGCGCTTGCCCTCGCGGCGGCAGCGCTGATGCTGCTGGGCGCCCGCGAATGGGGCGAGATGGCGCACCAGTGGTGGAACATCGACACCTATAACCACCTGCTGCTGATGCCGCTGATTATCGCTTGGCTGGTGATGCTCAAGACAGGCGAGCTGGCCGACATCACCCCGCGCGCCTTCTGGCCGGGATTGCTGCTGGTGACCGCCGCGCTCGGCCTGTGGGGGGTGGGGCGCGCGAGCGGGATCAACCTCCTTGCCCATGCCGGCGCGGTCGGGATGCTGCAGGGCGCGGTGGTGGCGGTGCTCGGGCTGCGCGCGGCGCTGCTGGTTGGCCTGCCGCTGGCCCTCGGCGTGTTCCTTGTGCCCTTCGGCGACGAGATCATCCCGCCGCTGCAAGTGATCACCGCCGATATCGCCATCGCCCTGACCCGTGCCAGCGGCGTGCCTGCCACGATCGATGGCATCCATATCGACACGCCCGCGGGCCTGTTCATCGTCGCCGAGGCCTGTTCGGGGGTGAAGTTCCTCGTCGCCATGGTAGCGCTGGGCGTGCTCGTCTGCTTCACCCGCTTTGCCAGCTGGCAGCGACGCGCCGTGTTCATGGCCGCCTGCATCATCGTTCCGATCCTCGCCAATGGCGTGCGCGCCTGGGCGACGATCTATGTCGCGCAATTCATCGGCGCCGAGCGCGCGACGGGGTTCGATCACATCATCTATGGCTGGGTGTTCTTCGCGATCATCGTCGCCGCGCTGCTGGGCGCAGGCTGGCGGTTCTTCGAGCGCGAGCCCGAGGAATATGGCTGGCGCGCGGCCGAACTCGAGCGCCGGGGCCTTATCGCCCGCGCCGAAAAGGGCGCGCTTGCGCCGGGCGGGGCTGCCCTTGCGATCATTGCCGTGGCAGTGATTGCCGCGCTCGCCGCCATCCTCTAGGCCCGAACGCGCGATGTGCGGGATTGCCGGGATTTTCCATGCCGAGACCCCCAAGCCGGTCGATCCCAGCAGGGTCGAGCGGATGTGCGACGCGCTTGTCCATCGCGGGCCGGACGGGGCAGGAGTGTGGACCGACCACGGTGTCGGCCTCGGCCATCGCCGCCTCTCGATCATCGACATTGCCGGCTCTCCGCAGCCGATGCATTCGGCCGACGGACGCGCGGTGATCGTCTTCAACGGCGAGATCTACAACTTCCGTGAATTGCGCCGCGAGCTGGAGCAGGCGGGGTTCACCTTTCGCACTGCGGGCGACACCGAGGTCATTTTGGCCGCGTGGCAACGCTGGGGGGTGGATTGCCTCAAGCGGCTCGACGGGATGTTCGCCTTTGCCCTGTTCGATCGCGACAAGCGCCAGCTGTTCCTCGCGCGCGACCGGTTCGGGGTGAAGCCGCTGTTCACCGCCGCGCTCTCGGATGGCAGCATCGCCTTTGCCTCGGAGCTGAAGGGCCTGCTCGCGCACCCGCTGCTGCGCCGCCGGATCAATCCGCAGGCGATCGAGGCCTACATGACCTGGGGCTATGTCCCTGACAGCCATTCGATCCTCGCCGGCGTCGAGAAGCTGCCGGCGGGGCATTTCTGGCTGATGGAGCAAGGCCGCGCGCCCGGCCGGCCGCAGCGCTGGTGGGATATCGACTTCACCAGCCGCGAGCGCGGGAGCGAGGCCGATCTTTCGGCGCAGCTGGTCCATCTGATGCGCGATGCCGTGCGCTCGCGGATGGTCGCCGATGTGCCTTTGGGCGCGTTCCTTTCGGGCGGCGTGGACAGTTCGGGCGTGGTCGCGCTGATGAGCGAGGCGAGCGCCTCTCCGGTGCAGACCTGCTCGATCGGCTTCGACGTCGCGGCCTATGACGAGACCAGCTACGCCCGGCAGGTCGCTGCCAAGTTCGGCGCGGATCATCAGGAGCGGATCGTCGCGACCGATGATTTCAGCGCGATCGACAGCCTCGCCGCGATGTTCGACGAGCCCTTCGCCGATGCCTCGGCGCTGCCGACCTGGCGGGTGTGCCAGCTGGCGCGCGAGCGGGTGACCGTGGCGCTCTCGGGTGACGGCGCGGACGAGGCCTTTGCGGGATACCGGCGGCAGGTGTTCCACCATCACGAGGAGCGCGCGCGCTCGGTGCTGCCTGCCGCCTTGCGCGCACCGCTGTTCGGCGCGCTGGGGCGGGCATGGCCCAAAGCCGACTGGGCGCCGCGTCCGTTACGCGCCAAGGCGACGCTACTGGCGCTCGCCGAGAGCGGTGAGGAAGGCTATGCGCGCGGGTTATCGGTGACGTTGCCCGAGGCGCGGGCAGGGCTCTATTCGGACAGCTTCGCCGCCAGCCTTGCCGGGTTTCGCGGCGAGGACGAGCTGATCCAGCTGATGCGCGCCGCGCCGGGCCGTTCGGGCCTCGACCGTGCACAATATGCCGATCTCACCTTCTGGATGCCCGGCGACATCCTCACCAAGGTTGACCGCACCAGCATGGCGGTGAGCCTCGAAGCGCGCGAGCCGCTGCTCGATCACCGCTTGGTGGAATTCGCGGCGCGCCTGCCCGAGGGGATGCGGGTCAATGGCAGCACCGGCAAATACCTGCTCAAGAAATCGCTCGAACGCTATCTGCCCCGCGACATACTCTACCGGCCCAAACAGGGTTTCGTCACCCCGATCGCCGAATGGCTGCGCGGGCCGCTGGCGGGCGCGGCGCGGGGGATTGCGACGAGCGGCGGGCTGGCGCAGACCGGGTTCTTCGATTCCAAGGCAATCGCTGCAATGGCCGAAGCCCACATCGCAGCCCGTGCGGATCACTCGCGCACCCTGTGGCAATTGCTGATGCTGGAAAAGTCACTGGGAGGGCTCGGGGTTTCGGCCTAGCCCTCGGTGCCGTGGCCCAGCGCCATGTATTCATCTGACTGCATCTCGTTCAGCCGGCTCACCGTCCGCGCGAATTCGAACGCGCCGTCGCCGGCCTGATACAGCGCTTCCGGCTCGGCAGCGGCAGTGGCGAACAGCTTCACGCGGTGTTCGTAGAGCGCGTCGATCAGCTTGGTGAAGCGGATTGCCTCGTTGCGGTTCTCCGGGCCCATGCGCGGAATGCCCACGATGATCACCGTGTGGAAGGCCTGCGCAATCGCAAGGTAATCCGCCGCCCCGCGGTTCTCGCCGCACAGCTTCTTGAAGCTGAACACGCCCACGCCCTTGAGGCTCTTGGGCACGTGCAATGTGCGTCCGCCCCCAAGGTCCAGCTCGCCGCTGGGCACGTTGGCGGCATCTTCGGGCGCGAAATCGGTGAGGCGGAAGAATGCCTCGCGCACCTGCGCGGTTGCCGCTTCGCCGATCGGTGCGTGCCACATGGCGAGCCCGCCGATCCGGTCGAGCCGGTAATCGACCGGGCCATTCAATGACAGCACATCCATCTCCCGCTCCACCAGCGCGATGAAGGGCAGGAACAGCGAGCGGTTGAGCCCGTCCTTGTAAAGGTCGCTCGGCGGACGATTGCTGGTGGTGACAATTACCGTGCCTGCCTCCATCAGAGCAGTGAAGAAGCGGCCCATGATCGCCGCATCGGCGGTATTGGTGACCACCATCTCGTCGAAGGCAAGGCACTTGAGATCGGCGGCCATGGCGAGCGCGACCGCGATCAGCGGGTCCTTGCGTTCCGCTTTCCGCTCGGCTGCGATCAACCGATCGACCTCGAGCATGAAGGCGTGGAAGTGCACGCGGCGTTTGGCGGGCAGGGCGAGCGTTTCATGGAACAGGTCCATCAGCATCGACTTGCCGCGCCCGACCCCGCCCCAGATGTAGAGACCGCGCGGCGGCGGGGCGGGCTTGCTGCCGAGCAGCTTGCCGAAAAAGCCGGATGAAGGCGCGGGCGCTTCCAATTCGCGCTGCAAGCGGTCAAGCCGCTCCGCAGCCGCGCGCTGGTCAGGATCGGCGCGCAATTCGCCGCTGGCGATCAGCGCGTCATAGCGGGCGAGCAGGCCGGGCACCGCGCGTCAGTCGCGCGAGCGCATCTTGCGCACGATGCCCGAATAGGAGGCGATGATGTCCTCGCCGCCATCCGCGCGCGGCTGCGTCGCAAAGCCCCGCAGGAACAGCATCCGCCCGGTCTCGCGCACGATCTCGCTCACCGCATCGAGCGGGCGCGAGGGGTCACCTCCGCCCACGAACTGCGTCGACAATTCGACCGTCACCGACGGGCCGGCCTCGCCGCTGCCGTTGATGTGCATCGCGGCAAACAGGGCAATGTCGATCAGCGCCAGTGTGACGCCGCCGTGGATGTTGTCGACAAGGTTGGTGTGGCGGCGCTCGGGAAACATCCGCAAGCGGCAATGCGCGCCTTCGCGGCGCACCCGCATCTCGCCCAGCACAGAGGTGTTGAAGCGGGTGCGGTCGACCATGTTCCAGGTATACCAACCGGCCTCGCCGCCGCACTCCTCGGGCGCGAGCGGGCGATACTCGAACGGCGCGTTGATCGGTTGGTGGTCAGCCATGATGCCGCGCCGGCGCTGTCTGATCGCTGCCGATCAGATCGCGCGCTCGGCCATCATCTTCTTGGTTTCGGCGATCGCCTTGGCGGGGCTCAGGCCCTTGGGGCAGACATTCGCGCAGTTCATGATCGTGTGGCAGCGATAGAGGCGGAACGGATCTTCCAGATCGTCAAGCCGCTCACCGGTCATCTCGTCGCGGCTGTCCGCCAGCCAGCGATAGGCCTGGAGCAGGATCGCGGGGCCGAGGAACTTGTCCGAATTCCACCAGTAGGACGGGCACGAGGTCGAGCAGCAGGCGCACAGGATGCACTCGTAGAGGCCATCGAGCTTCTCGCGCTGCTCGGGCGATTGCAGACGCTCCTTGCCCGAAGGCGTGGGCGAGACGGTCTGGAGCCACGGGCGGATCGAGGCATATTGCGCGTAGAAGTGCGTGAAATCGGGCACGAGGTCCTTGATCACGTCCATGTGCGGCAGCGGGGTGATGCGGATCTCGCCCTTCAGATCCTCGATCGCGGTGGTGCAGGCGAGGCCGTTCTTGCCGTTCATGTTCATCGAGCACGACCCGCAGATCCCTTCGCGGCACGAGCGGCGGAAGGTCAGCGTGGGGTCGATCTCGTTCTTGATCTTGAGCAGGGCGTCCAGAACCATCGGCCCGCAATCGTCGAGATTGAGCTCGAACTTGTCATAGCGCGGGTTTTCGCCGCTGTCGGGATCGTAGCGGTAGACCTTGAACGATTTGACCCGGCCGCCTTCGGCCTTGTGGACCTTGCCGCCGCTCTTGATCTTGGAATTCTTGGGGAGAGTGAAGGTCGCCATGACGTGATCCCGTGTTCGCGTTTGCACTCTATCTAACGGCTCAGCCGACGCTGGCAAGCGGGCGCTGCGTCTCCGATGTTGCATGCTTTCGCACAGGCGTTGACCATCGCTCAGCAGCCCGTGTTGGAGACACATGAGACACTGTCCAGAAGCAGAAAAGCGGCCCTATCGCAGACTGGCACCAGGCGCTGGCGCAAAGGCTTTGAAAAACTGCGGAACCGGCGGGCCATGCGGACACTTTAGCGGTCATGGATGATGTAGGACAGAGCGCAGCGCGCACCCCCCGGACGGCCTGCGTTTTCGGCGCGTCGGGCGGGATCGGCCGGGCGCTGTGCGAGGGGCTGGCCGCGCGCGGGACACAGGTCATTTACGCCGGATCGCGCGGCGGCACGGGGCCGGAAGGGGAGGGGATTCGCCCCTTCGCCTTCGATCTTGCCGATGAAGCCAGCATTGCCGCCGCCGCCGAGGCGATGCGCGATGACCCGCCCGAATGGGTGATCGTGGCGACCGGCGTGCTAACACTGCCCGATGGGACAGGGCCGGAGCGCAGCTTCAAGCGGCTTGAGGCAGCAGCGATGGCCGAGGTGTTCGCGCTCAATACCATCGGCCCGGCGCTGATCGCCAAGCATATGCTGGCGCTGATGCCGCGCACGAAGCCGTTCGTCTTCGCGGCGCTGTCTGCGCGGGTCGGCTCGATTTCGGACAACCGGCTCGGCGGGTGGCACTCCTACCGCGCCTCGAAGGCTGCGCTCAACATGCTGCTGCGGAACTTCGCGCTGGAGGCGGCGCGCACGCACCCCGAGGGCGTGGTGGTCGGCCTGCACCCCGGCACGGTCGATTCCGCGCTGTCGCAGCCGTTCCAGTCGGGCCTGGCAGAAGGCCAGCTGACCACGCCCGGCGACGCGGCGGCCAACCTGCTCGGCGTGCTCGCCGGCCTCGGCCCTGAGCATTCGGGCCGCGTGTTCGATTTCCGCGGCGAGGAAATCCCCGCCTGAGGCCTGCTCAGCGCGGGATCAGCCCGTGCCGCGCAAGGCCTTCGGCCACCAGTGTCTCGATCAGCTGTTCCTGCGTCCAGCCCGCAAGCTTTGCCGCCCGCCCGAACACCTTCTGCGACCACAGGTTGCAGTTGAGATTGAGCTCGAGGAAGGTGATCTCGCCGGTTTCCTCGTTCACGCGGAACTCGAAGCGGCCATAATCGAACGGGCGATATTCCTGCATCGCCTTCTGGGTGTAGTCGGTGATCTGCGCGATCATGTCCTTGTTCTCGAACGGATCGAGCGAGTATTTCTGGCTGCGGTCAACCAGATCGCGCTTTTCCTCATAGGTCCGCAGGTGCGAGGGATCGGCCTGGCGGAAGATCAGCATCGGCAGGATCACCGGCTCGCCATTGACGGTGACCACCGGCACTTCCACGTCGCTGCCGTCGATAAAGGGCTCGACCAGCGCGTCGTGGCCGAGTTCGTGGACACCGTGGATCGCCTGCTCGACGCTCGCCCAGTCGGCCGCATCCATCACGCCCCAGCTCGCCGAGGAATTGTTGGGCTTGACCACGAAGCGCGAGCCTTCGGGGCACTTTGCCGGATCGATCGGCGCGCCGCGGCGGTAGATCGCCCAGGGTGCGGTCGGCACGCCGGCATCGCGGGCGGCGCGCTTGGCAAGGTGCTTGTCATCCGACAATCCGCGCAGGATCGGGCTCGCCCCGAGATAGGGGATCCCGGCACGCTCGCACAGCAGCGGGCACAGCATTTCCGAATTGAAGAAGCCCGCGCGGTTCAGCAGCGGAAAGACAAAGTCGACCTCCGGCTTGTCGAACAGCACTTCGAACTTGTTCTCGACCCTGAGGTTGAGACCGAGGCTCTTCAGCGTCTCGCGCATCTCGACGTGGTAGGTGGCGTGATTGCCATCCTCGGCGCTGCCCGAACCGTCCCACAGCGCGTTTTTCGCAATGAACATGATGGTGAGGCGCTGCTTGGCTTCCTCGGGGATGCGGAGCGGCTCGGGGTATGTGGTCATGAATGGTCGCCTCTTGCGGGAAGGGGCGCCATTTAGTGCGCGCGCGGCACGTGCGCCAGATGCATTTTGCGGTTTTATTGCAGGACCGCATTCTCTAGAGCCGCGCCGGACCCCGCCGATGATCGCGAAAGGCTGCCCCTTGCCCCCTCTGAACCGCCCGATCGAAGGCTTTGATGCTTCCCCCGACGCGCTGGCGCTGGTCGCGATGCTGTCTGGCGGGGGCGATGCGCGGATCACGCTGGACGAGGCGAGCGGCCTCAACCGCTATCTCTCCGCCCCCTATCCGCGCGCCGTGCTGGCCTATTCCTCCTCGACCGTGAGCGACATTTCGGCCGATGCCTTCGCGCATCTTCTGGAAACTGAGCGGTCAGCGCAGTCCTATGCGGCGCGGCTCGATGCCTTGCGCGGGCGCATCTGCGCCGCCTACGGGATCAGCGCGGACACCGAAATCGTCTTCGCGCCCTCGGGCACCGATCTTGAATATGTCGCGCTGGCGCTGGCGCTGGGGCGGAGCGAGCAGGGCATTCACAATGTGCTGCTGGGCGCGGACGAGACCGGTTCGGGCTGCATCCATTCCGCCCATGGCCGCTTTTTTGCGGGCGAGACGGCGCTGGTGAGCGGTGTGGCGCCGGGTGAGGATATCGCCGGGATGGGCGAAATCACGCTGGTCGACGTGCCGGTGCGCTGTGCCGATGGCGCGGCGCGCAGCAGCGCCGAGATTGCCGCCGGGATGGCCAAGGAAATCGCCGCCGCGCGCGCTGCCGGCCGGCATAGCGTTGTCCACTGCGTCCACGGTTCCAAGACCGGTCTCGTGCTCCCCGCGCTTGGCGATCTCGATGCGCTGATGGCCGAGTTTGGCGATGCGGCGACCTTTGTGGTCGATGCCTGTCAGGCGCGCATCACCAGCGCCGCGATTGCCGATTATCTCGCGCGCGGCGTGATCGTGCTGATGACCGGCTCGAAATTCGTCGGTGCCCCGCCGTTCAATGGCTGGGCGCTGGTGCCGCGGGTTCTGGCCGCAGGCACTGCGCCGCTGCCGCAGGGATTTGCGCAAGTCTTCCGCCGCGCCGAATGGCCCGCCGGTTGGCCGGGTGCTGACGCGCTGGAAGACAGCGCCAATGCCGCGCTGGCGCTCCGGCTCGAGGCGGCGCTGTTCGAGATCGAGCGGTTTCAGGCGATCCCGATGGCGCGGGTCGAGGCGATGATTGCCGCTTTCGAGACCGCGCTGCGCGCGCATCTGATGGCACCGCTCGGCTTGGCGCGGGTGACGCCGGGGAGCGGCGATGAAGGCGATAGTCCGATCGAGATGCGCACGCTGGCGACGCTAGACCTGTCGGGCCTGCCGGGGCTGGAAAGCTTCGATGCCGCACAGGCCGCGCACAAGGCGCTCGCGCTCGACGGCATCAGGCTCGGCCAGCCGGTCAAATGCATGCGGGTGGACGGGGGCTGGGGCGGCACCATGCGTGTCGGCCTGTCGATGCCGCAGCTGACCGCGTGGGACGCGCTCGGCGCAGAGGCGCGCGATGCCGGTCTGGCCCGCGACATGGAACGGATCGCCGCCGGGCTCAAAGCCGTGGCGACGCGCCAAGCCGGCTGAACCTGCTTTCCTGGCGCCGGCTTTGGGCTACAACCGCTGCCTGACTACGCGCGGGGGATCGGCCGATGGGCCTCAAGAACTGGTACGAAGCGAACATCATGCCGCGGCTGATTACCTGCGCCTGTTCGCAGGGGCAGGTGATGAAGCGCCGCAGCGCCGTGGTGCCACTGGCGCAAGGCGACGTGTTCGAACTGGGCTGCGGCGGCGGGATCAATCACACCTTCTACGATGCGGGCGCGATCAGCTCCTATGCCGGGATCGACCCGCATGAAGGCCTGCTCGCCGGTGCGCGCGAGGCGGCCCGGGCCAAGGGCTGGGCGGCGGACATCAGGGCCGGGCGGGGCGAGGCGATCCCCTTTGCCGATGCCAGCTTCGACTGCGCGGTGTGCACCTTTACCTTGTGTTCGGTCGATGATCCGCAGGCGGTCATGCACGAAATGCGCCGCGTCCTGCGTCCGGGCGGCACGCTGCTGTTTCTCGAACATGGCCGCGCCCCCGATGCCCCGGTGCGCCGCTGGCAGGAGCGGATCGAGCCTGTGTGGAAGCGCCTTGCCGGAGGGTGCCACCTGACCCGCCCGATTACGAGCGCACTGGCCGGCGCAGGCTTTGCGGTCGAGCAACTGGGCGAGGGCTACACCCCCCAGGCCCCGCGCTTTGCCGGGTGGATGGAGTGGGGCATCGCCCACAAGCCGGCATAAAAAAGGGCGGGAGACATGCCTGCTCCCGCCCCTTTTTCAATTG
>JBKDUW010000024.1:0-16728 GCA_046339235.1 Erythrobacteraceae bacterium | reverse complement strand
GTGATGGAGCAGAGCTACAAGGACTGCCAGTTCGATCTCTATGCGCCGCAGGGCCATGCGCGGATGTTCATGCCGGGATCACGCCCGGCGCGGTCCTTGCGCGGTCACACCGACACAGTGCTCGAAATGATGGCCAAGGAGCTCACCTATTGGGGCCTTGATCCGGAGGATTTTCGCGAGGATCCGCTGCGCACCCGCGAGGCGCTCCAGCAGGCCAAGCGCGAGCGGGGCGCGGAGAAGGGCTATGATTTCAGTCACTTTCATGACGCGCAGTTGACCGATCACTTCCACTACACGATCTTCCCCAACATCAGCTTCAGCCTCAAGCCCGATGGCTGCATCTGGCTGCGCGCCGATCCGCACCCGACCGACCCCGAGCGATGCTATTTCGACATGTGGTATTTCACCTGGTTCCCCGAAGGTCTTGATCGCTACTACGCCTATTCGATGGGGCAGGAGGTCGATCGCACCACGCCCGTCCCGCACCAGCGCGGCGTGGTGGGCGAGCTATCCTGCGGCCCCGGTATCGATCAGGATGTGAGCATCTGGAGCGAGCAGCAGAAGGGCCTGCGCTCGCGCGGCTACAAGGGCGGGCATCTGGCAGGCCAAGAGGCGCGGGTACGGTTCTTCCACGATACGATTGATCGCTGGGTGGGGGCGTAGCTCAGGCGTTGGCAAGCGCCGCCGTCCGCCCCGCAATATAGCCATAGGTCAGCGCCGGGCCGAGCGTCCCGCCCGCCCCTGCATAGATGCCTCCGGTCGGGCAGGCGATGGCATTGCCTGCACCCAGAAGGCCCGGGATCGGCGCCCCGTCATGCCCGAGGATGCGCGCCTGCCCGTCCGTCCTCGGCCCGCCATTGGTGCCGAGCAGGCCCGAGGCGATCTCGACCGCATAGAACGGCGCTTCGCGGATCGCGCCGAGCGTCACCGCCGTGCCTTCGCGGCTGCGGTCGCCGTAGAAGTGATCGTAAGTGGATGTGCCGCGCCCGAAGTCCGGGTCATGCCCTTCGTCGGCATGGACATTGAAGCGCGCCACGGTTTCAGTCAGCGCCGCGCCGTCGATGCCGATTTGGGCGGCCAGCGCTTCGAGCGTGTCGGCGTGCATCACCCAGTCGGGGATCGGCTGACCCGGCTGGCGAGTGCCAAGCGGATAGCGCGCCGCATATTGCGCATCGAACACCAGCCAAGCGGGGAGGTTGCGATAGTCGTAGCTCGCCGGATCGAACTGGTGGAACACGCCCCCCAGGGCCGAGTAATTCGCCGCCTCGTTGCAGAACCGCTGTGCTTGCCGGTTGATCATGATGCCATGCGGCACGGTGCGTTCGATCAGGATGATCTGCGCGCGTTGCTCGCCGCTGGCCCACGGCGCATCGGGCGTCACGAGCGTCGGCGCCCACCAGGCGCTGGTCATGTTGCCGAGCTTGGCGCCCGCCGCCATTGCCAGCTTCAACCCCTCGCCCTTGCCGGTTGGCGGGCTGGCGGGCGCGGTGACGGGGCCGCGCAGGAAGGTCTGGCGCAGGTCCTCGTCCCATTCGAAGCCGCCGGTGGTGAGGATCACGCCGCGCCTTGCGGCGAGGGTGAAGGGCGCGCCCGCGCGGGTGCCTTCGATGCCGGTGATGCGCGCGCCGTCCCTGACCAGCCGCTTGGTTTCGACACCCAGCACCGGCTCGATCCCGCGCGCAAGGCACGCCTTGAGCAATCGCGCCACCATCGCCTGTCCGAAGCCGCATTGCCGCAGCCCCATGCGCTGGCCCAACACCTCCATCGGCGGCATCGATGTCGCCCCGCCGAGCGGGGTTTCGCGCAGCATCAGCGGCTTGGGTTCCTCGATGGCGTAGATCCGCTCGGCCCATTCGCCCAGCTCGCCAAGGCCGAACAGATCATGGTCGAGCGCGCGCGACCCTTGCGGCTTGGCGCCCGGGCGGTCGAGATAGTAATCGGGATAGCCCGGCAGCACTGCGACCTTCAGCGCATCAATGCTTTCGAGGAAAGCCAGCGCCTCGGGCCCCTTGTCGACGAAGGCCTCGAGCGTTTCTTCCACCAGGTCGCCGTGATCGCGGCTGCGGAACTAGGCGAGCGCATCCTCGCGGCTGTCAGCCATCCCTTCCGCGCACATCCGCGGGTTGTCGGCCACCCAGATCACCCCGCCCGAGATCGCCGAGGTGCCGCCGATACGGTGCTGGCGTTCAACCAGCGCGACGCTCGCGCCTGCTTCGTGGGCGGCGAGCGCGGCGGCCATACCGGCTGCCCCGGTGCCAAGGATGATGACGTCGACTTCGCTCATGCCGCATTAGACGCGCTGCGGGGCATCGGCGGCAACCCGTCATTTTGGCAAGGTGCACGTGGGCGCGCGGCCCGCTACCCAGCCCAAGCAAAGGAGAGAGCTATGAAACTGGAAGGCAAAGTCGCCGCGCTCCCCGGCGGCACGGCGGGCATGGGGCGCGGGATCGCCGAGGCGTTTCTGGCCGAAGGCGGCAAGGTCGCGCTGTTCGCCCGCAATGCCGACAAGGGCGCGAAAGTGCTGGAGGAACTCGGAGCTGGCGACCGGGCCATCTTCATCGCGGGCGACGTGATGGAGCAGGCCGACCTCGAAGGCTTCATCGACGCGGTGGTCGCGCATTTCGGCACGCTCGACATCCTCGTGAACAATGCGGGCGGCGCGGGCGATCTGCAGCCGCTGGTGAACCTCTCCGATCACGCATTTGACGAGGCGATGAAGTGGAACGTCTATTCGACCTTCTGGGCCACCCGCCGCGCGCTCCCCACCATGCTGGCCAAGGGCAATGGGCGGGTGATCAACATCTCCTCGATGGAGGGCAAGCACGGCAAGCCGGTGCTCACCGCCTACTCGGCGGCCAAGCACGCGGTGAACGGCATGACCAAAAGCGTCGCGCGTGAAGTCGGCGCGCAGGGGGTGACGGTCAACGCCATCTGCCCCGGCATCGTGATCACCGACATCATCAAGAACAACGGCCCGGCCACAGCCAAGGCGATGGGCATGGAGCTGGAGGAGATGATCGCGCTGTTCGCGTCGGAGTCGGCAATCAAGCGGCCGAACACGGTCGAGGAAGTGGCCGCCGTGGCGGTGCTGCTCGCCAGCAAGGCCGGGGCCGGTATCACCGGCCAGCAGATCAGCGTCGACGGGGGGACAGCGCAGTATTGAGGTCAAGCATCATCCTGGACTCGATCCGGGATCGCTCGAGACTTGGCGCCCTGCCGCGAGCGATCCCGGCTTTCGCCGGGATGACGGTTTTCTCACCCCTGCAGCTTTGCCATCGCCGCGCCAACCGCCGCCGCGACATCGCCCGCCTGCGGATTGCCGCGCATGATCAGCCCGCCATTGGGCTGGATATTCGCGCCCGTGACATAGGCGGTATCAGTGCTCAGCCAAAGGCAGGCATAGGCGACATCGTCGACCGTATTGAGCCGCCCCATCGGGTAGCGCGGCAGGAAGGCATCGGTCAGGCCCGGCACCTGGAAGCTGGCATGCGTCATCGGGCTGTCGGTGAAGGCGGGCGAGACGGTGTTGGCCTTGATCCCCAGATGCCCGTAATCATTGGCGACGCACTCGATCAGCGCCTCCGAGCCGCGCTTGGTGCCGATATAGGCCGCATGGTTGGTGATGATCGCCTTGGTGGTGGCCGAGGACAGGCTGATCAGCGAGCCGCCGGTGGGCGCCTGCGCGCTCATCACCCGCACGAAGGCCTGCAAGAAGTGGTGCACGCCCTTGAACTGCAGGTCGACGATCTGGTCGAGCTGTTCCTCGGTGATCTCCTCCAAGCTGGCGAGCAGGCCCCAGCCGGTGGTGTTGATCGCGATGTCGACCCGACCGAAGGTCGCCGCGGCCTTGTCGGCCATGGCATTGACCTGCGCGCGGTCGGCGATGTCGCACAGCGCATATTCGCCACCGATCTCCTTGGCGAGCGCAGCAAGCGGGGCTTCCTTGCGGCCCGCCACCATCACCTTGGCTCCTTCCTTGGCGAACAGGCGGGCGATCGTCTGGCCCATGTTACCTTCCGACGCTGCCCCCAGCACCACTGCGGTCTTGCCTTGCAATTGTCCCATCACGTATCTCCTCTTCCACCATGCCGAGTAACACGGGCAGCCCCGCACTCACCCTTCCCAAAAGTGTCCATTGTTTGCCGGGACCCCCGGCCTGATAGCGACGCGGCAATCGAGGGAGAGCGCGCAATGTTTATCGGACCGCTGGAGGATCGCGTCGCGATCACCGAACTCAATGGCATCTATGCCGATGGCGTGGTGCGGATCGATGCGGCCACCTGGGCCACCGTCTGGGCCGATGATGCCGACTGGGATCTGATGGGCCACAAGACCAAGGGCAAGGAGGCGATCGTGGCGTTCTGTAACGGCGCGATGGGCGGGTTGGAGGCGGTCAGCTTCCACTGCGTGCCGTGCATGATCGAAGTCACCGGCGACACCGCCAAGGCCCGCGTGCAGACGCAGGAAATCCTCAAGCCCAAGGACGGCAAGGCACGCCATGTCGGCGGGCTCTATGAAGACACGTTGGCGAAGATCGATGGCCAGTGGTTCTTCACCAGCCGCACGTTCAAGATCATCGCCGAATTCGGTGTGGAGGGCTGATTACCATGGCAAAGATCCTGATTTCCGCCCAGATCGACCTCGATCCCGCCCAGCGCGAGGAAGCGCTTCGCACCGCGCGCCCGCATATCGAAGCCGCGCTCGCCGAAAAGGGCTGCATCCACTATGACTGGAGCGCCTGTTCGATGAACCCGGCGCGGGTCAACGTGTTTGAGGAATGGGAGAGCGAGGAAGCCCTCGCCGCCCATTTCAAGGACCCCGCCTATACCGGGATGCGCGATCATATCGGCCAGTTCGGCATTACCGGCGCGGTCAGCGCCAAATACCGGGTCGACGCGGAAGGCCCGGTCTACAACGCCGAAGGCAATGCCACGGAGGCATTTGACTGACATTGCTCAGGTGATTCTGGGCGCGATCCTCGCCGGCGGACAGGCGCGGCGGTTCGGCAGCGACAAGGCGCAGGCGCTTTACGAGGGCGCGCGCCTTATCGACCGGGTCGCCGACGCGATGGCAGCACAATGCGATGCGGTGGTGGTTTGCGGGCGCGAGGAACCGGGCTTCCCCTGCATCCCCGATTGGCCCGAAGCCGGGCTCGGCCCGCTGGGCGGGCTGGCGGCGGCACTGCGCCATGCTGAGGCAGGTGGGTTTGCCCACGTGCTTTCCGCCGGGGTCGATGCCCCCGACCTGCCGCATGATCTGGCCTCCACGCTGACAGGCGAGGGCGCCGCGATTGTCGAGAGCCAGCCGGTCGTCGGACTGTGGCCCGCCGCAGCCCTGCCCGCGCTCGAAGACTTCCTGCATGGCGGCGGGCGCTCGCTCTACCGCTTTGCCGATGCCTTCTCCGCGCGCCGGATCGACCTTCCGGCGGCGCTGATGAACGTCAACCGGCCGGAGGACTTGCCCCCGGCCTGAGAGGTTACAGCTTCAACAACTGCTTGCCGCGGTTCTGCCCGCTAAACAGGCGCTGCAAGGTTGTCGGCGCATTCTCGAAGCCGTGCTGGATGTCTTCCTGATATTTCAGGCTGCCATCCTTGACGAAGCCTTCCAAACGCTTGCGGATGCCGGGGAATTCACTGGCCCAGTCGAGCACGATGAAGCCCGCCATGGTGCCGCGCCGGAACACGAGGTTGAAGTAATTCTCGGGGCCAGCGGGAAGCGAGCCAGTCTCGTAACGGCTGATCCCGCCGCAGATCACCACGCGGGCATTGGTGGCGATGCAGGCGAGCATGTCGTTCAAAATCTTGCCGCCGACATTATCGTAGATGACGTCGACGCCGAGCGGGGCGTGTTCCCTGATCTGCGCCTTCACATTGTCGGCCTTGTAGTCGATCGCGGCGTCATAGCCGGCCTCGCGCACGAGCCAGTCGCACTTGTCCTGCCCGCCGGCGATGCCGATCACGCGGCATCCGGCGATTTTCGCCAGCTGGCCGACGATGCTTCCGGTCGCGCCCGCCGCGCCCGAGACCAGCACGGTATCGCCCGCCACAGGCTTGCCGACCTTGAACAGCCCGCAATAGGCAGTCAGGCCCGTCGTCCCCAGCACCGAGAGCACGGCGGTGGGCGACAGATCGGTTTCGACCTTGGTCAACTCCTTGCCGTCGGTGACGAGATATTCGGTCCAGCCGGTGGTGCCGAACAGCATATCGCCGACCGCGAACCGGCCGCCGTTCGATGCGACCACTTCGGCAATCCCGCTGCCGCGCATCACATCGCCGATCGCCATAGGGGCGACGTAATCGGCGATATTCTCCATCCAGCCCTTCTGCGCCGGATCAAAGCCGAGGAAATGCGTCTTTAGCAGCATCTCGCCGGGCGCGGGATCGGGCAGATCGACCGTCGCCAGCTTGAAGTCGTTGTCGATCTCGATGCCGCGACCGCGCGGGTGTCCGTTCAAGAGCCATTGGCGGGTGGTGGTGGGCATGGGAGCGTCTCCTGTTTTCGGCTCCTCTATTGCGAGGCCCGCGCCTGCGCCTCCACGGACAAAAGTGTCAGTCGAGCGGTTTGCCCCCTGTGGTAGTCTCCCATCCAAAGGGAGAGCATCATGGGCATCCAGACTCACAAGACCTTCTGCCGTTTCTGCCACGCCAACTGCGCGATGGAGGTGGACGTCGAGGACGGTAAAGTCATCGAGGTCCGCGGCGATCCCGACGATCCGGCCTATGGCGGCTACACCTGCATGAAAGGCCGCGAGCTGCCGGATTCGCACAATTCCGAAAACCGGCTGCACCACAGTCTGGTGCGCAATGATGCGGGCGAATTCGTATCCACCCCGATGGACCAGACGCTGGCCCATGTCGCGAGCGAGCTGCGCCGCATCATCGATACCTATGGCCCCGATTCGGTGGCGGTGTTCATGGGCTCGGGGGGTTTCCAGAACAGCGCCGCGATGGCCGCCTCGCTGAGCTTTGCCAATGCCGTCGGCAGCCGCAATTTCTACACCTCGGTGACGCTCGATCAGCCCGCCAAGGTGTTCACCACCGCCCGCTACGGCAAGTGGATGGCGGGGCCGAACACCTTCAGCGAAAGCGATGTTGCGCTGTTCATCGGCAATAACCCGATCGTCTCGCACTATTCGCCTGTGGGCGGCGTGCCGCCGTTCAGCCCCTCGCGCCGCATCCGCGACCAGAAGGCCAAGGGCTTGAAGCTGATCGTCGCTGATCCGCGCGAAAGCGACGTGGCGCGGCTCGCCGACATCTACCTGCCGGTCAAACCGGGCGAGGACCCGGCGATGCTGGCAGGCATGCTCAACGTGATCATTTCCGAAGGGCTCTATGACCGCAACTTCGTCGCCGCCCATGTCGATGGCTTCGATGAGCTCGCCGAAGCGGTGAAGGCCTTCCCGCCTGAAGTCGCGGCGGAACGCGCGGGGCTCGACAAGGACCAGCTCGTCGCGGCTGCACGGATGTTCGCAGGCGGGAGCAAGGGCTGCGCCAGCACCGGCACCGGCCCCGAAATGGCAGGCAACGGCACGCTGACCGAATATCTCGTCACCTGCCTCAACACGATCTGCGCGCGCTTCAAGCAGGAAGGCGAGAAGGCCGCGATCCCCGGCGTGTTCAGCCCTTACCAGACCGCGCGCCGCGCGCAGGTGGCGCCGCCGGTGCCGATGTTCGGGGCGGAAGGCATGCCGAAGTCGCGCTTCCGCGGCCTTGGCCATCTGGGCTGGGAAATGCCCTGCAACGTGCTGGCGGACGAAATCCTCACGCCGGGCGAAGGCCAGGTGCGCGCGCTGATCTCGGTTGGCGGCAATCCGGTGGTCGGCTTCCCCGATCAGGCCAAGATGGTGCGCGCATTGGATGATCTGGAACTCTTCGTACAGATCGATCCGTGGATGAGTGCCAGCGCCAAGCGCGCCGACGTGGTGCTTGCGCCCTCGCAATGCCTCGAGCGCGAGGACATCACCAACCTGTCCGAATGGTGGCACGAGGAGCCCTATGCCCGCTATGTCGAACCGGTGGTGGCACCGCCGGGCGATGTGATCGACGAATACGAGATGTTCTGGACGCTCGCCCACCACCTCGGGATCACGATGGTGCTGGGCGGCGGCCCGCTGCCGATGGACCGCAAGCCGAGCAAGCAGGAATTCCTCGATCTGATGGTCGCAGGCAGCCTGATGAAGCCGTCCGACGTGCGCAAGGATTGCCAGGCCAATGGCGGGGCGGCGATGCTCTATCCCGAAAAGCACCCCAAGGTGGAGCCGCTCGACGAAGGCGAGTTCCACCGCTTCAATCTGGCGGTCGGCGCGATGCCGGCGGAAATCGGGAAATATGCCGACAACCCGGCGACGCGCGAAGGCTTCGATTTCCGCCTGATCAGCCGGCGGTCCAAGACGCGGTTCAACTCGATCGGCCACCCGCTCAAGAAACTTCAGGCCAAGACCACCACCAACCCGGCCTTCATCCATCCGGACGATATTGCCGCGCTGGGCCTGGAGGAAGGCGGGCTGGTTGCGATCACTTCGCCCCACGCCACCATCCACGGCGTGGTGAAGGCGAGCGACAAGGTGCGGCGCGGGATCGTGTCGATGGCCCATGCTTACGGCGATGCCGATGCGTCCAAGGCGGATGTGCGGACCCGTGGTTCTTCGACCAATCGGCTGGTGAGCGAGGTGGTCGATTACGATCCGATCACCGGGCAGAGCCTGCAAAGTGCTATTCCGGTGAAGCTGGAACCGGCCTGATTTCTCGAACTCCTAAGGACAAATATGCCCACCAACCGCCGCTTCCTCCTCCTGCGTCGCCCCGATGGCACGCCGGTCCGTGATGACTTCGCCCTCGTCTCCGAGCCGACGCCAGCGCTGGAAGAAGGCCAGTTCCTGATCCGCAATCACTATGCCTCGCTCGATCCGGCGATGCGCGGGTGGATGGACGCGCAAGGCAATTACATGCCGCCGATCCCTTTGGGCGATCCGGTTCGGGCCAGCACCATCGGCGTGGTCGAGGAAAGCCGCGCCGAAGGCTTTGCGCCGGGCCAGTGGGTGATGGGGCTGAATGCGCTGGAGGATTATTCGGTCAGTGCTGTCGGCGGTTTCACCCAGCCGATCGACCCGTCACTGGTGCCGAACGTCACCAATTTCCTTTCGATCTTCGGCGCGGTGGGGATGACAGCCTATTTCGGCTTCCTCGAAGTGTGCGAGCCGAAGTCTGGCGAAACCGTGCTGGTCAGCGGCGCAGCGGGCGCGGTCGGCAGCCTTGTCGGCCAGCTCGCAAAAATCCACGGCTGCCGCGCGGTCGGGATTGCGGGCGGTCCGGCCAAATGCGCGCGACTGATCGAGAAATACGGGTTTGACGCCGCCATCGACTATCGCGGCAAGGATGAAGCCGCGCTCACCGCCGCTATTGCCGAAGCCTGCCCGGACGGGGTCGATGTGATCTTCGAGAATGTCGGCGGGATCATCCTTGATGCGGGCCTCATGAACCTGAACCTGCACTCGCGTGTCGGGCTGTGCGGCCTGATCAGCGAATACAACACCGAGCCGCGCGGCATCCGCAACCTGTGGCAGCTGATCGTCAAGCGCGCCCATATCAGAGGCCTGCTGGTGGCCGATTACGTCCCGCGCTTCGGCGAAGGTGCGGCGCAGATGGGCGTCTGGGCGGCGCAGGGCAAACTGACCATCGATGAACATATTGATGAGGGGCTCGAGCATGCCTTTGACAGCTTTATGCGGCTGTTTGCGGGCACCAATGACGGCAAGATGATCCTCAAGATCGCCTGATGCGCCGCTCGCTGCTCGTTTTGTCGGGGGGGCATCCTTACGAGGAAGGCCCCTTCGCCGAACTGCTGGCGGCGCTGTCAGGTTTCGGGGGCGATTGGGACATCACCCACCTGATCCATCCCGAAGGCGGCGAGGCCGATGCGGCAGACGCGATCGGGACGGCCGATGCGCTGCTGTTCTACGACATGGCCGGCTACACCTTCGCCGATGGCTCGGTGACGATACGCCCGCCTTCCGAAGGCTTCCGCAAGGCAATCACCGCACGCTTTGCCAGCGGCAAAGGCGCGGTGGCCCTGCACCATGCGCTGGCCGGGTGGGCTGAGTGGCCCGAATGGCACGAATGGCTCGGCGGCGGATTTCTCTATCAACCGGGCACATGGCAGGGCGTGGCATGGCCGGACTCCGGCTATCGCCACGATGTCGATTACGAGGCGCTGATTGTCGCCGATCACCCTGTGACGCAGGGCTTGCCGCCAAGCTTCCCCGTCACCGACGAGCTGTACCTCTGCCCGATTGACGAGAGCGCGCTGATCCCGCTCGCCCGCGCCGAGGGCTTCGCTTTTGCGGCCGACAATTTCTACTCCGCCGCCAATGCCGTGGCGGGCGCTATGTTCAGCCGCGAGGGATGGGCGCATCCTCAGGGCAGCAATCTCATCGCCTGGGAAAGCCGCAAGTGCTCCGCCCCGCTGATCTATCTGCAATGCGGTGACGGGCCTGCCACCTACGCCAACCCGCATGTGCGCCGGATGCTCGCCAACGCGCTCGATTACACCTCAGGAGAACCCGCATGACCCCGCAAGCCACCGTCGAAGCCTTCATCGGCCACTGGAACAACTGCGACATCGAGGCGATGCTCGCGCTGTGTGCCGAAGGAATCGTCTATCACAACATCCCGATGGAGCCGATCCATGGCACCGCCGCGATGCGCGGCATGGTCGAGGCTTTTCTGGCCGACATCGCGACCTGCGACTGGCAGACCCACGCGATTGCAGCGAACGGCAACACTGTCCTGACCGAACGCACCGACGCCTTCAACTTTAAGGACGGGCGCCGCGCGGCGGTCCGGGTGATGGGCACCTTCGAGCTGGACGAAAACGGGCTGATCGCCGGGTGGCGCGACTATTTCGACATGGGCGAAATGCAGCGCGAATTCGCAGGCGGATGACGCACATAGCGCAACCCTAACACAAACGTGCATCGCATCGGGGCGGCTGTCATGGCTAGGCTCTCCCTCGTAAATCCAAGGGTTGGAGCCCGTCTGTCATGAACAAGCCCGAAGGCAATGTGTTTGCCCCCGAAACGCTGATCGACCCGTTCGATTACTACCGCGCCGTGCACGAGGCCGGGATCGAGATCGAGCTGCTGGAGGGCATGAACACCTATGTCGTCTACAGCTATGATTTGTGCAGCGAGGCGACCACCAAGCCGGAGATTTTCTCCAACGACTTCACCGCGCTGATGGGGCGCGAGGCGGACGAGGAAATCCAGGCGATCCTGGCCGAAGGCTGGCCTGACCTGCCCACGCTGCTGACCGCCGATCACCCGGTCCACACCCGCAACCGCAAGCTGGTCAACCTCGCCTTCTCGGCCCCGCGCGTCAACGCGATCGAAGCCGACATGCGCGACAAATCGATCGAGCTGATCGAAGCCTTCGCCGATCGCGGCCATTGCGAGTTTGTCGAGGAATTCGGCGTGCCGCTGCCCGTCGCCATGATCGCCGGGCAGATCGGGCTCGATGACAACCCCAAGCAGGTCAAGATGTGGTCCGACGCTGCGGTCGACCGCTTCAGCCAGATGGTCGATTTCGAACGCAAGAAGGAATGCGCGCGCAGCCTCGTCGAATTCCAGCATTACATGAAGGGCCTGATCGATGATCGCCGCGCCAATGGCGGCAATGATCTGCTGACTGATCTGGTCGAAGCGCGGATCGAGGGCGAAACCCCGCTGATCGATCCGGAAATCATGTCGCTGAGGCAGCTGTTCATGGTGGCCGGCAACGAGACCACCACCTCGACACTGGCAGGCGGGTTGCTCGAGCTGATCCGCAACCCCGATCAGATGGCCAAGGCCAAGGCGGCGGCAGGCGGGCGCGATCCCAAGGTGATCGGCAACCTCGTTGAAGAGGCGCTGCGCTACGAAACACCCACCGCAGGGATGTGGCGCATCGTCAAGGCCGATACCGAGCTTGGCGGCATGGCGATCCCGGCCGGCAGTGTGGTGCAGCTGCGCTATGCCGCGGCCAACCGCGATCCCAAGCGCTTTGCCGATCCCGACAAGTTCGACATTGGACGCACCAATGCCCGCACCCACCTCGCCTTCGGCAAGGGGCCGCATATGTGCGTGGGCAACATGCTCAGCCGGAAGGAAATGCTGGTTGCCTTCGATGAGCTGCTCGAACGGCTCGATAACTTCGCGGTGGCCGACGAGAACGAAATCCGCATCCTTCCCAACATCCTGCTGCGCGGCGTGACCCATCTGCCGATCACCTTTACCCGGAAAGCCTGAGCCCTCATGAATTTCGACCTGTCCGAAGAACAGGAAATGTTCGTATCTTCGGTCGAGCGCTTCGCCGCCCCGGTCGATGTCGAGGCGCGGCGCAAGCTGCGGCTCTCGCCCACCGGCTATGATCGCGCGCGCTGGCAGCAACTCGCGGAAATGGGCCTGATCGCTCTTGCGGCGGGCGAGGATGCAGGCGGCATGGGCGGCTCGGCGGTCGATCTGGCGCTGGTGGCCGAAGCCATCGGCAAGGCCAATGCGCCCGATCCGTGGCTGGAACACGGGGTGCTGCCGGTGCTGCTCCTTGAACGCGGCGGCGCGGCTGACGCGCTCGAAGGCGTGTTGGCGGGGGAAACCATCGCCACCCTCGCCTGGACCGAGCGCGGCCAGCGCTACAGCCTCAAACCCAAGGGAATGAAGGCGGAAAGCACTGCTGAGGGCTTCGTGCTCTCGGGCGAAAAGACGATGGTGATCGGCGCGCTGATCGCCGATCTGTTCATTGTCACCGCCGATCTTGGCGGGGAGACCGCATGTTTCCTCGTGCCCAGGGATGCGCCGGGCCTCGAAGTGCGCGCCTATCGCCTGGCTGATGGCAGCATCGCGGGCGAAGTGAAGCTTACCCGCACGCCGGCTTCCGCGAAGCTCGCGCTCGATGCCGCCGGGCTCGATGCCATTGCCGCCGAAGTCCGCCTGCTCGCCGCCGCCGAGATGGTCGGCCTCGGCCAGCGCCTGCTCGACGAGACGCTTGCTTACGTGAAGGAGCGCGAACAGTTCGGCGTGGCGATCGGCAGCTTCCAGGCGCTCCAGCACCGCCTTGTCGATTGCTACGCGCGCGAGGAACAGGCGCGCTCGATGCTCTATCGTGCCGCGCTGACCGACCGGGCCGATGCCGCCAAGTGGCAGCGCGCTGCCGCCGGAGCCAAGGCCTTTATCGGCGAGAATGTCGACGCGATCGCCCGCGAGGCGGTGCAGATGCACGGCGGCATGGGGATCACCGATGAACTCGCGGTCGGCCATGCGCTGAAGCGCGTGCTGCTGCTCGCGCGCCTGTTCGGCGATGTTGACACCGTGCTGGCGGAATATGCGCTTGCAGCCTGAGGGGGCTTGAGGATGGGACTGAAAATCGATCCGGACCTGTGGAGCGACGGAGCGCAGCCGCACCTTATGGGCGGCAAGCTGCCTTCGGGTGAAATCGTGTTCCCGATGCCAGTGGGCGATGCAGCCGAGGGCGTCGAGCCTTACCAGCTCTCGCGCCGCGGCAAGCTGTGGTCGTGGACCTCGCAAGGCTTTCTGCCCAAGGAGCCCTATGAAGGCCCCGGCAGCGGCCCCGGTGAGGGTCCGCCTGACTTCCAGTCTTACTTGCTCGGCTATGTCGAACTGCCCGGCGAGGTGATCGTCGAGAGCCGCATCGTCGACGCGCGGCTGGAAGACCTGCATCTCGGCATGGAGCTCGAATTCTGCATCGTGCCGTTCAACGCGACGCACGACACCTTCGCCTTCCGTCCGGTCGCATCAGCAGAGAGCAAAGCCGCATGAGCGAGAATGTTTATATCATCGGCGCCGGGATCCATCCTTTTGGGCGCACCGACAGCCGCTCGGGCCGCGAACAGGGCGTTTATGCCGTGCGCGAGGCCTTGGGCGATGCCGGGCTCGATTGGCCCGATATTGAATGCGCCTATGGCGGCTCGGCCGCGGCGGGCAATGCCGACATCATGGTCAACGAGCTGGGGCTGACCTCACTCCCCTTCACCAATGTCGCCAATGGCTGCGCGACCGGCGGCAGCGCGCTGGCCGCCTCGCAGCAGGCGATCGCCAGCGGGATGTATGACCTCGCGCTGGCCGTCGGCTTCGACAAGCACCCGCGCGGCGCGTTCAATGCCAAGCCGTCCGATTACGGCCTGCCCGAATGGTACGGGCAAACCGGCATGATGCTGACCACACAGTTCTTCGCATTGAAGATCCAGCGCTACATGCAGCTGCACGGGATCACCCGCACAACGCTGGGCCGGGTGGCAGAGAAGGCGTTCCGCAACGGCACCATCACGCCCCACGCATGGCGGCGCAGCCCGGTTGATCTCGAAACGATCATGAACGCGCCGATGATCAATGATCCGCTGACCAAGTACATGTTCTGCTCGCCGGCAGAGGGCGCGGTGGCGCTGATCCTTGCTTCGGAAAAGAAGATGAAGGAACTCGGCGCAGACGGGGTCAAGATCCGCAGCGTCGCGGTAAAAACCCGGCCGCCCAATTCTTTCGAAGTGTTCCAGGCCGGCGTCAGCATCGAGGAAGGGGGCAAGCCGACTGTGCTCGCCAGCAAGGCCGCGTTCGAGAAGGCAGGGGTCGGCCCGGAGGATATCTCGGTCGCGCAGCTGCAGGACACCGAAAGCGGCGCGGAAATCATGCACATGGCCGAAAACGGCTTCTGCAAGGATGGCGATCAGGAAGAGTGGCTCGCCAATGGCTGGACCGAAATCAATGGCGGCAAGCTGCCGGTCAACACCGATGGCGGGTGCCTTGCCTGCGGGGAGCCGGTCGGCGCCTCGGGCCTCAGGCAGGTCTACGAGAACGTCCAGCAACTGCGCCAGCGCGGCGGCGAACGGCAGGTGACCGGCCAGAACGGCAAGGGCCCGCGCCTAGGCTACAGTCACGTCTACGGCGCACCGGGGCTTTCGGCGGTCGCCATTCTGGAGCGCGAATGAACCGGATGCAGGGCAAGGTCGCGCTGATCTCGGGCGGCGCGGAGGGGATTGGTGCGGCGGTCGCAAGGCTGATCGTGGCCGAAGGCGGCAGCGTGATGCTGGGCGATGTGCAGCTGGAGAAGGCGCAGGAATTGGCTGCCGAACTGGGCGAGCGCGCCGCGGCAACCCATCTCGACGTGCGCGATCTGGCGCAGTGGGAAGCCGCCGTCTCCGCCACGCGTGGCCGCTTCGGCAAGCTCACCGTGCTGTGCAACATCGCCGGCATTTCCGAACCCGGCAACGTGCCTGACGGATCGCTCGACGTGTGGCAGCGCACCATCGACATCAACCTGCACGGCCCCTTCTACGGGATGCGCGCGGCGATCCCGGCGATGGAAGCCAGCGGCGAGGCCTGCGCCATCGTCAATATCGGCTCGATGATCGCGCTGCGCCCGGCGGCCTTCGTGGCGGCCTACTCTGCCTCCAAAACCGGCCTGCGCGGCCTGACGCAGTCTGTGGCGCTCGATCTCGCCGAGCGGGGCCTGCCGATCCGCGCCAACATGGTCCACCCCGGCGCGATCCGCACGCCGATGTATAACCGCTACAAGTTCTCGGGCGCCGATACGCCGGAGAATATCGAGACCAATTTCGCCGCCACCCACCCGATGAACCGCATCGGCGAGCCCGAGGAAGTTGCCCGCGCGGTGGTGTTCCTTGCCAGCGATGATGCGAGTTTCACCACAGGGTGCGATTTCACCGTCGACGGCGGCGGAAGCATCAGGAGCTAACATGAGCCAGCAACCCGCCACCCGCATCGATGCGCACTTCATCGCTGCAGGCAAATATCACGATATCGACTATCCGCGGCTCGAGATCCTCAAGCTGCTGGCCGAACATCCGCAGATCCGCACCACCGTGGCTGCCGATTATTCGGGGCTGGAGCGGCTCGACGCCTGCCGCTTCCTCATCACGTATACCTGTGATCTGATGCCGACCGAGGAACAGGCCGCGCAGATCAAGGCCTGGATGGCCAAGGGCGGCAAGTGGATGGCGCTGCACGGCACCAACTCGATCCTCGTCTTCACCGCCGAAGGCCTGGTCGATGCGCCGGACGAGCGTGCGGATGTGTTCGATATGCTCGGCACCCAGTTCAAGGCGCACCCGCCGATCGGCAAGTTCCCGGTCGAAGTGGTCAACCACAAGCACGAACTCACGCAAGGGATCACCGATTTCGAGTTGGTGGACGAACTCTACCTCTCCAAGACCACCGCACCGATCGACATTCTGATGCAGACCACCTTCGAAGGCGAGGCGACCGGCTTCACCCAGAGCCAGTGGGACAAGACCACAGTGCCTATCCTTTATACGAGGGATATCGGCGACGGGCAGATCGTTTACAACGCGTTGGGGCATTGCCGCGGTCACTATGATCTGCCGGGCATGGCCGATTTCTACCCGCACAAGGAAATGTGCGCCTGGAATTACGATGTCTATTATGATCTGCTGCGGCGGACCATCCGCTGGGCCATGAGAGACGGGGCCTGAGACGGCGCTTGATACTGGGCCCGAAACGGGCCTGACGCAATTACGACGAGTGGGATTCGACTGACATGGACATGGACTTCTCGGCTCAGGACCTCGCCTTCCGCGAAGAAGTGCGCACGTTCCTCAAGGACAACCTGCCCGACCGGTTGCGCGATGGCGCGCGCCGCACACCGGGGGTGTTTGTCGAGCCCGATATCGGGATGGAATGGCACCGCATCCTTTACCGTCAAGGCT
>JBKDUW010000023.1:0-25190 GCA_046339235.1 Erythrobacteraceae bacterium | reverse complement strand
CCGTCGAGCAGCGCCACCAGAGCGCGCACCATGTCGCGGATGGTGATGACGGGAAAGCGCATCGCATAAGGCTGGCCATCCGGCGCAGGGCTGGCGGGCCCGCTCGATCCTAGGCATGAGCCGATGACATTGGCGCAGATCACGAAGTGGCGATTGGTGTCGATCGGCAGGCCCGGCCCGACCATCCGCTCCCACCACCCTGGCTTGCCGGTGATCGGGTGCGGGCTGGCGAGGTATTGGTCGCCCGTCAGCGCATGGCACACGAGGATCGCATTCGACGCATCGGCTGCGAGCGTGCCGTAGGTCTCATAGGCAATCTGGCAGCCCTCCAGCACCTGTCCGCTGTCGAGCGACAGGGGGTGGGGGACGCGATAGACCGGGGAGACAGGGGCGGCGTTCATTGGCCATGCGAATTGGGCGAGGCCCCTGCCCATGTCAATCGCGCCCCACAACGCCTGCGCGTTTTCACGCTGTATTCGCGAGAGCAAACTGGTTACACGCGCCTCTCCCATGACCAAACCTCAGCCAAAACCCTGGATCGCGCAGATCCACGCCTATGTGCCGGGCAAGTCCAAGTCGGCGAGCGGCCAGCCGCTGACCAAGCTTTCGGCCAACGAGAACCCGTTGGGCAGCAGTCCGGCGGCTTTGGCGGCTTTGGCAGGCGAGCATAATCCGGCCGATTATCCCGATCCCGACGCGCGCGCGCTTCGCGAAAAGATCGCCGAAGTGCACGGGCTGGATCCTGATCGCATCGTGTGCGGCACCGGCTCGGGCGAGTTGCTGCATTGCGCGGTACAGGCGCTGGCCGGCCCGGGGGACGAGGTTGCGTGTTCGCGCTATTCCTTCTCGCTCTATCCGCTGCTGGCGCACAAGGTCGGGGCAACCGCAGTCCTGGCCGAGGATGCCGATTACGCCGCCAGCGTCGACAATCTGCTGGCCGCGGTGACCGAGCGGACCAAGGTGGTGCTGCTCGACAATCCAAACAATCCGGTCGGCACTTTGCTGCCCCCGTCCGAAGTCGCGCGGCTGCACGCCGGCCTGCCGTCTGACGTGCTGCTGGTGGTGGACGAGGCTTACGGCGAATATGTCGATCCGGCGCTCCAACAGGCGGCGTTTGCGCTGGCCGCGCGCCACGAGAACGTGCTGGTCAGCCGCACCTTTTCCAAGGCCTATGGCCTCGCGTCGGAGCGGGTCGGCTGGGTCACGGGCGCACCGCATCTGATCGATCTCGTCAACCGCCTGCGCGGGGCGTTCAATGTCTCGGTCAGCGGGCAGAAGGCGGCGCTGGCGGCGCTCGGCGATCAGGCCTTTGTCGCCGCGAGCCGCGAACACAACGCCGCCGAACGCGCGCGCTTTGCCGCTGCGATTGCGGCGCTGGGCAACCGCGGCCTCAGCGCCTCGCTCAGCGAGGCCAACTTCCTGCTGGTGCATTTTGACGGCGCCGTGAGCGCGGCGCAGGCGCTCGAAGCGCTGTCGGACGCGGGTTACGCCGTGCGCCATCTGCCCTCCCAAGGCCTGCCGAACAGCTTGCGCATCACCATCGGCAAGAGCGAGGACATGACCCGCGTGATCGCCGCGCTGCGAACCCTGTGCGGGGAAGCGGCATGACGATCACCCGCGTCGCGATCATCGGGCTCGGGCTGCTGGGCGGCTCGATCGGGCTGGCGGTGAAGGCGCGCGGGCTCGCCATCACCACTACCGGCTGGGACCGCGATGCCAGCGTGCGCGAGCGGGCTGCGGCGCGCGGGCTGGTCGATCAGGTGCATGACACGCCCGAAGCAGCCGTTACCGCAGCCGATCTCGTGATCCTCTGCGTCCCCGTCGGCGCGATGGAGGAGGCGGCGCGCGCCATCGCCCCCGGCCTCGCGCCCCATGCGATCATCAGCGATGTCGGCTCGTCCAAGGCCGCCGTGGCCGAGGCGCTCGCCGCCGCGCTGCCCGGCGCCTGCATCATCCCCGCGCACCCTGTCGCGGGCACCGAGCAGAGCGGGCCGGATGCCGGCTTTGCCACGCTGTTCGCGGGCCGATGGTGCATCATCACCCCGCCCGAGGGTGTGGGCCCTGCCGCGCTCGAAGCCCTGTCGGACTTCTGGACGCAGCTCGGCTCCAAAGTCGAGCTGATGAGTGCAGCCCACCACGATCTGGTGCTCGCGGTCACCAGCCACATCCCGCACCTCATCGCCTATACCATCGTCGGCACCGCCAGCGATCTGGAGGACGTGACCCAGAGCGAGGTGATCAAGTACTCAGCAGGCGGTTTTCGCGATTTCACCCGCATCGCCGCCTCCGATCCGGTGATGTGGCGCGACGTGTTCCTGACCAACAGGGGCGCAGTGCTGGAAATGCTCGGGCGCTTTTCGGAAGACCTCACCGCGCTGCAACGCGCGATCCGCTCGGGCGACGGGGACACATTGTTCGACCTCTTCACCCGCACCCGCGCAATCCGGCGGCAGGTGATCGAGCAAGGCCAGGACGACGAGCGACCCGATTTCGGGCGCGGGCAAGCAGAGTAAAGGCACGTCTGCTTCAGGGGTGAGACGGACAAATGTTGCCGTTCGGGAAGCAAGCCCGAAGCGGAAATGGGCGACAGCTGTCTAGAGACCCAAATCCGCCAAGCTCTTTTCGATCATTTCGCGCGCCGAATTGTGGGCGAAGGGGAAGGCATGGAAGAAGGTCTCGGCCTTGAGGCCGGGATCGGCAGCTGTGCCCTTGGCGAGCCAGAGCCGTGCATCGTTGGAATGCCCCGCAAGGTGTGCCGTGAATGCGGCAATGAGGGCGATATGCTTGTGAGCACCGGGCATCCGCGCCGCACGCGATCCGAGTTCGGCGGCTTTCTCATAGTCGCCAAGTTGCACATGCGCCATCGCCCGGCTCGAGACCATCGCATAGGCGAGGGGGTCGAGCGGACTTAGCTCCAGCGCCAATGTCAGATCGGCATCGGCTTCCTTCGGTTTGCCAGCCATGGTGCTGACGAGGCCGCGATTATAGATCCCCTGTGCGTAGCTTGGACTGAGGCTGGTGGCTCTATCGAACCATGCGATCGAGTCTTCTAACTGGCCGTCGAGCCAGAAACTGCGTCCCACAGTGAAGTGGGCAAAAGGATCATATTGATCCGCCTCCAGCGCACGGTGGGCGAAATTGCGCGCCGCCTCCATCTCCGCTTCGGGACTGCCCCCGAAGTTCAGGAATGCATTCTGGAAATGCGTGAACGAGAGTCCGCCCAGTGCGCGCGAGAAATAGAGATCGCGCGCAAGCGACTGGGCAAACAGTTCGGCGGCCCTCGCATTGTCGGCCTGCCGGAAGCGATACATGTGATCAAGCCCGAGATGAAAGCTGGCCCAGGCGTCGAGCTCTGTGGCGGGGCGTCTGCGTGCATTGCGCACCTCGTTGCGCGGGATATGCACTTCAAGCGCAGCGACAACCTGCGCTTCGATAGCAGACCGCATCATCTGGAGTTCGGCCAGCGCACCGCGATAATGATCCGCCCAGATCGTCTCGCCATGTTCGGTGTCGGCCAGCATGATTGCGACGGTGACCTGCGCGCCCGACACCTCGATTGTGCCTGTAAGACAATAGCGAACGGCCAGCGCGTGTCCGACCGCAAGCGGATCAGCCTCTGGCCCTCTGAACCGAAAGCTGGATCCGCGGGCAATCACAAAAAGCCAGTGGAGACGCGACAGGGCCATGATGATATCGGCAGCCAGGGCATCGGCAATGATGCCAAGCGGTCCGGCTTCCCCTGCAAGCTCGAAGGGCAGCACGGCGATGGACGGGCGCCCGTCGCGCGCGGTCCGCGATGGCGGTCTGGTCGCGGCGCCGGATAGAGTCTCGGGCTGGCGCAGAACCGGCGGGACGGGTTCGGCAGCGGCAGGTCCGGCGAGTTTTCCGACAAACCGGAATCCCTTGCCGTGGATCGTGCGGATTAGGCGCTGGCTCTTGCCATCATCGCCGATTGCCTTGCGCGCGGCCTTGATCCGGGCGGCGACGGCGGATTCCGAAACGATCCGTCCGTCCCATATCTTCTCGATGAGTTCATCCTTGCCGACCATCCTTGCATCGTTTTCCGCGAGCAGGATCAGGAGCGAGAGCACCTGCGGCTCGACGTGGGCCGGCGTGCCGCCGCACCGCAATTCGAACCGCGCCGTGTCAAGCTCGAAGCCGTCAAAGCGGAAGACACTTGGATGGACTCCCGCCAATCGCGACTCCCGTTGTTCAAATCTTCATCCAAAGGTCAGGCATATTCACGCCTTCGTCAAGCTTCACCCGAAACTTGCGGCTATCTCTTCGGTATTGGCAAGCACCGCCCCAAACCTGCTTAAGGAGAACCGAAATGCCTCTCGTAACCATCGACGTCATCAAGGACGTTTTCACCCCGGACCAGAAGCGTCAGCTGATCGATAACGTCACCGAGGCGATGATCGCGGTTGAAGGCGAGGCAATGCGCCCGGTGACATGGGTTCGCATCAACGAGTTGGGACAGGGTGACTGGGCGATTGGTGGGCAGCGTCTGAGTGCTGCGGATGTCCATGCGATGGCTGCCAACAAGGCGGCTTGATCCGCGGCGCCAGCAACTGCGTGAATGGAGATAGATATGACCGAGGCGATCGAAAAACGCCGCTTCGACACACCCGATGATGTGCTGGATATGAAGGATGCCGGCGCGATCAAGATCATCGGGATGACGAGCACGGGGGCGACAGGCATGCACGCGGTGTTCAAGCCCGGTTGGGTTTGGGAGAAGGACGAGAAGCCGCTTCTGGGTCACCCCGAAACATGCCCGATGCATCACACCGGCTACTCGCTGTCGGGCAGGCTGGTTGTGCGGATGCTCGCAAGCGGCGTCGAGACAGTCATCGAGCCTGGCGACTTTTTCGAAATCCCGCCCGGACATGATGCCTTCGTCGAAGGTGACGAGCAGGTCGAGCTGATCCTGTTCGCACCGCCTGAGCATTCCCATTGAGTGGATAGCAGGTGTTGGCCGCGGTAAAGCCGAGCGTCACGCAGCACGCCATTGCCTCGGACGAGAACCCGAATCCGCCCGCGGGCAGTCCGACTAGCTCAGCAGGAACATTGCCGAGACCAGGATCATCACTGCCGTTGCCGACCAGCCGCCGAACTTCAGTAGCGGGGGCAGGGTCAGGCGGCCCATCACCTTGGGATTGCTCGCCGCCAGCATGGTCATCACCATCAGCGGCGGGGCCAGCAGGCCGTTGATCACCGCCGTCCAGTAAAGCGCCTGCATCGGATCGATGCCGATGAGGTTGAGCGCCACTCCGCCCAGCACCGCGACGACAATCGCGCCATAGAAGGCCTTGGCTTCGTGCGGCTTGCGGTCCAGCCCCTCGGTCCAGCCGAAGGTCTCGGACAGGGCATAGGCCGCAGAGCCCGCCAGCACCGGCACGGCGAGCAAACCGATGCCGATAATCCCCACGGCAAATAGCAGAAAGCTGAAATCCCCCGCGATCGGGCGCAGCGCGCTCGCTGCGGCATCGGCCGAAGCGATCTCGGTGATCCCGTTGGCGTGGAGCGTGGCGGCGGTGGCGATCACGATGAACAGCGCGGTCACGCTCGTCACCCCCATGCCAATCAGGGTATCGGTCCGCATCCGTTTGAGGCTCGGACCTGCGGCGCGCGGGAACACGCCAAGGGGATGTGTGTGCAGGCGATGCTGCTCCTCCACTTCCTGCCCGGCCTGCCAGAAGAACAGGTAGGGGCTGATCGTCGTGCCCAGCGCCGCGATCACGGCCATCGCTGTCTGCCGGTCAAAGGTGAGCTCCGGCACCACCACGCCGCGCAGTACCGCCTCGGGCGAGACATCCGCAACGAAGGGTACGAGGATATAGGCAAGCAGCGAAAGCGCCGACCACTTGAGGATGCGCGTGTAGAGCGCATAGGCGACGAACACTTCAAGCAGCACCGAAATGCCACCGGAGAGCACGACATAAAGCATGGTTGGCCCGGGAAGCAGCAGATTGAGCGCAGCCGCCATCGCGCCGAGGTCCGCGCCGAGATTGATCGTGTTGGCGATCAGCAGGAGCATCACGGCAAACCACAGCACCGGTCGGGGATAATGGCGCTTGAGGTTGTGGGCGATGCCGTGCCCGGTCACCGCACCGATGCGCGCGCAGATCAATTGCGTGGCGACCAGCAGCGGGTAGCTGAACACCATGATCCATGCGAGACTGAAGCCGAACTGCGCCCCGATCTGGCTATAGGTGCCGATACCACTCGGATCATCATCCGCAGCGCCGGTGATCAATCCGGGTCCGAGCACTTCGCCCCATGTGCGCGCATCGGCTTCGGTGTGCCGATCGTCGGTGTGCTCGTCCCCGGCGGTCACGGGTGCGATCCTCCCGGATCAGCCCTGGCCGGATTCAGAACATTGATCGCCGCGTGCACCTTGGCCTCGATCTCCTCGCGCGGCAGGCCCGCCGGGATCTTGGCTCCGACCTTGTAGGTGATCCGCCCCCTCCGCTTGATCACGTGGTGATAGGTCGCCCCGCTATCCACCGCGATCGGCACCACCGGCAGCTTGAGCAGCTTGTAGATGCCCGCAAACCCCGCCTGCAGCGGCGGCTGCGTGCCGTGCGCCACGCGCGTGCCTTCGGGGAAGATCACCAGCGGGCGGCCCTCGTCCAGCCGCTGCTTTGCCAGCGACAGCATCTCACGCAAGGTCTTCGCGCCCTTTTCGCGCGCCACCGGGATCAGGCCATAGGTCAGCGCCGAATAGCCCCAGGCGGGGATCGCGAACAGCTCGTGCTTGGCGAACACCGCCGGGTGGGTGAACAGGCGCGGGGTGTCGATCGCCTCGAAAAAGCTCTCGTGCTTGACCGCGATAAGCACCCGGCCTTCGGGCAGCGCGCCGTCGAGCACCACCTCGATGCCGAGCACATGCTCCACACACCACAAGTGCCACCCGCCCCACTTCGCCACCACCTGGGCGAGCCACGGCCGGTACGCCACAATCGCCGCCACCGCGGCCGAGACCAGAAACACGCTGCCGCCATAGAACAGCGCATAGAAGGCAAGGCTGCGCAGGGCCGCGATGAGCGTGTTCAAAGGTCCGCCAGCCCCGCCGCGCGGCTGGCGAGCAGCTTGTGATATTCAAGGAACAGCGTGCCCAGATCGGGGCGCGAGGACACAGCATCGCGGATCACGGTGACATGATCGGGCAGCGTCCGGTCAAGCTCGCCCGCGGCGCGGCGCATATGCCAGTCGGTGGTCACCAGGCGCAAAGAACGCACCTCGTTCTGCGCCACCCACTTGGCTGTTTCGGCGGCGTTGGAGCGGGTGTCGACCGCGGCAAAGCCGAGCGTCACGCAGCACGCCATTTCCTCGGACGAGACTCCGAATTCGGCGGCAAATTCGCCCGGCTTCACTTCGGGATCGACCCCGCTGACCAGCATCTTTTTCGCCAGCTGCTTGTCCAGCACCTCGAGCCCGCGCGCGATCCGGCCGGCCCCGCCGGTTGGGACAATCACCGCGTCGGTCACCGCAGCTGTTTTCGCCGGACGCGGCAGCGCGACCACGAACCACAGGAAGCCGATCGCCCAGGCAAGAAACATCAAGGAAAGCACGCGCCGGATCATGATCGCCCCTAGAGCATGCCCTTGAGGGCGAGCGCAATGGTCATGCGTGCGGTGGCGAGCGCCAGCAGCACGCCGATCACCGGCACGGCGGCGATCACCAGCCAGTCGGCCGGCCCCAGCCCGCCGCCGCCGGCCATGCCGCTATCGAGCGCCGCGAATTGCTGGCCCAGCAGCCAGATCGCCCCCAGCCCCAGCATCGTGCCGACAAGCGCCCCGAAGGCCGCCTCGCGCAGCACCGTACCTAGGAAGATGCGGGTGATCTGCCGGTCCGTCCCGCCAAGCAGGTGGAGGATCTCGACCGTCTCGCGCGCCTGTCCCAGCGCGTTGCGCGAGGCGAGCCACACAGCCGCAGCGGTCGCCAGCGCGACGAGGCCGAGCAGCCCGAGCGCCAGCCATTGCAGCGCCGCAAGCGCGCGGTAGACCGGCCGCAGCCAGTCGCTCTGCGCATCGACCCTTGCGCCGGGCACCTCGCCCTCGAGCGCAGCGGCCAGCTGGGCGATCTCGGCGGGCGTGGCGCGGCGCACCAGTTCGACATCGACCAGCACCGGGATCGGCACATCGCCGCTGTTTGCCGCCGTGCCGAGCCAAGGTTCGAGCAGCGCGGTCAGCTCGTCTTCCGGCACCAGCCGCACCGCGCGCACCAGCTCCATATCCTGCAGCACCCCGACCACCGCTTTGCCGCGCGCTGTGCGCAGATCGGGGTTGGGCTCGATCACCTGCACGGTCACCGCTGCTGCCAGATCGGCGCGGGCGTTGTCGGCGAGATTGCGCAGCACCAGCCCGCCCGCAGCCGCGATCACCACCAGCGCGATCAGGATCGCGATCACCCCCGGCATCAGCCCGCCCATGCGCGGCTGGGGCAGCAGGCGGGCGGCGCGCTTGGCCTGCGGTGCGGGCGCGGCGCCAGCCTCGTCCTCGGGTGCCTCGACCTCGGGCGCTTCGGGCAGCGGGGGGATGTTCATGCGCCGCTCTCCCCGCCGAACAGGGACGACGACGGGCGCGGCGGATAGCGCAGCGCGCCGGTGGGATCGGACAGCTGACCCTTGTTGAGGCGCATGATCAGCGAATCCGGCACCTTCTTCAAAAGGTGGACATCGTGGGTCGCCACCACCACCGTCGTGCGGACGCGGTTGTTGAGCGCCTCGAACAGGCGCAGCAGCTTCAAGGCCATGTCGGGATCGACGTTGCCGGTCGGCTCGTCGGCGATCAGCATCTTGGGCCGCGCGATCACCGCCCGGGCGATGGCAACGCGCTGCTGCTCTCCGCCCGACATGGTCGCCGGAATCGCCTGCGCGCGGTGCGCCAGGCCGACCCATTCGAGCATGTCAGAGACCGCCTTGACCACCCGCGCCTCGTCCGCGCCCGCCAGCCTCAGCGGCAGCGCGACATTATCGAAGGCGGTCAGATGCGGCACCAGCCGGAAGTTCTGGAACACCACGCCCAGCCGCCGCCGCAGATCAGGCAGACGCTCGCGCGGCATCGTCATCAGATCCTGCCCGAACATCCGGATCGCCCCGCGCGAAGGCCGCTGGGCGAGGTAGAGCAGCTTCAACAGACTGGTCTTGCCCGCCCCGCTCGCACCGGTGAGGAAGTAGAAGCTGCCGGGGTAGAGCGTGAAGCTGAGGTTGCTCAGCACCTCGGCATCCGTGCCGTAGCGCAGCCCGACATTGTCGAATTTCACGATCTCGGCGAGGCGATCAATCATCCCGCGCACCTAACAGCACGGCCGGAAAGGGGGAAGTCGAACATCGCATTGGCGCCTATAGCTAACCCCCAGTGTGGAAAAAAGCACCGATTTGGCTCCGTTTGCGGCGCCTGCTCTTGTGCCGGACGGTGCGAGGACTATTGCCCAAGCTGACATGATCATCGCCTGCCCAGCCTGCGGTACCCGCTACGCCGTGCCGGATTCTGCCATCGGCAGCGAAGGCCGCACCGTGCGCTGCGCGAAATGCAAGCACAGCTGGTTCCAGGAACCGCTCGAACTCGAGCTGCATGATGCGCTGGATCAGGCCGCGCCCGAACCGGCATCGCCTGCGCCGCAGCCCGATCCTGCCCCGTCGGCACCCCAGCCCGTTTCCGCGCCCAAGCCGGAGCCCCGCCCGCCCGTCACCGCCGCGCCCGCGCCGCCGCCAGCCGATGGCCCCTCGATCAACCACTGGCGCACGGCCGAAGCGAGCGAGGCTGCCGGCAATCCGGACGAGCAGGCCACGATCGCCGTGCGTGCGCTGCGCCGCGGCCTCGCGCAGCAGACGCGCAGCGAAGAGGCGCCCGCCGCCGAAACGCCCCCGCCGCTCACCGAAACCGCGGCTCCGGGAATGGACGAGCCCGAACCTCCGTTCGAGGACGAGCCGGGCGAGGACGAGGGCGGCGTCTCGCAATTCGATTACCGCGCACCTTTCACCCGGCGGCGCAACACGCTCAAGATGTGGACCATCGCCGCGGCGATCTTCGCGCTGCTGGCGACGGGCACGGTGCTTGCCGTGAATTACTCAGGCCTGCCGCTCCCCGACTGGCTGCCGCTGCAACGCCCCACCTTCGGCATCGGCCAGCCCGGGCTGGAGCTCGATTTCCCGCGCGAGGAACAGCGCAGCGAAACGCTCGACAGCGGCGAGAAGATCTTCCGCGTGCGCGGCACGATCAGCAACACCGCGCGCGAGACGCTCAATGTGCCCAACCTTCTGGTGGTGTTCATCGACGCACGCGAGCGGCCGGTGGGTGACTGGGTGGTCGTCCCTGCCAAGCGCGCGCTGGCACCGGGCGAAAGCGTCAATGTGACCGAGGCGATCGCCAACATCCCGCCGGGCGCGGCCTTCGCCGATATCGGCTGGGCGCCGAACTGACAGCGCATAGCCGCAGGCGACTTTTTTCGCCCGCGCGCAGCCCCCTTGATCAAATGCGCTTGCACGCCTGCCGACCCCTTGCTAGGGGCGCGCTCCTACCGCGGGGCCAGCACTTGGCAGCCCCGACAAACCCGAGTGCGGTCGTGGCGGAATTGGTAGACGCGCAACGTTGAGGTCGTTGTGGGCGAAAGCCCGTGGAAGTTCGAGTCTTCTCGACCGCACCAAACAGTTTATCCCGAAATCAAGATTCGGCCTACGGGCAGACTGCGCCTCGAAAGTGGCGCAGTTCTGCGGCATTCTGGCGTCAGCTGAAGCCCAGCCTGTGCCAGAGCACGCAAAAAAGAGCCGGGTCATTCGGCTTCTTTGTCCCCATATCTCTGTCCGGAAAAAACTGACCGCAAGTGCGGTCGCGCTGCGTCAGGCAGCGAACCCCAGCATCCGCTGTTGCGAATGCCAGCAGAGGGGAAGATCGGCCTCGAGCAGGGTTCGGCGATCGAGCCGCACGGGCTGGCGGCCGTCGATAATCGCTTCGGTGATGCGCGGGCTAAGCCATGAGAGCCGGAACAGCTTGCCAAGCTGGGTGCGGCAGCGCCCCTCGCGCTTGCCGAGCTGGTTGAGACTGAGCTCAGGCGAGGCCAGCACCAGCTCCCGAACCTCCATCGCCTCGGCGATCAGACTGACCAGCTTGCGATCTATCTGATCAGTGGAAGCGGTAGTATCGATCCGCAGCTTGGCTTCGCGGAACGGCTTGCGCTCGGGAAGCGGCAGTTCGAGCGGCGCTTCACCGATCGACCCAAGCGTCAGCAGGTTGATGCTGATGCGCAAGTTGCTCGCCCCAAACGCGACGCTGGCAATCAACGCCCGGACGGTCTCATCGCGGGTTGCAGGATGCTCCAGTTCCAATCTGCGCAGCCTTGCGGCATCGAACAGCGCAGTAAGCTGGCTCGCGTCCTCCAGCTTGGTAAGGCGCCGCAGCGCATGCTCATCTTCCAGCAGGGCGGCCAGATAGCTGATAAGGTGACGCTCGATGCTGGCCTGCGCGATGCGGGTCGGAGCAGCCGCCTCCTCCTTCGCCGCCATATCCTTGCGGGTCTCATAGTAGGCGTAACGCCGAGTTCCCTTCTTGGTGTAGGTCGGCACCATCGGCCGGCCCTCGGGATCGATGAGCAACCCGCGCAGCATCGCCTCCTGCGGATCATTGCTCTTGCGCTTTCGTGGCGGCGCCTTCTCCTGCAGTCGTGCCTGCACAGCGTTCCACAGCTCTTCATCGACGATGGCCTCTTGCTCGCCATCGAATACTTTGCCCTTGTGCACGATCTTGCCGCGATAGATCGGGTTGGCGAGCAGGTGGAACAGGCTGCCTCTCTTGAATGGGATCCCACCCTTGTGCGGTCCACTGGTGCGGTGCTGGACCTTGGTCCTGATCCCCTCCCCGTCCAGTTGAGCGATCAACTGGTTGGCGGATGTCGAGGCGATGTAGCGCCGCATGATGGTGCGCACCCGCTCGGCTTCCTCGGGGACCGGTACCAGCTTGCGTTCGATCACCTGGTAGCCAAGCGGCACCGGCCCGCCCATCCACAGCCCCTTCTTCTTGGAGGCGGCGATCTTGTCACGGATGCGCTCGCCGGTGACCTCGCGCTCGAACTGGGCAAAGCTGAGCAGGACGTTGAGCGTTAGGCGGCCCATGCTGGTGGTGGTATTGAACGCCTGCGTGACGCTCACAAAGCTCGCCTGCTTGGCATCGAGCCGCTCGACGATCTTCGCGAAGTCCGCGAGGCTGCGAGTTAGCCGGTCCACCTTGTAGACTACGATCACATCCACCAGCCCTGCATCGACATCGGCCAGCAGCGCCTTCATGCCGGGGCGCTCCATGTTACCGCCGGAGAACCCGCCGTCATCGTAGTGGGTGGGTACCAGCGACCAGCCCTCATGGCGTTGGCTCAGGATATAGGCTTCGCATGCCTCGCGCTGGGCATCGAGGCTGTTGAACTCCTGCTCCAGACCGTCCTCTGTCGACTTGCGGGTATAGACCGCGCAGCGCAGCGGCTTCATGCGGCGTCTCCGGTAAGGTCGAAGAACCTTGGACCGTTGCGGTGGGTGCCGGTGATGGCCTTGGCGATCGCGGTGAGCGATCGCCATGTCTGGCCACCATACTCGAAGCCATCGTCCAGCACGGTGACCGTGTGGCCGATGCCATGCCAGTCGCGGACCAACCGCGTGCCGGGTGAGAGGCGGCGAGCAGGTATTGCCGCGGCATTGTCCTGCTGGTCTATCGCAACCGCCTGTCGGAGCAGCCGCTTGCTCTCGCGGCTGAGCCCACGCTGCTTCTTCTCTTGCAGTGTGTAGGCGATGCCGAGGCGCAGCAGGTCCGGCGTGACGGACGGTGCGAGCGCGCCATGGCAGCGCGCCCACTCCTCTTTCAGTTCAGCCGGACCAAGCTCCTCGAGCCGCCCAAGGGTCATCAGAGCCCGCCGACCCATCAGTTGCTCTCCGCCTCGGTCTGCTCCGTGGCGGGCGCTGGTGCATTCGATCGAACCGGTGCGATCAGGTAGATCGACTTGCCTTCCTTGTCGCTGGCGCGGAATACATCTCTGCCCTTCTTCCTGAGGCCGGTAAGGAAGGCACGGCAGGTATGCGGCTGCCAGCCGGTCGCCTCACATAGTGCGGCGAGGCTGGAGCCGCCCTCGCGGGTCAGCAACGCCTCGACCGCCGATGCCTTGGTTTGGCGGGGGAAGTCGGTTGGCTCGATCGCCACAGCTTCTAGCTCGGCCTCACTGGCATGCGCATTATCCGCATTGTCCTTGCCCATCTTTCTCCGGACAGTGGCAGCCCTAGCCGCAGTCTTGTCCTGCTTATGATTTGACACTGAGGCGCATCTCAGACGCCTCCTGGAAGCCCTTGAGGAGGCCGAGCTTTCATCTCCGTTGGCGGCGAGAGTTGCTGCCTCGGGCATGGCATTGGTGCTTGTCATTGTTGGTTCTCCTGATCGGAGCAGCGATCACCGCTGCCCCCACCAGCCTGAGCCCCGCTACGCTTCCGGCGTCGGGGAAGCGGCTGCTCAGGCGCCGCGATTCAGTGACGGCACCAATGCTTGCGGTGCGCGGGAAGTCGAGGGGAATGTCGGCAAGAGCCGAGATCTGCTTTGCGCCATCATTTCGGACGTATCAGCTCGGATGTCGATCGCCTGAAAGCGGACAGAGCTGGCAATTGACCCAAATGTCTGGGCTTGGGACTTTCATGCCGTTCCAGCGCAGCTGGTTCAGCGGCAGGTTAATTGCCGAAGCCCGACATTCAGCAACTGTGCCGGTTCCTGAACGGCTCTTCCTAGCTCGGACTGGAAAATGCCGCATTTGTGCTTTTCGGTATGTGGGGCTTTGAGGGCGCTAGATAGTAGAATGCACTCCGGCAGTGACCTTCCCCCGCTAGCTCCCTCGATTTGATGTAGAGTCTTCCCCAAGCAACAGAGCCAAGAACACAGCATCGGACCAGCGCTTGCTTTCGTCCTCGCTGGCAGCCCGCCCAGAGCGTAGTGAAGCAACATCAAGAGAAGCTTGGCGCACGATTACAAGGTTGCGAGAGGGAATTACATAAAGGCGCTGGCCGCCGGCACCGGCTGATGCAACCAGATCGGTGGGGACGACTTCGCTATTCTCCGCAAGATCAAATGTCGCGGTAATGGGATCGCCGCTGCTCGTGCTCCGGGGCAACCACCAGCCGACACCGTAAGCGGGATTGGCAGCGGAGCCCTTGAACAGTTCGTTCAGCGCCTCGCTGGAAAGGTAGCATTTGCCGCCGACGCATCCACCACCTTCGACAAGCGCTCCGATCTTTGCCCAGTCATGCCCGGTCAAGCTGATCCCTTGTGGCATCAGGGGATTGCCATCACGTCCATTGCGCCAAACGAGGCCGGTGATTTCGAGCGGGACGAAGAGACGTCTGTTGGCGTAGCTTCGGATCGTCTCTGGCGTGCTGCCAACGGAAAGCTTCCGGCGAAGGAGTTCACCGAAGACCTGATAAGGTGCTGGACCATAGAGGAAGCGCTCGCCGACAGAATGGCTAGGAACCACTGTTAGGCTCTCTACGAAACCCGGTGGCATGCCAACTTGGCTTGGGATGCCCGATGTCATCGTTAGCAGCTGCCTTATGGTGATCCCAGCTTTCGCGGGATTGGAGCGCCACTCGCCTATGGTGTCAGAGACAGGCTCATCAAGCGCAAGCAGCCCGTCATCAACCGCCATCACAGCAAGCAATGTGACGATGCTTTTGGTTCCGGACCACAGTTCCTGCGGTGTGTTGTCCTGATGGGCGGCGCATACAGTCTTGCCATCGGCCACGACCAGCAGAGTAGTTCCACGCCGCTCTGCCGAATAGGCACGGGCCTGCGTGCAACGCTCGGCCCAAGCCGGATGATCTTCTCCGCCTCCCGACGAGGCTGCCATCGCGATCGCATATATTGTTGACAATAGCGTCATCAGCACTGCATCGCATTGCTTTACGCACAGTGCAAGGGCCGATCGATGCGTGACGCCCGGAACGGGAGGGCGGGGACGATGGATCCGAAAGGCAAGCTTATTGCAATCACTGGCGGTGGGGGCGGGATCGGTGCGGCGTTGGCGCGGCGCTTCGCGCTAGCGGGGGCGGCCCATATCGTCATCGCCGACCGCGACATTGCCGCTGCCCGAAGCGTTGCAGACGAGATCGGTGGAAGTGCCCAAATGGTCGACGTCGCCGATGCGGGTGCCTTGTTGGATCTCGTTGATGATTGCTCGCGCACATACGGGCCAATAGATATCTTTTGCTCGAATGCTGGTTTCTTGCCCCTTGATCCGGATTTCGACGATCCGCAACAGACCACTGACGTAATCTGGCAACATGCGTGGGAAATCAACGTCATGGCTCATGTGCGCGCGGCGCGGGCCGTCTTGCCGTCGATGCTCGCACGCGGGCAAGGGCACTTACTTCAAACGGTATCAGCCGCTGGCCTGCTGACGATGATCGGCAGTTCAGTTTATGCCTCAACCAAACATGCCGCCATTGGTTTTGCCGAGAGCCTGGCAATCGCTCATCGTGATCGCGGCATTGGGGTATCTGTGCTGGCGCCGCAGGCAGTCGCGACAGCAATGACGGATGGCAAGGTCTCCTTTGGTGCTGAACTAAATGGCGTCCTGACTGCTGACGCCGTCGCGAACGCCGCCATTGAGGGCGTGATGGCCAATCGGTTTCTCATTCTTCCGCATGCCGAGGTGAGGCATTACATGTGTCAGAAAGCAGAAGACCCTGACCGCTGGATCGCCGCGATGGCAAAGTTGAGGCGGCGCTATGCCCCGGATTCTTCCACTAGCGTCGCGCGATAGAATTGTTGACAATCTAGTCATCATTGCCGATGGATGTGTAAAGCCAGCCCAATCAATGAGGCTGGAATCTGGGAGGCGATTCATGAAGGCAAGTGCTTGGGCGGCGACATTTGTGTCACTGATGGCGGGCGTTAGTGGGACGGCATTGGCGCAAACTGCGCCGGTCGAGGAAGGTGTCACAGGAGCTAAGGCCGAGGCCGAGGCGAAGGTCAATGAAGGCGATATCGTCGTAACCGCACGGCGTCGTGAAGAGCGCCTTCGTGACGTCCCTGTGTCGGCGACTGTGATCGATGCCCAATCGCTGATCGACCGTGGTTCGATAACGACCGTTCAGGCCATCCTACAGAATGCGCCCGGTGTGCGGTTCTTCAACACCACAAGTCAGCTCAATTCTGAGACCTCGATCCGCGCCTCCAGCACGGCACGCGGTACCAATGCCGAACCCTCGGTCGGTCTGTTTCGTAACGGCGTATACATTGGCGGGGGTTTTCTAGGGGGGCGCAACGCCACCGGTATCGACCTGTTTGATATCGGCCGGGTTGAGGTCCTGCGCGGTCCACAGGGCGCGCTGTATGGTCGGAACGCCGTTGGTGGTGCGGTCAATTTTGTGACGGCCGAACCCGCAATGCGCCGGGAGGGTTTCATCGATCTCAACTATGGTTTCGAAACCAACGCCATGCGCGCCCAAGCAGTCTGGAACGAGCCGCTCACTGATACGCTCGCTGTGCGCGTGGGGGTCGACCGGATCGACCAGGACAGGGGCTTTTTCTTCAATCCCAACAACGACGTGTATTATGATCGCCACAAGAGTACAGTGGTCCGCGGACAAATCCGCTACGCCACCGACAATGTGGACATCCGCTATCTTGGTGAGTTTCAGGACGCCGAAATCCCTTCAGTGACGTTTCGCGCATTCATTCGTCCTGGCGCGACACCCGCCTTCCCCATCGGGTATGTGCAGGATCCCTATGAATATCCCTGGAATACGCCGCCACGGGCATTTCAAGACGTGCAAATGCATATCCTGTCCGCCGAATTTGACCTCGGTTTCGCTACGCTCACCAGTGTGTCGAGCTATCGCAAACGTACTTCCTTTTTCCAATTCGATCAGGACACAATCGATCCTCCCACATTGGCACTGCTCAACGCACAAGGTCAGAATCGCGGTGCCAATCCGAACTTGTCGAGGTCGGATTTCGATCGCACCCGCAACTGGTATCAGAACCTCTATCTCACGGGTGAGAAAATCAGTGGTTTCAACTGGTTGCTGGGCGTTGAGTATCTCGACCAGAATACCACTTACGAGCAGCTGACCGGCACCGCGCTCAACGAGCCAATCCCCGGCACTCGCACCGATGGCAAGCTCGAATACAACTCGATCGCGGCTTATGGATCGGCCAGTTATGATTTCACTGACTGGTTAACCCTTGACGCCGAGCTGCGTTACACGCGCGACGAGAAGGTGATTGCCTCTGCCCAGTTTGATCGGGTTACCGGCGCACCTGGGCCGACCCGTTTCAATCTCGACGACAGATTTGACAACGATAACCTTGTTTGGGGCGCGACGCTTGGCTTCAAGCCCGGCGATGATTGGCTGCTGTTCGGGAAGGTCGGCACGGGATATCGCGTCGGCGGCTTCAACTTCAATCTTGGCGATCCGCGTCAGCCGGTTCCGATTCCTGAATCGTACGGTAACGAGACCACTATCACTTACGAGGTGGGTGCAAAGGGCAACATCGCGCCTTGGCTCTACGTCAATCTTGCGGCCTACCGGACGAACTTTGATGATATTATCATTGGTGCGGTCAACGGCTGCTCGCCGGGTTTTCCTGCTTGTCCGACCGCTTCCACGCCCTTCCTGCTCAATGCAGGCACAGCGCGAGCGTGGGGCCTTGAGGCTGAGACCACGGCGACCTGGTCAATGGGCAATGTCAGAGCGCGACTTACGTTTTCCGGTTCGAGGCAGGACGGTGAGATCACGAGTGGGCCGTTTGATGGAGCACAGCTTCCTCAGGTTCCCAACTGGATCGCATCGGGTACATTCAACCTGCGCGCACCGGTTGCTTCCAAAACTACCTTGTTCTTCAACGCCAACTATCAGGGTGCCTGGGGAGGTTTGAATGAACTCACACCGCCTGGAACGCCGTTGCGCCAACCAGCTGCGCTCGGTCCGTATCAATCACCGATTGACACCATTTCGCTCCTTGACCTTCGGATGGGGGCGGAATTTGATAATCTTACTTTGGCGCTCTTTGCATACAATGCGTTGCTATACCAGTATGTTGTCTATGATCTGGTAATCACACAGCGGCTCAACCCGCGACGCTTGATCGGACTCGACGCTCGCTATCGCTTTTGATCGCCAACCTCGCCTCGAATAGAAATCCAAAACACTACTTTGAGACGTAAGGAATTGTGACCGTGTCGGGATCATTCTGGAAGGGCTTTGTGGTGCGCGGAATTGAACGATGGCGCATCGTCCGGACATCAACGGTAGTTGGCGGCGAGATGTCGAGGCGTGGCTCACTATTTGCGAGCGCGCTTCAGCGAAGGCGAGGATCGGTTCATGAGAGATACGGTGTCATTGTATTGAGTCCCGTCACCAACTCATCGGCAAGCCGCCTTGGACATCGACATGGTTTCGACGCTACCGACGCGAATTCGCTCCAAAGACCTGTGTCGATTGCATCGGCCACAGAATGGAGGAAAGAATCTTTGCTCCAGCAATTGAAAGCTACAAACCCATGAGCGGAAACGCCAAAGCTGCCCGTTCAAGCACGCCGAAGCGGCGGGTTTCGGCCGAAGAGGTCGCGCAACAAGTCATGCGGCTGCTCGAAGCCCGGGTTTTGCTTCCTGGTGATCGGCTGCGTGAACAGGATCTGGCGGATCGCTTCAAGGTTAGTCGTGGCCCAGTCCGTGAAGCGCTTCGGATCCTGGAAGCACGGTCAGTCGTTCATATTGAGCCCATGAAAGGCGCCACAATTACGCGTCTGTCTGACGATGAAGCCCTTGATGCCGTCGCCTCGAGCGCTTCACTTTTCGGCGTTGCCTGCCGTCTGGCCTGCAGCCGGCGCACCGACGCTGACCTCGCTAAGATCGATGACAAGATCGCGAAACTGGAGGCTATGCTGAATGATGGATACTCGCCGCGCGAATTTTTCCTACAAACGCTCAGGATTGGCCGTGCGGTAGGGCAGGCAGCGCGGAGCCCTCGGTTGATGCGGATGGTTGAAGACATTCGCTTTGGCGCTCCGGACTATTTCGGGCCGCTGGGCTTTACTAGCGACAATCTGCGCCAGGAGGCTTTGCTCTGCTGGAAGGCGATGCGCACTGCCTTAGCCGAGCGCGACGCGGCTAGCGCGGAAGCACTCGGCCGAAAGGTTCACGATGACGCGCTCGCGGCTGCACTTGTGGTTGTGGCATGACGTTGAAGCTACTTGGTCTTGGTAGCGCGCTGGCACTGATGGCGGTGGATACTGCCGACTGGCCTGTCCGCCATGCCGACCCGAGCAATAGCGACCACGTCGGAGGCGCTGCGCCTGACCAACTGGAGCCTGCCTGGTTCCATGGTCCCGACGTTCCAATCGGCACCTTCGTGGCAATCGATGGTGACCTGCTGTTCACGCACAGTTACAACGCCAATGACAAACCGACGGGGGTCTATCGCGGTTGCCATCTCTGGGCGCTTGAGTCCAAAACCGGGGCCGTGCGCTGGTGCAGTAGCGAAGTCGGCGCTGCGCTCACCTCGCTAGCTATCGATGGCAAAGGCGGCATCTTTATCGCCGACACAGAGAGGCTTTTCCGGTTCGACCGGACAGGAAAGATTGTCTGGCGGCGCACTATTCCGTCGGAGACTTCTGCCCTGACGTGGAGCATTGATGGCGGTCTCTTGGTTGCTGACTATGCTGGCAATGTGCGCATATATGACCCGGCGACGGGGCGGTTGCGCACAAAGCCATTTGCGTTGCCAGCAGCGCCCTATCCACGTGGGCCGATAACGCCGACCGACGCACCCGGACAATTGGAGGCCGGAGTTGGCGCTGATTATCTGCCCCGCCTCATCGACAATTTTTTCGGGTACGGCATAGTCATCAAGGATGTGCCGGCTGTGGTGCCGGAAAGCGGCCGGATCTTCATCGCCGCCAACAGTCGCGACGGCAAGATCGGCTTGCTCTATGGGCTTGATCTCGATCACCGAGGCCGTTTCCGCATAGCCTGCAAGACTGAAATCGGCGCGAACAGCGACACGAGTCCCGCCATCTCAGCTGATGGCGCATCGCTTTATACAGCAGCGGCTGGCGAACTGTTCGCAATCGACACCGCAAGTTGCAGAATTCGATGGCGCGTCAAGCGCGATGGTGTGGCCGCTGCCTCGCCGCTGGTGTTCCCCGACGGACGCGTTGTGCTGATGGCAGGCGGCAATGTGTCGGCTTTTCAAGACCGAGGCACTAATGGTGAACTGCTGTGGCAGCGCACAGGCGACGACATCGCGAAGGCGGAGGGCTTTGAACACGGCGTCTTCGACAGTGTCGCTATCGGCGCAGCATCGCGGCGAATTTATGTCACTGCGACCTATGGGCCGAGGGTGGCAGGTATCCCGTTCCCGAAGGCGCACCGCTTGATCGTACTCGACGGCATTGACGGCAGGCTTGTTTCATCCGCGCCGCTCGGTGCAGAGAGCGACTCCACACCCTCCATTTCGAGCGACGGATGGGTCTATGTCCCGACCAAAAGCCTCGCGCATGCGCACTGGCTTAGTGAGCGCAAGTTAGGGCGTCTCCCCGAGCCGTTCCAGCACCTTCCGCTGCCCAATCCGCGCAATGGGGTATATGCGTTCCGGCCAGCCTCGGAGAAGAGCAGGTGATCGACCGGCGAACATTGCTTGGCGGGCTCACTGCGTCCCTTGCCATGCCCGTGTGGGCGAGGACCGAAAATGGTGGTCTTGCCCGCGCCGCATTTGAAGCCGCTCTCTTCGCATTCTCGATCGCGGAGATGGCACGCCTTGCGGCAGCGGCTCCTGCGCGCAATCGTTTTGGTCACCGCCGAATGCTGAGCGATCACAGCAATCGCGGCGTCACGATGCCGAATAACGATACGCTCTATTCGTCCTGTTGGCTGGACCTTGCTGGCGGCGCGCATGCCGATGTCGATGTTCCGGTCAATGCCGGGCGCTATGTCAGCGCTGCGCTGATGGGCATGGATTCCGATGTTCTAGCGGTTGAAAGTTCGACAGGGCGTTCTGCCGCGACCGGACGTTTGAGAATCGTAGGACCCGACTGGCGCGGCGAGACACCATCGGATCGCCGCCTGCTTCGCTTGCCCGGTGCCGACGGGTGGCTGCTGGTGCGTACAGCGGTCAACGGGGCCGAAGACCTCGCAGCAGCGCAAGCTGTGCAGGCGCAGATTGGCCTCAATGTCGTGGGTGCCGACCACGTGCCCTCGCTCTTGGTCGGCACTGGGAGTACGAAGGGGGGCCTTCGCGAAGTGGTCAACGCGGTGCTATCGCGCACCGCGGCGAGTGCGCCAATGCAGCGTCGCGCCAGAAATCATCGCCGCTTCGGCATTGGCAGCGCTGTTGCGCCGAAGTCCGAAGCGGAGGAGGCCTGGATGCAGGCTGTGGCGATGCTCGATGCCACGCATATCGGCGACATTACTGGTCATGGCAGGATAGTGAATGGTTGGCATTGGCCTGATCAGACCATCGCACGCTTTGGCACAAACGAACAGTTCCGCGCGGCTGTGGCTTTGTCTGGGCTAGGAGCTCTACCGGAATCCGAAGCGGTATACCTTACAGCCATCAAGGATGCGGCCGGGGCGCCGCTGGTGCCCGGGCGTACCTATCGGATCGACTTTGGCGTGCCGCCTCCCGTCGATGCATTCTGGTCGCTCAGTGCCTATCGCGGTGAGCCGGATGGCCGCTACTTCTTTGTCGAGAACCCGCTGGACCGTTTTGCTGTCGGAAGCACCACGCCAGGGCTGCACAATGGTGGCACAGTTATCGCAGCTCCGGTGCAACCTGCCAGTGGCAGCGGGCTTTGGCTTCCCATCGTCGACGGCCCGTTCCGTTTGGTCTTGCGTGCTTATCGCCCAGAAGCGGCGTTGCTTGATCGGTACTGGCGTCCTCCTTTGATCACTCCGCTTAATTGAGAAGCCTAGGAGAACGGCTCAGAGGCAATCCTCAGAACTGATTCCTTCAAATCGAAAGTCTCAAATTCATGGACATTAAGCATGTGAGACATACATTCGGCCTGAGAAATATTGAGAAAAGACGATGATTATCAAATTACATCGTATCATTTCATTGTACGTGATACTGATTTCAGCCTGTGTTTCATCGTCGACTGCAGCCGCCGCCTCCATGGCGCAGTCTGAAGTGCTCCGCACGCCGGACGAACGTTTTGAAAATCTTCCTGAATATGATTTCGCTCCAAACTTCACAGACGTCCCTTGGGGTGGAACGACAGTTCGGATGCATTATGTCGATGAAGGCCCACGGGATGGCGATGTCATCGTCCTATTGCACGGACAGCCGAGTTGGTCGTTTCTCTACCGTCATCTGATCTCAGCTTTGGCGGCGCGAGGATATCGTGTGATCGCGCCGGACCTCATTGGCTATGGTCGATCAGACAAACCTGCCAGAATGGAAGACTATACCTATGCGCGCCATCGCGCAGCGGTCGAGGCATTTATCGTTGGTCTCGGGGAGACGCGGATCACGCTTGCGGTGCATGACTGGGGCGGTCTGATAGGTCTGCCGATCCTCGCCGACAATCCCCGGATCTTCTCCCGTCTTGTAGCCTTCAATACCAGCATAAACGATGGGACCGACATCGAAACGCCCCGTTTCAAGGCCGGTTTCGATCGATGGATCGAGCTTTTGCGAACCGTGCCGCTGGTTGAGGTCGACAAGGTTATCGGAGCGCAAGTGTCGCAGCCTTTGGATGCTGAGATTGCCCGCGGATTCATGGCTCCCTACCCAAGCGGTGAATTCCAGAGCGGGGTCAGGCAAATGAGCGCATTGATCCCGCGCACACCGGTGGACCCGGGTGCGAGCGAAAATGCGCAAGTGCGAAAGGCGCTTGGCAAGCTCGAAATTCCCGTACTTGTCGCCTTCTCGGAGGATGCAGATCGACTGCACCCCGGTCAATTTGATTTGTTCAGGACTCTCTTTGCACAGGAACACATCTGGCGGGCGGTCAAGATCAGCGGAACCAAGCATTTTTTGTTCGAAGACAGACCCGATGCCATTGCGGCTCTCGTGCTCGACTTTCTGGCAGCCAATCCACTGGACGCAGCACCGCGTGCCGCCGAGGATCAGCGCGCCACAGGTAGCACAAGCCTCTCGCAACTCATGAACGACTACATACGGTTCGGCCCGCATCGAACCGGGGGTGTTGGGTCAAAGGCCATGCAGGATGCGCTCGCAGAACGCCTGACCAAAGCGGGCTTTACGGTTTCTTACCAGCAGGTCCCTCTCCTGCACCAGCAACCGCGCAAGATCCTGATTGAAGCCGCCAACACAAAGATTGCGGACGCCTTTGCCCTTTGGCCGCTTACTTTCACTGGCCCCAATGGGCTGCAAGGCAGGTTGGCGCGGATAGATCAGGCGCACGCGGGTGATATCGCCCTAGTCACAGTGCCTTACGAAAGAAATGCCTCCATCTATACACCCGCTGCACGCCCGCTGCGTCAGGCGATCGCAGCATCGGATGCAGCTGCCTTCATTCTTATCACCGAGCATCCAAGCGGCGAAGTCGTAGCCCTAAACGTTCGTGTCAACGAGAAAGGAGAAAGTCTGGATGGATTGCCGAAGAAGCCGATGCTTCTGGTTGGTGCCAAGCACGCCAAGGCTCTCGAGGCCATGCTTGGCGGCCCGGTTCGCGTAGTGCTCGACGGCGAGGAACGGGTGACGAGTGCGGCCAATCTGATTGCCTCGACTGGACCTGCCGATCAGCCATCAGTCGTGATCTCGACGCCGCTCAACGGTTGGTTCATCGCCGCAGCGGAACGAGGACCCGGCATTGCTGCGGCAGTGCTGCTAGGCGAGCAGCTTGCTGCGGCGCGTCCTGACCTGCCTGTCCGGCTGGTCTTTACCAGTCATCACGAGTTGGGCGGGGCTGGGATGAAACTGGCTCAGGCCGCGCCCGGCCTGGACCCGGCAAGCACCAGATTGTGGTTGCATCTGGGTGCGAACCTGTCGGCTCGTGAAATCGCCTTCGGCGCAAAGGGGGAAAGCGAAGTCGGGGCCGCGATCGCTGGACGCGGGTTGGCCGCTAGCAGGGAACTGCTCGATGCGATTGGGGCGGCGCTCCCCACGCGCCTGGAACTGTCGATAGTGGCCCTGGACTCGCCAAGCGCTGTTGGCGAAATCGTGCTGGTCAGGCGGGCCGGTTATCAGAGCGCCGTGGGGTTAGTGGGTTATCAGCCACTGCATCATACCACGTTGGATGACGGGCGAAACCTCGCACCGGACGACCTCAAGTTGCTCGTTGATGGCCTGTTTGCCTTCCTCAAGGATCTGTGACCATGCGGGCGGGCATGTTCGTCTTTATGCAGGATGAACACGATCAGCCAACGCCGTTAGCGCCCGATCCTATTGCTGCCCAGATTTATCCGGTCGCGCAGGTGGGTATTCATACCCCAGCCGGGCAACACGAGTTGTCTGAACAGCTTACGCAGATGGAGTATGATCAATGAAGCCGGTCTCGATTTGGGCAGGCGGGCTATGCCTTGCCGTGTCGGTTGCACTAGCCGCCTGCGGGGGCGAGGATGGTGCCCCAGGGCCTCCCGTAAGCGTGCCGAGCCCCTCTCCATCACCATCACCGACACCAACTCCGACGCCAACACCGACGCCCAGTCCCGGGGCGACCCTCGCTTATCAGTCCGCCGCGGACTACGCTCTTTCGTCTGGCGCACGGGCCGTAGTGATCATTCATGACGGTCGCATGGTGCTTGAACAATATGCCAATGGCGGCCGCGCAGACCGAGGAGAAGCTCTCGCGTCAGGTACTAAAAGCTTCACCTGTGTTTTGATGGCTGCGGCTGAAGATGACGGATTTCTCTCGGTCGATGACCTCGCATCTACCTTGGTGCCTCAGTGGCGAGTCGGCGGCTTGGCACCTCAGACGGATTTGAAAGCGCAGATACGCACCCGCGATCTCCTCTCGGTCAGTTCCGGTCTGCTCAACAGCGGTGTTTTCGGTGCGGCGCTGAACACGGTTGATAGCTACGCACAGGCGTTCAACGCTCCTTCGCAATTCGCGCCGGGCACGCACGCGATCTACACGCCGAACAGTGCGCAAGCGGTGAGCGCAATCTTCGAACTTGCCACCGGAGGCGCTTTCGACAGTGCAGGAGTGATCCGGGGCGGGCGCGATGGCATCACTTACCTGCAACAACGCGTTTTC
>JBKDUW010000022.1:0-8161 GCA_046339235.1 Erythrobacteraceae bacterium | reverse complement strand
AAGTCTCTTAACCATGAAAGAGTGTGAAATATCCAGCGATCTGCGAAATCACCCGTGCATGATGCTGCGGAAATGGTGCAAACTCGGTCTCCGCACGCGCAAATCCGCTTGGCGGGGCGGTTCAGCCCAGTTCGACCAGCTTCCCCAACTAGCCGTGCGCGCGCAGAACTTCGACCAGCCGGTCGAACTGCTCGTCATCGCGCGACTCGCATTCGATGTCGGTGATCAGGCCCTTGGCCGGCAGCGTGGTGAAGATCCGCTGGTGATAGATCTCGATTATGTTGACGTTGTGCTCGTCAAACAGACGCATCACCCGGAACAGCGCGCCGGGACGATCCTGGAGTGTGATGCGCAGGCGCGCGAGGCGGCCTTGGCGGGCGAGATCGCGCAGCAGCACATTGGCCAGCAGACGGGTATCGATATTGCCGCCGCACAGCACGAGGCCAATGGTCTTGCCCGCAAAACGCTCGGGATTGCTCAGAACCGCCGCGAGCCCGGCCGCGCCCGCGCCTTCAACCACGGTCTTTTCGATCTGGAGCAGCAGCGCCACCGCCTTCTCGAGCGCGGGTTCATCGACCAGCAGGATGTCGTCGACCCGCTCGGCAATCACCTTTGACGTGAAATCACCCGGCACCTTGACCGCGATGCCTTCTGCCAAAGTATCCCCGCCGCACGGCAGGCTCGCGCCCTTGATCCGGTCGAACATCGAAGGGAACAGCGCGGCCTGCACGCCGACCACTTCGATCGAAGGATCATGCGCCTTGGCGACGGTCGCCATGCCCGAAATCAGACCGCCTCCGCCGATCGGGGTGACGATGCACTCGAGATCGGGCATCACCTCGAGCATCTCGAGCGCGACCGTGCCCGCGCCGGCAGCCACATGCGGATCATCGAAGGGGTGGACGAAGGTCAGCCCGAGTTCGACTTCGAGCTTGCGGGCAAAAGCATAGGCTTCATCGAAGGTTTCGCCTTCGAGCAGCACCTTGCCGCCGACGCTTTCGGTCTGCATCACCTTCACCGTCGGCGTAGGCTTCGGCATGACGATGGTGACCGGCACGCCCAGACGGGTGCCGTGATAGCTGAGGCCTTGCGAGTGATTGCCCGCCGAAGCCGCGATCACGCCGCGCGAACGTTGCTCGTCGGTCAGTTGCAGCAGCGCATTGAGCGCCCCGCGCTCCTTGTAGGCGGCAGTGAACTGCAGATTTTCGAACTTCAGCCAGATATCCGCGCCGGTGATTTCCGACAGGGTAATCGAATGCATCATCGGGGTATTGACCACCGCGCCGCCAATCCGGGCAGCAGCGGCGCGCACGTCGTCGATGGTCAGGTCAGCCGGCGAAGCGGCGGCACCCTTGGGGCTGAATGATGCAGGCTGCGTTGACATAGTGCGGCGGCGATTAGAGGCTCACGCGCACAAGGGCAATCGCTGGCTTGCGGATTTCGCATCGGCGCAGGCGTTGGCAAGCGCGCAGCAACGCGATAGGCACCGCGGCCATGAGTGAACAACCGACAATCGCCTTTATCGGTCTGGGCGTGATGGGCGGGCCGATGGCGGGCCACCTTGCCCGCGCCGGATATGCCGTGACCGCCTATAACCGCTCGCCCGAGCGCGCCGCGAAATGGCGCGAGGCCTGGGCCACCGAGGGGCTGGCCGTCACCTTTGCGACCACGATCGCCGAGGCGGCGCGCGGGCGCGATATCGTCTTCACCTGCGTCGGCAATGACGAGGATCTGGCGCAAGTCACCTTGGGCGCGGACGGCGTACTGGGCGCGATGGCAGCAGGCGCGCTGCTGGTCGATCACACCACCACCTCGGCCGATATGGCACGCGCACTGGCCGAGGCTTGCGGCGCCAAGGCAATCGGCTTTGTCGATGGGCCGGTCAGCGGCGGCGAGGCGGGCGCGGTCAATGGCAAGCTCGCGATCATGTGCGGCGGCACCGCCGCTGCTCTCGCCCGTGCGCAGCCCATCATGCAGGCCTACGCCAAGGCGATTGTTCATGTGGGCCCGGCCGGCGCCGGGCAGACCGCCAAGATGGCCAACCAGATGTGCATCGCGGGCGTGCTTGCAGGCCTGTCCGAAGCAGTGCGGCTGGCCGAGGCAGCGGGGCTTGATCTTGCCAAGACCTACGAGGCGATCTCGGGTGGCGCGGCGCAAAGCTGGCAAATGGACAATCGCTGGCCGACCATGACGGCGGACCAGTTCGATTTCGGCTTCGCGATCGACTGGATGCGCAAGGATCTGGGCTATGCGCTCGCCGAAGCGCGCCGCCTTGGTCTTGCCGCGCCGGTGACGGCGCTGGTCGATCAATTCTATGCCGATGTTCAGGCCGCAGGCGGCGGGCGCAAGGATACCTCCGCGCTCATCACCCGCCTGCCGCGCCATGTTCCCGAAGAAGGATGAGAAAATTGCGTTTTGCTGTCACGGCGCTCGCCGCCACCTCGCTCCTTGCGCTGGCCGTCCCTGCCCTGGCCGATACGCTGGTCGATAATGTCGACGGCGTGACGATTGGCGAGGACGGCAAGGTCAAGCGCTTCACCGGCCTGGTGTTCGACGAGGACGGCAAGGTTGTGGCCGTGCTCGCGCGCGGCGAGGCGCGTCCGAAGGTCGATTACCGGCTCGACGGCAAGGGCCGCGTGCTGATCCCCGGGATGATCGACGCCCATGTCCACGTGATGGATATCGGCTTTGGCGCGCTCACGCTCGACCTGTCGGACACCACATCGCTCGAGGACGCGCTGGCGAAGATCAAGGCCTTTGCGCAAGACAATCCGGGCCGTCCGTGGATTCTCGGGCGCGGGTGGAATCAGGAAAAGTGGGGCCTTGGCCGCTTCCCCACCGCCGCCGAGCTTGACGCCGTGGTGGCCGATCGCCCGGTGTGGCTCGAACGCGCGGATAATCACGCCAACTGGGGCAACACGCTGGCCATCACCACCGCAGGCGTCACCGCCAAGACGCCCGATCCGTCGGGCGGCAAGATCATCCGCGATGCCAAGGGCGCGCCTGCGGGCGTGTTTGTCGACAATGCCGTCCCGCTGGTCGGCAAGGCTGTCCCCGCCCCGCGCCCCGAGGACCGCGACCTCGCCTTCGCCGCTGCGCAGAAAGTGCTGCTGGCTAAGGGCGTTACCGCGGTCGCCGACATGGGCACCAAGGCGCCCGACTGGGCCACGTTCCGCCGCGCTGGCGACACCGGGCGCCTGACGATCCGCATCATGTCCTATGCCGACAGCTTCGACACGCTGGAATTGATAGCCGGGCCGGAGCCGACCGGCTGGCTCTATGACGACCGCCTGCGGATGGGCGGGATCAAGCTTTTTCTCGACGGCGCGCTCGGTTCGCGCGGGGCGGTGCTCAAGGCGCCCTATCACGACGATCCGGGCGCCAAGGGCCTGCCGTTGCTCACGCCGGCGCAGCTGCGCAATCTGATGAGCCGCGCCAGCATGGACAATTTCCAGAGTGCCGTGCACGCCATCGGTGACGCCGCCAATGCCGAAGTGCTGGCTGCGATCGAAGAGCTTTCGGAAAGCTACAAGGGTGACCGGCGCTGGCGGATCGAGCACGCGCAGATCATCGATCCTGCCGATCTTTCGCGGCTGGGCAAGCATGGCATCATCGCCTCGATGCAGCCGCTCCACCAGACCTCTGACCGGCTGATGGCCGAGGCGCGGCTGGGGCCGGACCGGCTCGATGGCGCCTATCCGTGGCGGTCGGTGATGACAGTCGGCGGGCGGCTGGCCTTCGGCTCGGACGCGCCGGTGGAGCCGGCTGATCCCTTCGCCGGGATCGCTGCCGCGATCAGCCGCACCGACGCCAAGGGCGAACCCTTCGGCGGCTGGTTCCCGCAGGAAACGGTCAGCCGCGAGACGGCGCTGGCCGGATTCACCTCGGACGCCGCCTTCGCCGGATTTGCCGAGGGCCGTTTCGGGCGGCTGGTGCCCGGTGAGCGCGCTGATTTCCTGCTGGTCGATCGCGATCCGCTACTCGCTTCGCCCGACGAGATCCGCAGCACGCAGGTCATTCAGGTGTGGATCGGCGGTGTGAAGGTGCGCGGGGAGTAGTTACTCCGCCGCCGTCTGCTCCGCTTCGCGCGCCGCCTTGTCGGCCGCGACCGCGCCTTCCTGCATCCGCATCAGCACCAGCGAGGCTTCGAACAGGAGCCACAGCGGGATCGCCAGAATGATCTGCGAGCCGGGATCGGGCGGGGTCACAATCGCGGCGATGATGAAGATACCGACGATCACATAGCGCCGCGCCGCTACCATCTGCGCGCGGGTGATGATCCCGGCACGGTGCAGCAGCAGCAGCAGTACCGGCAGCAGGAAGGTGATCCCGAAGGCGAGGATGAACTGCATCACGAGGCCCAGATATTCCCCTGCGCTCGGCAAGGCCTGCACCTTCAACCCGCCCGCCTCCCCGCCAAAGCCGAGGAAGAATTTGAACGCGGTCGGCATGACGATGAAATAGGCCAGCGCCGCGCCGGCACCGAACAATACCGGAGTGGCGAACAGGAACGGCAGAAACGCCTTCTTCTCGCGCGCATAGAGCCCAGGCGCGACAAACGCCCAGAGCTGGTTGGCGATCACTGGAAAGCTCACCATGAAGCCGGCAAACAGCGCGACTTTCAGTTCGACGAAGAACACCTCGGGCAGCTTGGTGAAGATCAGCTGGCCCTCGCCTTCCGGGAAGGCCTGCTTGAGCGGAAATATCAGTAGACCGAGGATCTCGTCGGCAAAATAGAGGCAGATCCCAAAGCCCACCCCCAGCGCCAGCAGCGCGCGGATAACGCGCGTGCGCAGTTCGATCAGGTGATCGAGCAGCGGTGCGCGGGTCTCGTCGATATCCTTGACGTCAAACATCATCTTCGCCTGTGTGCGGCCTTGCGGGAAGCATCGGCTCGCGCAGCGGTTCGGCCTCGGGCGCAATCGCCTCGCTGCCGACTTTGACGCTGGCGGCTTTCAGAGGCTGGGCTAGGAATGAAGACATAGGCTCGGACGGCGGCAGTGGCGGCGTGGCGGGCGCGGCGCTCGGCGGCTCGACCGGCGCCGTATTGATCGGGGGAGGCCCGGTCATCACCGGCGCTCCAGCTTCGGCTTCGGTAAGCGAGGCAGAGCGGCGCATGATTTCCTCGTTCTGCGCCTTCCACTTCTTCTCCATGTCCTCCAGCTCGGCCTCGCGCACCATCGCGTCGATGCCGGAGCGGAAATGGGCGGAGACACGGCGCAACTTGCCGATCCAGCGCCCTGCGGTGCGCATCGCCAGCGGCAAATCCTTCGGTCCGATCACAATGACCGCGACGATCAGGATGACCAGAAGTTCTCCAACGCCGATATCGAACATGTCAGGTGCGGCCGCGCCGCCTCCTCAAGCGAGCGACGGATCAAGCGCCGGTGGTGTCGGTCTTGTCGGCCGGAGCAGGCTGGGCTGCGGGGGTCTCGGCCGGAGCAGCCGGCGGATCGAGCCGCACGGCCTTGTTGACCGTATCCTCGGTCTCGTTGAGGCCCTTCTTGAAGCTCGAAATGCCCTTGCCGAAATCGCCCATCATCTCCGAGATGCGGCCGCGGCCGAACAGCACCAGCACGATCACAAGCACGATGATCCAGTGCCAAAGCGAACCAAAACCCATTGTCTCAACTCCTGATCTGCGGCGGCGAGGGCGAAGGGATGCCGCATGGCCGGGGCAGTGGCCAGCGCCGAATAGCGCCATGTTTAAGACAAGCCCGCGTCAATTGCGAGTCAGTCCGCCAAATTTGCGTCCTGATCGTCGTCTTCGTCAGAATATAACCTCATCGCGGCTTCCATCGCCTCGTCGACCGGATCGAGCAGGCCGGCGGCGCGCAATTCGTCGATGCCGGGCAGATCCTTGCGCGATTCGAGCCCGAAATGGTCGAGGAACTCGGGTGTGGTGGCATAGATCACCGGACGCCCCGGCACCTCGCGCCGGCCAGCGAGACGGACCCAGCCCGCCTCCATCAGCACGTCGAGCGTCCCCGCACTGGTCTGCACACCGCGGATCGCTTCGATCTCGGCGCGGCTGACCGGCTCGTGATAGGCGATGATCGCCAGCACCTCGGTGGCGGCACGGCTGAGGCGGCGGACCTGCTCCTTCTCGCGGCGCAGCAGGTGCGCAAGATCTGGCGCGGTTTCGAAATGCCAGCGCCTGCCCCGCTCGACCAGATGCACCCCGCGCTGCGCATAGAGCGCTTCCAGCGCGGCGAGCGCCGCGCGCACGTCGCCCGGCTCGAGCCCTCCGAGATGGGCAGCGAGCGTCTCCACGCTCAGCGGCTCATCGGCAGCAAACAGCGTCGCCTCCACCGCCCGTTCGAGCGTGCCGGGCCCTGCGCCTTCGTTCACGCCGCCCTCCTTCACGCCATGAGTCCTTGGGCGGCGCCCGCCTTCCACCGCCGGATGCGCAAGGGGGCAAACGCCGCCGCCTGATCAATCTCCGCCGTGCCGCGCTTCGCCAGTTCTAGCGCGGCGACAAAGGACGAGGCCAGCGCCGAGCGCTTGAGTTCGGGCGAGGCGTGGGGCGGGAGAAAATCCCGGATTTCCATCCATTCGAGCGTCACCCCGAGCATCGCCGAAACCCGCTCGAGCGCCGAATCCAAGGTCATCACCGGGCGATTGGCGACGTGATAGATGCGCGGGGCCGTGCGCGCTTTAACCTGCCCATAGGCCTGGATCAGCGCGAACATATCGCTGCGCCACAGGGTCTTGCGATCGGTGCGCAGGCCTTCGGGCGCGCCGCGCACAAACACGTCGCGCCCGATCCGGTCGCGCCCCATCAGCCGCGCGGCCACCTCGCGCATCGCCCCGAGGCGTTGCAGGCGCAATTGCAGGCGCAGCGCCAAGTCTTCGGGGGTTGGGTCTTCCTGCTCGTCCTTGGGCAGCAGCAGTGCCGATTTGAGATAGGCCAGCCAGGCCGCCATCACGAGGTAATCCGCGGCCAGTTCGAGCTTCATCGCGCCAGCACGCTCGATATAGCCGAGATACTGGTCCACCAGCGCGAGGATCGAGATTTGCCTGAGATCGACCTTTTGCCGCCGCGCCAGATCGAGCAGCAGGTCGAGCGGCCCTTCCCAGCCATCAATCGCGAGATAGAGCGCGTCGGCGTCGCCCTTGGCGGATTCGGGCGGGAACATGAAGGGGATGTCAGCGTCGCTCATGCCGGCGTTCCGGCGAGCGCCAGCAAGGCATCGCGCTTGGCGAGAAGTTCGGCCTGCTCGGGCGCGATGGCAGGCGCGATACGGGTGGGCGCCAGCGCGCGGTCGAGCCTTACAGCGGTTGCCTCCGATATGGCCGGGAGCACATTGCAGATGCCCTCCATGTCAGCCATTTTCGCCCAGCAATTCAGGATAATATCGCATCCGGCCGCATGGGCGCGGGCGGCGCGTTCGGGGATGGTGCCGCCGAGCGCTTTCATATCGATGTCGTCGGTCAGCAGCAGACCGTCAAAGCCGATTTCACCGCGGATGATGTCATGGATGATGGTGGGCGAGAGTGTCGCCGGGTTTTCGGCATCCCACGCGGTGAAGACAAGATGCCCGGTCATGCCGATAAGCGCCTGATTAAGGGTACGGAAGGGGACGAGGTCATCCTCCAGCTCGGCTGCACTCGCGGTCACTGTTGGCAGCGCCTTGTGGGTGTCGACATCGGTGCGGCCATGGCCGGGCATGTGCTTGATGCACCCCGTCACCCCGCCTGCTGCCAGCCCTTCGAGGATGGCTCTGCCCAAAGCCGCCACCTGCACCGGATCGCTGCCGAAGGCGCGGTCGCCGATCACGTCATGCGCGTCAGGCAGCCGGAGATCGAGCGGCGGGTGGTAATCGACTGTAATCCCCATCGCCGACAGCTCCAAAGCCATCGCCGTGGCATTGTCGCGGGCTGCCTGGATCGCGCTCGCCGGTGCTATGTCATAGAGCTTCGCAAAGGCTTCGCCGCAGGGATAGGGCGACCAATGCGGCGGCCGCAGCCGTGCCACCCGCCCGCCTTCTTGATCGATCGAGACCAGCAGATGATCGCGCCCGTGGATCGCGCGGAGATCGTCGGTCAGGGCGCGCAGCTGTGCAGGGTCCACGCAATTGCGCCCGAACAGGATGTAGCCTGCCGGATCAGCCTCGCGGAAGAAGGCGCGCTCGTCATCAGTGAGATGCGGGCCGCTCAG
>JBKDUW010000021.1:0-15233 GCA_046339235.1 Erythrobacteraceae bacterium | reverse complement strand
CCTGGTGGCCCGGACGCCCGCGCCTGCGCTTCCTGCCCGCGATCGCCTATCTTGGCCTCGTGATCCGCGACATCATCGCCGCCAATTTCGAGGTCGCCGCGGTCATCCTGTTCAAGCCGAACCGCGATCTGCGGCCCGCATGGCTGACGATCCCGCTCGAGCTCGCCAGCCCCGAGGCGATCACGGTGTTTGCCGGGACGATCAGCCTCACCCCCGGCACGGTCTCGGCCGATGTTTCGGCCTGCGGGCGCTATCTGCTGGTGCACGCGCTCCACGCCCCTGATCCGGCAGCCGAAATCGCTAAGGTCAAGGCGCGTTACGAAACGCGGCTCAAGGAGATCTTCCGATGATCTCTTGTGCTCTCGGCTTCGGCTTTGCCGCGCTCGGGATCGCGCTGGCGATGAACCTGTGGCGGTTGCTCAAGGGGCCGGGCCCTGAGGACCGCATCCTCGCTCTCGATACGATGGTGATCAACGTGATCGGGCTGATCGTGCTCGCCGGGATCGCCAGCGGTGATGGCACCAGCTTTGAGGCGGCGCTGCTGCTGGCGCTGGTCGGCTTTGTCGGCACGGTCGCCTTCGCCAAGTTCCTGCTGCGCGGAGACATCGTCGAATGAGCGGCGCGGCGCCTTTTGGCGAATGGCTGGCGAGCGGGCTGATCGTGCTCGGGGCCAGTTTTGCGCTGATCGGCAGCTGGGGGCTGGTGCGCCTGCCTTCGCTGATGGAGCGGCTGCACGGGCCGACCAAGGCCTCGACGCTGGGGCTGGGGGCGATGCTGGCGGGCTCGATTGCTTTTTTCCAGCTGGTGAAGGGCGAATGGACCACCCACGAAGTGCTGGTCTCGCTGTTCCTGTTTGTAACCGCGCCGGTTTCCGCCAATATGATCGCCAAGGCGCACCTTCACCGCTTGCGGCAGGGCGAGCGGCCCGGCCCTGCCGGTCCTCCCGCAAGCCCCGGAGCGGACAGCGGAGCCGGAAGCGATTGGGCTACCTACGAGGCGCCGCGCGAAGGCACGCCCGGCTGCCTCGCCGACGAATAGCGCGCGCCCCTCTCCTTCGCCTTTGCTGGATGTCCGGTTTCGATGTAACTGTGCAGCATGGATGAGGAAAACGGGGCAATGGCGGGCGATAACGGAGATGCTCCGGCAGAGCGGAACCCGTCGGTTTTCCTGAGCTATTCGCGCACCGATCTCGAGCGCGCACGCCCCGTGATCGCGCTGCTGGAAGCAGCCGGTTTTGACCTGTGGTGGGATGGCCGGCTCGAGGGCGGGGAGAACTATCTCGCCACTACGGAAGACCGGCTTGAATCCGCCGATTGTGTGGCTGTCCTGTGGTCGCAGACCTCGGTGGCTTCGCACTGGGTGCGCGACGAGGCGCAGCGCGGGCGCGAGCGCGGGTGTCTGGTGCCGCTGTCGCTGGATGGCACCATGGCGCCGCTCGGTTTCCGCCAGTTCCAGCTGCTCGACATTTCCGGCTGGTCGGGCGATCCGGGCGATGCGCTGGCAGGGCGGATCCTCGCGGGGGTGCGCGCCCGGACAGGGCGGCGCGGTGTCGTCAACGAGCCGCCCGTCCCCTTCACGGTTCCGCCGTCAGCCGCTCCGGCTGCGCCTCCGGCAGCCGGACTTGCGCTCTCGCGCCGCACCTTGATCATCGGCGGGGCCACGCTGGCGGGCGGGGTAGGGCTTGTAGGCCTGTGGCAGTCGGGCCTGCTGGGGAGCAGCGAGACCAAAGCGATCTCGATGGTGGTACTGCCCTTCCGCAATCTCACCGGCGATGTCAGCAAGGCGTGGTTCTCCAATGGCCTGTCCAACGAGTTGCGCGCGGTGCTGGTGCGCAATCCGCGGCTTCGGGTGGCCGCGCCGACCTCCTCGGGCGCGATCGAGGGGGAGGATGAATTCGCCATCGGCCGCAAACTCGGGGTCGATCACATCCTGCACGGCTCGGTGCAGCGCGATGAAACCCAAATGCGCGTCTCGGCCGAGCTGGTGGCGGTCGCGAACGGCGAGGTGCAGTGGGGCGAAAGCTATGATCGCGCGCTGAAGGATGTCTTCGCGGTGCAGTCCGAGATCGCCCAGACGGTCGCGGTCGCACTGGTCGCCGAGTTCGCCGGCGCGAGCGAGGCGGAGCGCGCCGCCGCGGCGCAGCAGCAGATCGGCGGGACGCAGGATGTCGCTGCCTACGAGGCCTTTCTGCGCGGCCATGCGCTGTATGATCTGTCTGCCGGCAACGAGACCGACCGCGCTGCGCTGGCCCAGTTCGACACGGCGATCGCGATCGATCCCGACTATGCCATGGCCCACGCGATGCGCTCGACGATGCTGGCCGGCATAGCCAATACCGAGAGCGATTCGGGTCAGGTCGGGCGGCTCTATGGGGAGGCGATTGTCGCCGCCGAGCGTGCGATTGCGCTCGAGGATCGTCTGGCGCAGGGGCACCTTGCGCTCGGCTTTGCGCTCAACAACGGCCAGCTGCGCCGCGCAGCCGCCAGGCCGCATTACCGCGCGGCCGAAAAGCTTGCGCCCGGTGATGCCGATGTGCTGCGGCAGGCTGCGACTTTCTATGCCTATGGCGACGAGCACACCAGGGCTGCCGACATGATCGGACGGGTGATCCAGCTTGACCCCCTCAACGCCCGCGCCTTTCGGTCGGCGGGCTTCATTGCCCTGTTCGCGCATGATTATCCTGCCACCATCACGCAGATGCAGCGCGCGCTGGCGCTCAATCCCAGTCTGGCGAGTGCCAAATATGCGATTGCCATCGCGCTCTTGATGCAGGGCGATACGGCAGGCGCGCTGTCCGCTGCGAAAGAAGAGCGAGTGGAGCAGTTCGCGCTCACGCTGACCGCCATCGTCACGCACCGGCTGGGCAATACCGCCGAGGCGGACGCGGCCTATGCCAAGCTGGTCGCCGATTACGGCGAGGCGGCGCTTTACCAGCAGGCACAGGTGCTGGCACAGCGCGGCAGCACTGCCGAGGCGCTCGAGCGGATGGAGCTGGCCTATGCCAAGCGTGATCCGGGGCTGCTTCTGGTCTCCAACGATCCCCTGCTCGATCCGTTGCGTAGCGCACCCAAGTTTGAGGAATTGCTTTCCCGGCTGGCATCGTGATACGTCCTTCGCGTCCGACTTGGGACTAAGAAGGGGAAATTGCTCATGAAGAAGACTCTGACCTTCGGTGCGCTCGCCGCTACCGCGCTGACGCTGGCTGCCTGCAGCGGCAATACCGCGCCTGAGCCGGAAGCCGAACCGGCCGCCACCGAAACCGCGCCTGCCGCCGAAACCGCGCCTGCCGCCGATGCCACCGCGACCGACGATGCGGCTGCGCTGCAGGCTGCGACCGACGGGGCTGCGGAAACCGACCCGAACAACAATCCGGTCGGCCCGGCCGCTCCGGCGGCTCCGGCTGACGGTGAAGCGGCTCCGGCTGCCGAGTAATCGTTCAATGCGGGTGTGGCCCGGCCATTTGCCGGGCCACACCTTGCCGCTCCTGCGCTCAGCGCGGGGCGATCGGGGCCTCCCGCCCTGCCAGCACCTTTTCGATCCAGTCCATCATTTTCGACACGCGGGTATAGCGCGTCGGGACGCGGGTCCGGCCGCAATCGGTCCCGGCGCTCACGACACCGATGATGGCCGCCCGTCCTTCGTAGCTGACCAGCGGGCCGCCGCTGTCGCCGTCGCAGGCCTGTGACCGGTCGGGCGCGCTGGCACATATGATCGAGCCGAGGAGATAGCCGGACAGGCGGTTGCGGCCTTCGCATTTTGCGGCTTCCTCCAGCGCCAGCTTGGCCACCTTGAGGCGCGCGCTCGATTGGCCTCCGAAGGTGGTATTGCCCCAACCGAAGACATAGGCCGGATCGCCAGCCTTCAGGCTACGCTGCCGGCTTGTGGTCCCCTCGAGCAGGATCGGCTTGATCGTCTGGGGCGTGCCGACCCTCACCCGGCGGCGCGTTTCCAGCTCCACCAGTGCGATGTCAAAGGTGCGGCTGGGCTCGTGATAGCTCGGGTGGGCAAAGACCCGCCGGATGCCGAATTCGACACCGTCCGCCTCACGAATATCGAACACCCCGAGCCGGACCTTGTGCCAAGGTGTCAGCGTCAGGCGACGCTTGGCGTCGATCACGCAATGCGCGGCGGTGAGGATCCAGCCTTCGCGGATCAGCGCGCCGCCACATTCCACCTGCTCCCCGTCTGTCAGCGTGCGGCCCTTCATCCGTTCCGGCCGCCACAGCAGCGCCTGCCACGGCGCTTCTCCGGCATTGGCCAGGCGGCCGAAGGTGATGCCCCCGATCGAGGGATGGCAAATCGTATCGGTATAGACCAGGCTGCGGAACGCGACTTCGGACGAGAGGCAACGCCGGGCCTCGGCCTCCTCCTTTGCCTCGGCTTCGCGGCGGTCAAGTTCGGCCTGCTCCTCGGCGCTCAGCGGCGGTCCGTAGCGGACATCGACCGCCACCATCGGCACATCGGGGTCGCTCATGGCATACATATCGAGCCTGTCGCAGCTAAAGGCCCGCCCGAGGTCGCAGGCCCTCGCCAGCGCCGCATAGCCGCGTGGCCGATCCTCCGCGACGCCCTCTCCGTCGAGCAACAGGTCGCTGATCCTGTGGCAGTCCTCAGCCTCGCCGCCCGCGCAGCCCAGATCGAGCCAGTGCATTGCCTGGGCTTGCTGTTCGGGCGTTTCCGGGCGCAGCGCAAAGACTGCATCGTCGCAGGCTTCGGTCTGACCGCTCTCGCAGGCCCCGCCCAGCAGTGTCACCGCTTCCTCCTGAGCGTAGAGCACCGAGCCTTCGGATGCATAGAGCCGCCCCAGCGCGATGCAGTCGGCCTGCGTGCCGGCGCGGCAGCTCTCGACAAGCTTCGGCCGGGATCGGATCGCGGCAGGTGTGCTGCACGACACGCTGCTGAGCGCGCAGGCGCGGTCGTATGCGGCCAGCGCTGCCGTGCGGCTTTCGCCTGGGCCGCTGCCCTGTACGAACAGCAGCTGCGCCAGTTCTTCGCACAGATAGGGGACATTGGCCCGGCAACCGCTTTCGGCCATCTCCAGCGCGAGCGCGGTGCGCGGCGGGGTTGTGTTGCGCAACTCCGACAGGATCCGCCCGCAGGCCCGCCCGTCGCCGGCACGGCAGGTGCGTTCGAGCAAGCCCAGTCCCTCTCCGCGGCCGGCGGGATCCTGGCTACTCGCCAGCGCCGAGCCGAGCGCGCGGCACGCGCTCACGCTGCCCTTGTCGCAGGCCGAGCGGCGCAGCGCGTTGGCGGCCTCGCGGTTGTCGTCGAAGGGGGTGTTGCCCCGGGCGACGGCCTCGGCTTCCTCGGCGCAGGCGTCCAGATTGCCGAGCCGGCAGGCGCGGGCGAGCGCCAGTGTTCCGTTCGCAAGCACGGCGGGATCGAGGGTCGAGCGGAACAGCTGGCCGAGCGCCAGGCAGCCTGCGGCCTCGGCGCCGTCACAAGCCTGCCGCAGCAGCAATTCGGCTACCGGGCGGTTCTGCGGGCGGCCTTCGCCATGCATGAAGGCGCGGCCCAGCGCGGTGCAGCCGGCCAGATCGCCGGTGTTGCAGACCGCCTCGGCAGTGTCGGCGAGGGCCTGTTCGGCGGCAATCCGTTCCGCCGGCTTGTCCTGCAGCGCCGGTTTGAGGAGGTCGCCTTCGGTACGATCGTCGTAGGTGTAGGGTACCAAGTCCTGCGCCGTGGCGGGCACGGCAAGCGCCAATGCCAGTCCCAGCATCATGCTAAGCCACATGGCAATCCGACCCGGCATCGACCCGCTCCCCCGCCAGCATTCCCGGCCAGCGATGATGCGCTTTTCCCGCTGGAGCGTCAAACCGTTGCTTTGTGCGCTTGTAAGCAGCGGTGCGGGCGCGTTAGAGACTTGGCGCGAGTGCGGCTCCGGCCGGCGAGGAGACGATCTGCCCATGCCCTCCATGCCCAGTGCGGCCCCCGATTTCTTGCCAGGCGCAGCCAGCTGGCAGCCCCATCTGGCGCTCGGCATTACCGGCCACCGCGCCACCAATCCCTCGTTCTCGGCCCATGCTGCCGCGATCGAGGCGGCGCTAGACCGGCTGTTTGCGCGGATTGATGCGATCACTGCCGCCCTGCCGGGGCCGCGCGGTGCTTTGCGGCTGCACAGCCTGCTGGTCGACGGCACCGATCAGGTCGCCGCGCGGCTGGCTCTGGCGCGCGGCTGGGAGCTGGTGGTACCGCTGCCGTTCGGGGCTGAGCTCAATCTCGCGATCAACGCTCATCCGGTCACGCCCGTGGATGCCGCAGCCTTGTGCCGCGGGCAGGCCGCCGCCGACCCGGCGGTCGAGGCGCGCGCCGCGGCGATCCGGGCGATCACGGCCGAGGCCCATCTGTTCGAATTGGCCGATCACGACGCCGAGGTCGAGGCGCTGTGGCTTGCCAGCCTCGCCGATCCCGGCAACGCGGCGGCGGCGCGCACCTTCGAGGCGCTGGCGTCGGACAATGTCGCGCTGGCAGGCCGCGTGATGATCGAGCGCACCGATCTGGTGGTCGCGGTGTGGGACGGGAAGGTGGCCAACCTGCCGGGCGGCACCGGCCACACCGTCACCACCGCGCTGGCTATGGGCACACCGGTGCTGCTGATCGATCCCGCTGCGCCCGAGGGCTGGTCGATCCTCACCCGGCCCGAAGAGCTTGGCCATCTGGCCGCTCGCGCCCCCGGTACCGCGCCTGACGATGCGCTGCTCGAAACAATCATCCGCGCCGCCGTGGTGGCCGAGGGCTGGCAGCCTGAGCTGCTGGCGCGCGAAGTATGGCGTGGCCGCAGCAGCCGCGCGTTCGGGTTCTACCGCCGGATCGAGCGCCTGTTCGGCGGAGGCGGCGGGGCGTTCGGCTCCTTGCGGATCGATTACGAGGCGCCCGATGCGATTGACTCAGGCAGCGCCGCCGGATTGTTGCAGGCCGCAAGCACCATGCCGGATGGTGATGCCCGCGTCACCGGACGGCTGCGTGACGAGGTGCTGCCGATGTTCGCCTGGGCCGACGGTATCGCCAGCCGTCTGGCCGATGCCTATCGCAGCGGGATGTGCGTCAATTTCGTGCTCGCCGCGCTCGCTGTGATCGTCGGGCTGGCCTACCTGCCTGCCGGCCTCAGCGAGACCAAGTGGGCCTTCGCCGCGGTCGAACTGCTGCTGCTGGTCGGCATTCTGGCGCTGACAGCAGCCGGATCGCGGCTCGGCTGGCACCGGCGCTGGTTCGAGTTGCGGCGCGTGGCCGAATATCTGCGCCATGCGCCGGGGCTGCTGCTGCTGGGCGTGGCCCGCCCCACCGGCCGCTGGCCGCGCAAGGGCGGGGGCGGAGCGCGGGCCGAGTGGCCCGAGCACGTTGCCCGCCATGGCCTGCGCGCGGTCGGGCTGCCGCGCGTGCGTCTTACCCGCGCCTATCTGCGCGCAGGTCTTGCAGGTGTTGCGCTGCCGTAAGTCAGCGCCCAGCGCGCCTATCACGAGGCCAAGGCGCACCGGCTCGAGGCTGTGCACCACGGGCTCGACCGCGCGGCGGAGACCTGCTTCGCGCTCGCGGTGGCCTCCGTTTCGGCCTATCTGCTGTGCAAGCTGGGCGGGATGGCCGGCGTGGTGCCCAAGCACCTTGCCGATGATCTCTCGCCGCTGCTCACCTTCTGCGGTGTCGCTTTTCCGACGCTCGGCGCCAACCTTGCCGGGATCCGCTATTTCGGCGACTTCGAACGCTTCGGCGCGATCTCGCGGGTGGCAGCCGAGAAGCTGGGCGAGATCGAGGCGCGCATCACATTGCTGCTGTCGGGCGACGAAAGCGCGCTCACTTACGCCGCCGCCGCCGACCTGATGCACGCGCTCGACGAGGCGGTGGTGGACGAGATCGAGAGCTGGCAATCGGTGTTCGGCGCCAAGCACCTCGCTCTGCCGGCGTAGCGAGTGCAGCGGCCGATCCTGCGGCTGGCCGATTGTGCGGCTCGGGCAAGAATGCCAGCATCTGCTTTGCTTCGGTTGACCGGGCAGGCAAGCTTTCCCCCGAAGATCGCACCAAGCTCGGATCGGGCGCGCCGGTCGCGATCGATATTGTCAGTGCGCCGCAGTTTACAGCCGAGCTTGCCGCGTTCCACGCCGCACTGCCACCGCGCTGGGTGAAGGGGAACCGCTATTGGCGCGAGTTTGATCCGGTGGAGGCCACGGCGGCGATCCGCGGTGCCTTTGCGGGCCTGCATATTGATACAAGGGGCGGCGCAAAGGCTCGGAAAAGCGCCGAATTCGGCGGCAACCTCGCCTACGAGAGCAGTGCTTCGACAAGCGCACCGGTGATCGTTCGATCATGCTCAATCGCTATCGGCTCGACCGGCCGCTGGGCGCTCTGGTGGCGACCTATGTGCACGAAGCGGCGCACAAGGGCGGCTATTCGCACCGTCCGGGCCAGACGCGCAACCGGAAATGCGAGCCGCCCGACGTGATGGCGCAAATCGCGCGTAAGCTGGCCGAGCCCGACAAGTGGGCAAGCTTCGCCACCAGCAAAAACGCCTGCCGCTTCTGGCGCGAGGCGGGCTAAACGGGCGGCGGAGGGTCAGGTTTTGGGGAGGGCTGGAGCGGTGAAGGGAGTCGCTTAGATTTCACGCGCGACGATATGGCCTTCGCGGATTGCGGTCTGGAGGTTGCGCGGGCTTAAGGCATCGCCGATCGCTTTGACTAGTACCAACTGTCCGACAAGGGTGGCCTGAAGGTCGTTGAGAGGGCGGTTGGGTGTAACGAGCACCACTGCATCGGCGATAACTGTGTGCGTACGGCCTGCGTAGGTCGGCGCAAGATCGGCCTCGCCCTCGCGCACGACAAGAATCCGATGGCGCAGGTGGATCTCCATGCTACCGCTCGCCGCGCCGATGCGTTCCAGCACGGGTTCGACCATCAGCGCATTCTCGACCTTGAAGCCGAGCTGCTTAAAGGGCGTGACGAAGGTCACATGCGCGCCGTCGGTCACCAGATGCTCGGCGATCCCCAGCGCTTCGTAATGGCCGGTGTCATCGAGCACGGTGACCCGCAAACCCTCCCACCGGCGATTGGCGCCGAGCACATCGTGGCTGGACAGCACATGCGGCAGATGATGGCCCGCAATCGGTTCGCCCGGGTTGGAGTTCTGCACCCCGTCCATGCGCGGCACCGAGCCAGTGGCGATGAGCACCGCATCGGGCTGTTCGGCCAGAATGTCGTCGGCTTCGGCATAGGTCGAAAGGCGTACATCGACGCCCAGCCGGTAGATTTCCTGTTCGAGCCAGATGACGATATCGGTGATGCCATGCCGGGTCGGCAGGCGTCCTGCGAGCAGCAGTCCTCCGCCGAGCCGCGGTGCGGCCTCGAACAGCACGACCTTGTGGCCGCGTAGGGCAGCAACGCGGGCCGCCTCCATCCCGCCGACACCCCCGCCGACGACCACCACCGTGCCGGGTGTCGTGCTGAGGCCGATCTGGTCCTGATCGAGCAGCCGTTCCTGCCCGGTCTCGACATTGACCGCGCAGCCCAGCCGGCCAACGTCGAACAGCCCGCCGACACAGCCCTGATTGCAAGCGATGCAGGGGCGCACCTCCTGCACCCGCCCTTCGCGCGTCTTCTTCACGATATCAGGGTCGGCGATGTGGGCGCGGGTCATGCCGACCAAGTCGGCGTCGCCTGCGCGGATGGTCTGATCGGCTTCCTCCAGTGTGCGGAACCGGCCCGTGACGATGGTCGGCACGTTCACCGCGCTGGTTACGGGCACGGCCTCGGGTAATTCGTAGCCCGCTGGCTCATGCATCCCGCCGATCATCTTGGGGAAGGCGTGATAGCTGCCGAGGCTGACGTTGACGAAGTCGATCAGCCCTTCGGCTTCAAGCATCTGCGCAGCGCGCGCGTTCTCCTGCGGACCAACCCCGCCGGCGCTGCCGTCCGCCGCCAGCCGGATGCCGAGCGCGAAGTCCTTCGAGGTCGCCGCACGGCAGGCGCGCATGACTTCGAGCATGAAGCGCATGCGGTTCTCGAAGCTGCCGCCGTATTCGTCCTCGCGCTTGTTGAGGTTGGGCGAGAGGAACTGCTGGATCAGGTAGCCGTGTGCGCCATGCACCTCGGCCCCGTCCAGCCCTGCCTTCTCGCAGCGTGCGGCTGCGGCGGCATAGGCGGCGATGATCTCGTCGATCATCCCCTTGGTCATCGGCACAGGCACATCCGCGCCAAGCGGATTGGCGATGGTGGACGGCCCCCATGGCGGCGATCCGTCGAGCGTATGGCCGTTGTGACCAGCGTGCCAGAGCTGCTGGAACACCTTCATCCCCTGCGGCTGAACCGCGCGCATCAGCTTGCCATAGCCCTCGTCCAGAGTTGGATCGATCATATTGAGTGGGGCAAGGCTGGTGGGATGTACGCCGAGGATCTCGATGATCGTCAGCCCCACCCCGCCGCGCGCCCGGCGCTCGTGATAGGCGATCAGATCATCGCTCATCACCCCGCCGCCGAGTCGGGTGGCATGGGCGGTGCGCACCACGCGGTTGGGGATGGTGCAGCCGCCGATGCGGATCGGGGTGAGAACGTGGGTCAGCGTCATGTCAGTTAATCCATCCGTGCGACAAATCATCCGTGCGGCGGCCACCGCGCGGGTAGCCATCCAGCGCCATCGCGCCGCCCGGCGGGGTATCGGAATCAATGATTACGTGGCGCTGCGCGATCTTCCACGCGCCGCCGCGCTGCTCGAAGCGGTCGATGTAGCGACCCGTGACGAAGGCGCGCTGACCATCGTCAAGCGGGTGGAAGGCGATGAAGTAGCTTTCCGAGTTGGCCGCAAGGCCATCGGGATGAAGGTCGATCAGGATGTTGGTGACGTGGTGCCCGCCCACGCCTCGCGCCGTGTCCATCAGCGGCACCAGCATCGCTGCAAACTCGCGGCCGGTGCCGCGGAAGGGGCCGTGGTTCTCGTCGGCGTTATCGTGATAGACGCTGGCGATCATGTTGGCATCGCCCCGGTCAACCCCGCGGCAATAGCGGTAGAGGGCGCGACGGATGTCGCGTTCTGCGGCGAGCTGTTCAATCAGGTCCATCGCGTCCTCCCCTGCGCTCAGAGCCGCACCAGCATCTTGCCGGTGTTGGCCCCGCTGAGCATGTCGACGAAGGACTTGGGCATGGCTTCCAGCCCTTCGACGACCGTCTCCTCGACCACCAGTTGGCCCGCCGCTTCCAACCGCGCGAAGTCGGCGATGATCTCCGGGGCGCGGTCGAAGTAGAAGCCGGCGTTGAACCCGGTCATGGCAACGTGGCGCTCGATGATGGTGAAGAGGTTGGCGGGGCCTGCGCGGTAGTTCTCCGCCTCGTAAAGCGCGATCGCGCCGCACAGCGCGATCCGGCCTCGCGGGGCCATCGCCTCGATGATTCCTTCGAGCTGCGCACCGCCGACGTTGTCGAACGCCAGGGCGAGGCCATCGGGGGCGAGCTCCCTGAGCCGCGCGCCTACATTCTCGCGGCGGTAGTTGATGAAGGCATCGGCGCCGAGCGTACCGGTCAGCCATTCCCCCTTGGCGTCGCTCCCCGCGCTTGCAATCACCCGTGCGCCAAGACAGCGGGCGAGCTGCACTGCGATCGATCCGACCGCGCCGGCCGCCGCGTTGATATAGATCGTCTCGTCTGCCTCAGGCTTCAGCACCCCGTGGATGCCGCCCCATGCAGTGATCCCCGTGAGACCATAGAGCCCGAGAAAGCGCTGGATGTTGCCATCGGGCGCCGCCACCTGTTGGAGGGTCGCCGCTGGGGCCACATAGGCATCGCGCCATCCGTGCGCCATGGTGACCACGAAGCTGCCCGCGGCAAGGCTGGGCGCGTTGCTCTTCTCGACCACGCCGACAGCACCGCCCGGAAGCGGCTGACCCGGCTGGACCGGGGCGTGGAGCCCTGCCTGCGTTGACATCGACAGGCGCATATAGGGATCGACCGAGAGCCACAGGTTGCGCACCAGCACCTCGCCTTCGCCCGGGGCTGTCAGCGGCATGGTGTGGAGCGCGAAATCTTCCGGAGCGGGCGCGCTGCCCAGCTGGTGCCGCAAGGCGATGAAGCGCGCCGTTCCCGCCATCACGCTTCCGCCTTTAAAGGATTACTGACCACCACGTGCTGTCCGGCCTTGCTGTCATCCTCGATCAGATTGAGGATCGCGCGGGCGATGTCGGCAGGGGTAAGCAGGTCGATCGCCTCGAGGATCGGGGCCAGCCAGTCAGGCCGCGTTCCGCCGCCGGTCTTCTCCAGGATCGCCGTTTCGGTGACGCCGGGGCATACGGTGTTAACCCGGACGCCGTGGCTCTCTCCAAACGCCGCGCAGGAGGTGCCGAGATGCAGCACGCCCGCCTTGGCAGCGGCATAGGCGGCATCGGAGGGGAGTGGGCTGAGCGCGCCGGTCGATGCGACATTGACGATCGCCCCACAGCTGCCATTCATGGCGCTGATGGCGAGCGCGGTCGATTGCACCACTGCGGTCAGATCGATAGCGATGACCAGTGCGATGCGTTCCAGCGGCGTTTCGGGAAAGGGTGGCGGGCCGGAGACGATCCCGGCATTGTTTACGACGATGTCGATGCCCCCGAAGCCGCGTTGGGTGTCGGCATAGAGCCGCTCGAGATCGGCGATGCGGGTTACGTCGGTGGGCAGCAGCAGGGCTTCGGCCCCTTCGGCCTCGACCAGCCGGGCAGTCTCGGCTAGGCCCGCAGCGTCGATATCGGCGAGCATGATCCCGCGCGCACCGGCCCGCGCCAGCGCGAGCGCGGTGGCCCGTCCGATGCCTGCACTCGCTCCTGTGACGATTGCCGCCTTGCCGGTGATATCCATTTTCTCGCTCTCCCTTGTGCCGCCTCTGCCGGCGGTCTGTCCCTGCAGTTTTAGACCGGTTTCGCTACCAGCCGCACCGGCAATTTGTATGGCCCGTTGAGGGTGGGGTATGGGTAAGGTACCTCTGGCCCCGCCCGCTCCAGCCCCTCGAAGCGCTTCATGAATTCCTCGACCACCACCTTGCCCTCCATCCGGGCGAGCGGCCCGCCGATACAGGTGTGCAGGCCATGGCCGAACGAGAGGTGCTTGCGCAGCGTCTTGGGCTCGCGCGCGATGTCGAAGGCAAGCGGGTTCTCGAACACCGCCGGATCGAGGTTCCCCGCGAACCACATCAGGCCGATCTTTGTATCGGCTTCGATCGGCATACCGCCCAGATCCATCGGGCAGCGGTTGGTGCGGAACAGCCCGTGGACCGGGCTTTCGAGCCGCAGCGTCTCCTCCAGCGCGGTATCGATCAGCGCGGGATTGTCCTTTAATCGCTGCCACTGGTCGGGGTGCTCGATCATCAGGTTGAAGAAGCTGCCGATGAAGACCGTCGTGGTCGCGGCGCCCGCCACCAGCAGGAATTGGGCAAAGCCGAGGATCTGCGCGGTCGGGATCCGCTCGCCATCTATCCGGCCCTTGACGAGCAGCGCGATCATGTCCTCGCCCGGGTTTTCGCCCGCCTCGTCGATGGCGATCTTGGCTTCGATCCTGGGAAGGAAATACTGCATCATCAGCATCACCTTCTCGACCCGGTCGGCCTCCATCGTCTGCGCCTTCTGCAAGATTGCCCCTGCCAGCACATCGACCCATTCGCGCAGGCGCGGATAGTCTGCGAAGGGCAGATCGAGCAGGCGGCAAATGACGAACATCGGCACTTGATCGGCGAGCTCCTCCATCAAATCGAGGGTCTGCAACCCCGCCATCGCCTCGAACCGCTCGGCGACGAAAGCGCGGATCGGCTCGCGCAGGGCCTCGATCAGGGCAGGGTTGAACGCCGGAGCGAGGGCCTTTTTCTGCTTGGTGTGAAGCGGCGGATCGGCCCCAACCAGCACTGGCACGGTGTTCTCGTCGGCGTAGGCGGTGCCGGGGCCGTGCCGGACTGAGAAGCTCTCGTTGTCGCGCACAATCTCGATAATGTCGGCGTGACGGAACACCGCATGCCAACCGAGATCGGGCTCGCGGTGGAACGGGCATTTCTCGATCATCTCGAGATATTTAGCGTGCGGATCGCCCTGGAAGACGGGATCGTAGAAATCAAAAAAGACCCCCGTTGCCTTGGTGTCGTGCGCAACTGCGGATCGCATACCGTTTTCTCTCCCGATGTGCCATGAGAGGGTAGTGACCAATCAAAATCGAAACAAGTTGTGATTTTTGAGGGCTAAGATGAGCCGACTTGACGCGCCAAAGAAGAGCTACGCGAGCGACCGCATGGCGCGGCGTGAGGCGGACATCCTAGCGACCGCGCGCGAGCTGCTCGTCGATGGCGATGGAAGCATCCCAATGCGCGTGCTGGCCGAACGCAGCGGGGTCGCGCTTAGCACCCTCTATGCGCGCTTCGGCAGTCAGGACGCGATTGCCAGCGCGGCGATTGCTGAGGTGTTCCGCGAACGGCTGGTTTCGTGGGAGGATACTGAGGGGCCCTCGCTGATCGAACGGCTGGACCAGCGGCTCGCCTCGTCCATCGCCGAAGTACTGGCCCGCCCGCCGTTCGCGCGCAAAATGGCGCGGCTGTTCTTTACCGCCAACCGTGATGAGTCCGATGCGGCCCAGACGCTCTACAGGATCCCTCACGCGCAATACTGCCTCGCCCTCGGGGCGTTTCGTGATGCTGGCGCGTTAAATCCAGGAACGGCAATCGCGGCGTTGGCCGAGGATCTGGTGGTCGTCCAATATGCCACCATCGGCCACTGGGCGAACGGGATGATTGTCGACACTGCCCTCCTCGCGCGCTGCCGCACCGCCGTCTTCGCCCGGCTCGCCGCTTCGCTACTGCCTTCTATGCAGGCGGAAGCTTTAGGAATGGTCGCTGGATGCCGACATGGCTCGCTTGATTAGTGCTACAGTTGCATATGAGTTGAAAATTTGGTTCACTCTGCCGCGAAAGGCGGAGGTTGAGATCATGCTGGTCGGGGATTGGGCAGGTACAGTTGTTGAATGGAAGGACGCGCTGGACGGTTTGCAGGTGCAGATTGGCCCTGCGCTGGGTCGGCTGGAAACGCGCATATCGGCAGGACATTTCATCAAGGGCCTGCTTTCTGGTGCGGAGCGAAAGACGGGCTGGATGCTGGCGGAAGAGGCAGGCCTTGAACGGCCCTACCGCATGCAATCGTTGCTGGGGCGGAGCAGTTGGTCAGCAGACGCGCTGCTTGAACGCGTGCGTGATTTCGCGATAGCCGCGTTGGGTGACACTGGCGGCGTACTCGTTGTGGATGAGACGGGTTT
>JBKDUW010000020.1:0-8132 GCA_046339235.1 Erythrobacteraceae bacterium | reverse complement strand
CGGGGGTCGCGCGGCCCCGGCGTGGCGTGGAGGTCGGCGTGATCGGCCCCCCGTGGTGGCGCGCGCTCCTTCGTCGCGCCGCTGCCCACCCGCCCCGCCTCCCCCCCCGGCCACCAAGAGTCCCCCGATGTTATGGTGGCCGGGTGGGGAGGCGGGGCGGGTGGTCTGCAGCGCGACGAAGGAGCGCTCGAAAACAATGTGGACCTATCACCCCGACCTCCTCGCCAAGCCGGTGCCGCGCTACACCAGCTATCCCACCGCTGCCGATTTCGGCCCGCTCGAGGAAGGGGCCATCGAACGCGCGATTGCCGGGGCGAGCGGGGATGTCTCGCTCTACCTCCACATCCCGTTTTGCGAGCAGATCTGCTATTATTGCGGCTGCAACACCGGCGCTTCGGGCAAGCGCGCGCGGGTGGAGACCTATCTCGCCGCGCTGCATCAGGAAATCGCCACGGCCGCCAGCCTGCTGCCGCAAGGCGCAAGGGTGCGGCGGATCGCGTTCGGCGGAGGCAGTCCCAATGCCATCGAGCCGCGCGAGCTGCTGGCGCTGGTCGATAGTCTGCACGCCCATTTCCCGCTGGCGGCGCCCGAATGGTCGATCGAGCTCGATCCGCGCAGCCTCACCGAGGAATGGCGCGGCGTGGTGCGCGAGGTCGGAATTACGCGGGCCAGCATGGGCGTGCAGACCTTCGCGCCCCATTGCCAGAAAGCCATCGGCCGCGAGCAACCCGCCGCGATGATCTGCCGCAGCATCGACTGGCTGCGCTCGGGCGGGGTGACCTCGCTCAATTTCGATCTGATGTATGGCCTGCCGCACCAGACCGCGGTCGATCTGGCCGACAGTCTCGAACGCACGCGGATGATGGGCGCGGACCGGGTGGCGGTGTTCGGCTATGCCCATGTGCCGCATCTGGTGCCGCGCCAGACGATGATCCCCGAAAGCGCGCTGCCGGATGCCGAGGCGCGCTTTGCCATGGCCGCGCAGGCGCATGAATTCCTGACCGGCGCTGGCTATGACGCGATCGGCTTCGATCACTTCGCGCTGCCCAATGATCCGATGGCACGCGTCACCCGCGACGGCACGCTGCGACGCAATTTCCAGGGCTTTACCGATGATCCGGCAGAGGTGCTGATCGGCATGGGGTCAAGCGCGATCAGCGGCTTTCCCGGCCTGCTTGCCCAGAACGACAAGCACAATGGCCGCTACCGCACGCTTTCGGCCGAGGGCAGGCTGTCAGCCAGCCACGGCATCGCGCGCACCCCGCAAGACCGGCTGCGCGGCGGTGTGATCGAGGCGCTCTTGTGCCGCAGCGCGGCGCAGCTTTCCCCCTGCCTGATCGCCGAGGTGCGCGATCAGCTGGAGCCTTTCACCGCGCGCGGCCTTGCTGAGCTCGACGGCAACACCTTGCGGATCCTGCCCGGCGGCCTGCCCTATGCCCGCGTGATTGCATCGCTGTTCGACAGCTACCGCGCCGTCACCCAGCGGCGTTTCAGCTCGGCAATCTGACCTCATTCCGACCGCTCCTATCCCTCCTTGCAACAAATGCGCTTTGCGATGATACTTTGCCGCAATTCGACAATCGGAGTCTCTATCGGGCGCATACACGAGCATTTTTGGGGGGAAGAATATCATGGCAGTTACCGATCACGTTGACTTGAACGGGTTCATGGAGGGCGTCAAAAAGCGCAATCCTTACCAGCCGGAATTTGTCCAGGCCGTTCAGGAAGTTGCCGAGGACATCTTCGAATTCATGCAGGACAAGGAGGAGTATCACTCCCAGCAGATCCTGCGCCGCATCGCCGAGCCGGATCGCGTGGTTTCCTTCCGCGTCTGCTGGGAAGATGATGCCGGCAATATCCGCGTCCAGCGCGGCTGGCGCGTCCAGAACAACAACGCGATCGGCCCCTACAAGGGCGGGATCCGCTTCCACCCCAGCGTCACCGAATCGGTGCTGAAGTTCCTCGCCTTCGAGCAGACCTTCAAGAACGCATTGACCGGCCTGCCCATGGGCGGCGGCAAGGGTGGTTCCAACTTCAACCCCAAGGGCAAGAGCACGCGCGAGATCATGCGCTTCTGCCAGAGCTTCATGACCGAGCTCTACCGCCACATCGGCGCGGATATCGACGTTCCGGCGGGCGATATCGGCGTGGGCGGGCGCGAGATCGGCTATATGTTCGGCCAGTACAAGCGCATCACCAACAACTTCACCGGCGTGCTCACCGGCAAGGGTCTGGAATGGGGCGGCTCGCTGATCCGCACCGAGGCGACCGGTTACGGCGCGGTCTATTTCCTCGCCAACATGCTCGCCACCAAGGGCGAGGATCTGACCGGCAAGACCGCCGTCATTTCCGGCTCGGGCAATGTGGCGACCCATGCGGCGGAGAAGATCGTCCAGCTCGGCGGCAAGGTGCTGACCCTGTCGGATTCGGGCGGCTACATCCATGATCCCGACGGCATCGATCAGGAAAAGATCGACTGGGTGAAAACCCACAAGACCCACCGCCGCGGCCGCATTGAAGAATATGTCGAGGCCTTCCCGAAGGCGACGTTCCACGCTGGCAAGACCCCGTGGGGCGTGCCCTGCGATGTCGCCCTGCCCTGCGCGACGCAGAACGAGCTGCTGGGCGAGGACGCCAAGATGCTGGTCGCCAATGGCTGCCGCGCGGTTTCGGAAGGCGCCAACATGCCGACCGACCTTGAAGGGGTGCACATCTTCAAGCACGCCAAGCTGCTCTACGCGCCGGGCAAGGCCTCGAACGCGGGCGGCGTGGCGGTCTCGGGTCTGGAAATGAGCCAGAACTCCGAGCGCCGCTCGTGGAAGGAAGAAGAGCTGCAGCAGATGCTCAAGGACATCATGGCCGGCATCCACAATTCCTGCATCCAGTACGGCAATCAGGGCGGCGGCTATATCGACTATGTGAAGGGCGCGAATATCGCGGGCTTCAAGAAGGTCGCTGACGCAATGCTGGCTTTCGGGGTGGTGTAGGCAAGGCGGAGATCAAGGCGCGGCCCCTGATTGCGGGGGCCGCGCCCGATCCGCGAGAAGCACCATCCTCCCCGCGCGGCAGCGAGGGCGAAGGAAAACCGGACCCGGGAAGGGACAATCGGCGATGAAGGACTTCACAGGCAGGATCGCGGTCATCACCGGTGGCGGAACCGGGATGGGGCGCGAACTCGCAGTCGCCCTCGCCACAGAAGGCTGCTCGGTCGCGATCTGCGACGTGTCGGAAGCCAACATGGCAGAGACCGAGCGGCTATGTCAGGCCGCCGCGCCGCAAGGGACCATGATCCATTGCACCCGCGCCGATGTCGCCATCGAAGCGGAGATGAACGCGTGGGCGGACGAAGTGCGCAGCGCCTTCGATACCGACAAGGTCCACCTGCTGTTCAACAATGCCGGCGTTGCTGGCGGCGGCAGCTTCGTTGCCGGTGACAGGGCCGCGTGGGATCGCACCTTCGCCATCTGCTTCTACGGCGTCATCCACGGCGTGCGGGCGTTCCTGCCCTTGCTGAAAAATGCCGACGCGGGCCATATCGTCAACACCTCCAGCATCAACGGCTTCTGGGCTTCGCTCAGGCCGGATCGCCCGCATACCGCCTATTCGGCCGCAAAGTTCGCGGTGAAGGGCTTTACCGAGGCGCTGATCGTCGATCTTGCCAATAATGCGCCGCACATCGCGTGTTCGGTTGTGATGCCCGGCCATATCGGGACGGAGATTGCCGGCAACTCGATGCGCATCCAAGGCGGCGTGGAAAAGGAACTGCATTTCGTTCTGGAAGCACAGGGCATCGACCCTTCAACCCTCAGCGATGACCAGATCATCGAGATGGCCAATGCCAATTTCCGCGATACCGCGCCGATGTCGGCGGCCGCGGCTGCCAAGGTGATTCTCGACGGCGTGCGATCCGGACAATGGCGCATTCTGGTCGGCAAGGACGCAGAAGCGCTGGATCAGGCGGTTCGCGCGCGGCCTGAAGAAGCCTACACGTCGGAATTCCTCGCGCAAATGCAGGCGCAGGGACACTTCAACGCGATGTAAGGTCCTGCGCCGGAGCAGGCCTTCCGGTCCTAGCTGATCCCCAACCCCGCCGCCTGCGCGCGCAAATCAGCCGCCGCGCTCGGGTTCGCCTTCACTGCGGCGTCCAGCGCGGCCTTGGCCTTGGCCGGTTCGCCCAAAGTCATGCGGCTCCTCATCAGCATCACCCAGCCATCGAGGTTCTTGGGCTCCTTCGCCAGCCGCGCTTCCAGCTGCGCGACCATGCCTTCGGCCATGGTACGCTGTTCGGACGGCTTCATCGCGCTCGCCGCCGCGACATCGGCCGCGCTCGGCCCGCGCACATTGGGCGAGGCGGCCTCGCCGGCCACGCTGCCCGATCCCGGCGCGAGCAGCGCAGGCGTGCGGCCTTCCTGCGCCTTGGCGAGGCGCGCGGTGACGTCGATTGTGTTCATCTTGCCGACCTGTTCGATCGTGCGCACCAGATCGGCCTCCCACGGCGCGCCGGTCGGCGTGTCGGCGAGCAGATCGAGCCAGGCGGCAATCGCGCCCTCGTGATCCTTGTCGATGTCCTTCTTCACGCCCATGAAATAGCGCGAGCGCGGATCCTGCGGATCGAGCGACAGCGCCTTCTGGAACGCCGCCAGCGCTTCGGCGGGGAGCGGATCGCGTGTCGACCCCATCACCAGCGATTCGCCCAGCGCCGACCACAGCACGGCCTCGCCTGGCGCGATCGCCACCGCGCGGCGATAGGCGGCGGCGGCTTCGGTGAACTGGCCTTGCTGGAAATAGGCGAAAGCGAGATCGCTCCACGGCCCGGCATCGTCCTTCGAGGCCTCGGCCGCAGCGCGCAATTGCTCGATCGTCAGCGGCCCGCCCGCACCGGCCTCGCCGGCATCGGAACCGCCTGATCCTTCATAGACATTATAGCCGATCGAGCCCGCCGCCAGCAGCAGCGCCGCGCCCAGCAGAACCCAGCCTGCTTTCGATGATCCGCCCGCAGCGGCCTGTTGCTTCGCTTCCATGCGCGCTTCGCTAGCATCGCGGGCAATTTCGGGCAATTCGCTCTGGCATCGGGGGCGCATTTGATTATGGTGTCGGGCGTGCAATCTATCCACGAAGGGGGGAGGATAGTTGGCCGAGATGTTCAAGGTGGCGATCATTGGATCCGGGCCCGCGGGCCTGAGCGCAGCTGCGCGTGCAGCGGCGCTGGGGTTGAGCCATGTGCTGCTCGAAAAAACCGATCACCTCTCGGACACGATCTACAAATACCAGAAGGGCAAGCACGTCATGGCGACGCCCTCCAATCTGGTGCTGCGCTCGGACATCGATTTCGAGGCGGGCAAGCGCGAGGTGATCCTCGGCACCTGGGACGAGCAGATCGAAGGCCACAAGGTCAACGTCAAATACATGGCCGAGGCCAAGGCGATCCGCGGCACCGGCGATGCGATCCCCGGCTCTGTGCAGACCCTCGTGTCCCGCGCGCGCGATGGTAGCACCACGACCCGCGAAATCCAGCGCCACGCCCCGCCCTATGCGATCGCGCTGACCAATGGCGAGACGGTGATGGCCGAGAACGTGATTCTCGCCATCGGCACGCAGGGCAATCCCAACCGCATGCGCTGCCCCGGCGCTGACCTTCCGCATGTGCAGTATCAGCTCGATGATCCGGCCGAGTATGTCGACGAGCATATCGTCATCGTCGGCACCGGCGATGCGGGAATCGAGAACGCGCGCGGCCTCGCCGAAGATCCGGCGCAGCGCAACACCGTCTCGATCCTCAACCGCGGCACCGATTTTCCCACGGCGAAAGATGCCAACGTCAAGGCGCTGACGGCGGATCACGAAGCCGGCAAGCTGATGATCCGCACCGAGAGCGAGACCCACTCGATCGAGCCCGGCTTCATTACGCTGACCACCCGCGACGGCGAATTGCGCATCCCGTGCGACCGGATCATCGCCCGCATCGGCTCGGCCCCGCCGCGCGCCTTCGTGGAAGAATGCGGGATCGAGTTTTCGAGCAATGATCGCACTGCCTTCCCGAAGCTGTCGCCGGTGTTCGAAAGCACCGCGCCCGGCATCTTCGTGATCGGCGCGCTGGCGGGCTATCCGCTGATCAAGCACTGCATGAACCAGGGCCACGACGTCATCGAGTTCATCAACGGCAACACCGAACTGAAACCCGCCGACGAGCCGATCATTGCCGCCAAGTTCGCGCAGCTCCCCGGCGGCCGCAGCACCGAGGAATGGCTCGACTTCCTGCGCGCCAACGTCTCGATCCTCAATGGCATGAACCCGCTGCAAATGCGCGAATTCATGCTCGATTCCGATGCCCGCTTCTTCCGCAAGGGCGAGGTGATCTTTGAACGCAATGCGCCCGGATCATCGCTGTTCGGGATCGCCAGCGGATCGGTCGCGGTCGAGGTCAATCCAGCCGATCCCTCGATCACCATTCCGATCGAAGCCGGCTCGATCTTCGGCGAGGTCGGCCTGATTTCGGGCCGCCGCCGCGGGGCGACGATCCGCGCCGCCGAAGACACCGTCGTGGTCGAAATCTCGCGTCTCGCTGCGCTCAAGCTGCAATCGCAGGTGCCCAGCGCCAAGAAGGCAATCGAGCGCATCTCGATCGAGCGGCAATTGCTGCAAATGTTCGGCTCGGGCCTCAAGCGCGAGGATGTCGCGCCGCTGGTCGAGGCCGCGCAGGTGCAGGAAAAGCGCGCAGGCGAGATCATCATCAACGAAGGCGCGGACGACAAGGACGTGTTCATTGTCCGGCGCGGCTCGATGATCGTCGAGAAGGCGATTGGCGACCGGCCGGTGTTCCTCTCCTACCTCCCCGCCGGTTCCTACTTCGGCGAAATGGCAGTGATCGACGGGAGCGCCCGCACCGCCACCGTCAAGGCCGCGATCAAGTCCGAAGTAATCCGCCTGCCGGGCGAAGGCTTCCTCGAACTGCTCGCCAAGCACCCCGCCCTGCGCGAACGCGCGCTGAAGGACATGACCGGGCGGCGCGCCACCAACGCCTTCATCGAAAGCCGCAAGGACGAGTTTTCGGGCGCGGTCGATCTCTATTCGCAAACCGCACAATTCCTCGTTGACAACGGCATCGGCGAAGCTACCGATGTGCTGCTGATCGACGAGAAGCTGTGCATCGGCTGCGACAATTGCGAAAAGGCCTGCGCCGACAGTCACGACGGCCTCTCGCGGCTCGACCGCGAGGCCGGCAAGACCTATGCGCACCTGCACGTGCCGACATCATGCCGCCACTGCGAACACCCGCATTGCATGGCCGATTGCCCGCCCAACGCGATCAAGCGCGGACCGGACGGCGAGGTGTTCATCGACGAGACCTGCATCGGCTGCGGCAACTGCCAGAGGAACTGCCCCTACGGCGTGATCCGCATGGACGCCAAGCCGCCCAAGAAGCCGAGCCTGCTGCAATGGATGCTGTTCGGCAAAGGCCCCGGCCCGGGCGAGGCGTCCTATAGCTGGCGCAAGAAGGCCGCCGAGAAGGAAGGCCCAAATGCGGGGGGGGCCAAGGCCAAGCTCGCGATCAAGTGCGACATGTGCTCCGGCATCGACGGCGGCCCGGCCTGTGTGCGCGCCTGCCCCACCGGCGCGGCGATCCGCGTGTCGCCCGACAAGTTCCTGACCTTTACCAAGCTCGCCGAAGGGCCTGAGTAATGGCGACCAAGATAGGCGGCGCGGGCAAGAACCGCTTTTCGCAGGACGAGCGGCGGCGCGATTCCAATCACGTCAGCTCTTTGAAGCACAAGGGCTTCCGCTGGCTGTGGATCGCGCTGGCCTTAAGCGGCATCAGCATCGCGGGCTATCTGATGATCGACCAGCAGCCGCGCCCCAATGGCGGCAGCTGGTATGGCTATACGCTGGGCACGATCGGGTTCGGCCTGATCATCTGGCTCTCGCTGCTCGGAGTGAGAAAGCGCCGGATCAATCCTGGCGTGTGGAGCCTCAAGGCGTGGACCAGCGCCCACGTCTATCTCGGCCTCGCGCTGATCGTGATCGGCACGCTGCACACCGGTTTCCAGATCGGCTGGAACGTCCACACGCTGGCCTATGTGCTGATGCTGCTGGTGATCATCACCGGCATCTACGGCGTGGTGGTCTATGCCACT
>JBKDUW010000019.1:0-5879 GCA_046339235.1 Erythrobacteraceae bacterium | reverse complement strand
TCACCCCGACCGCTTGCGGCACAGCAATATCGGCAGAAGCAAAGGCTTCGAGCGCGCCCAGCGCCATCGCGTCGCAGGCGGCAAACACCGCGTCGACATCCTCGTCGCGCTCGATCATCCGGCGCGCGGCGCGGCGGCCTTCCTCCTCGCGAGTGGCGGCATTGACGGTAGCGGCAAGGCACGGCTCCAGTCCCGCCGCGCGCATCGCTTCGGCATAGCCTTCGTAGCGTTCGGTGAACTGCACCTGCGGGGTGTTCAGCGCGCCGAGGAAGCACGGGCGGCGATATCCTTGGCCAAGCAGGTGCTCGACCGCGAGCCGCCCGGCAGCATGGTTGTCCGAGCGCACCCAGTCCAGCTCGTCAAAAGGCGAGCCCCAATAGGCGACCTTGCGCCCCTCGCTATCGAGCGCGCGGAAATACTCCCACGCGGGCGCGTTGGTGGTGGTGCCGATCACCACCAGGCCATCGGCGCGGCCCTGTTCCTGATAGTGTCCGCAAAACGCATCGGGGCTGGCCTGGAACGACACCAGCGTTTCAAACCCGCGCTCGGATGCCGCAACACAGACAGAGCCGAGCAGCGCGTAGGCAAAGGGGTTGATGCTCGACGCGCTGTCGCCCTCGCGGCAGATCACCACCACCGCGAGCGTGCCGGTCGATCCGCGTCTGAGCCGCGCCGCGCGCTCATCGACGAAGTATCCGAGCGCCTCGGCGGCCTCGATCACCTTTCGGCGCGTCGCCTCGGCAATCGCGGGGCTGCCCGATAGCGCACGGCTGACGGTCGGCTGGCTGACGCCGGCCCGTTCCGCCACATCGAAGGATGTCGGCCGTCTGCGTGATCCCACACTCATGGCCTCAGTCTCTACGGCCTGTTGATATCCGCGCGCAAGCCGCCGCTGCATTCCTATACGCACTGGCTTTGTGCCCGCCGCTCGGTCATGCCTGCCACCCAGGCGTCTCGAGAACGCCGTCACGGGAAGAGAGCAGCGATGGCATTGGCACCGGAAATGAGCGCGGCAGGGGCTTTGGGCGGCAGCGCGGGCGATACGCCGCAGGTGGACGCGCCGGGGCTCAACTACTTCGTTTTCGCGCTGTTCTTCATCTTCGGCGGGATCACCTCGCTCAACGATGTGATCATCCCCAAGCTCAAGGAGCTGTTCACGCTCAGCTTTTTTGAGGCGAGCCTGGTGCAGTTCTGGTTCTTCATCGCCTATGCGGTGGTCGGCATTCCCGGCGCGCGGCTGGTCAAGAAGCTGGGCTATATGCGCGGCGCGGTGGCCGGATTGCTGGCGATGATGGCAGGTTGCCTGCTGTTCATTCCCGCAAGCCAGACCGCGGCCTTCCCGATGTTCCTGCTGGCCTATTTCATCCTCGCGACCGGCGTGGTGCTGGTGCAGATCGTCGCCAACCCGCTGATCAGCGTGTTGGGGCCGGAGCGCACCACCCACAGCCGCCTCACCTTCGCCCAGGCGTTCAATTCATTGGGAACGACGATCTTCCCCTATTTCGGCGCGATCCTGATCCTCGGCAGCCTTGCCAGCGTGACCGCCGCGCAGCTCTCGGGGGCGGAACTGGCGGCCTATCGCACAGCCGAAAGCCAGGCGATCGTGAACGGCTATCTCGGCCTTGCCGCAGCACTCGCGGTGGTGGCGGGCGTGGTTTGGATGTTCCGCAACCGGCTGAAGGGCGAAAAGCACGAACAGACCAGCCTGGCCGACGGCCTTGCGCTGCTGAAGCGTGCGCGTTTCGGCTACGGCGCGGCGTGCATTTTCCTCTATGTCGGCGCGGAAGTCGCGATCGGCAGCTTCATCGTCAATTACCTGATGCAGGCCGAGGTGCTCAACCTCGCCGAACAGGACGCGGGCAAGCTGATTTCGCTCTATTGGGGCGGCGCGCTGGTAGGGCGCTTTATCGGTTCGGCGGTGCTGCGCTTGGTGAGCCCGGGGCTGACGCTGGCGGCAGTCGCGGCAGGGGCCATCACGCTGATTGCCATCTCGGCCAACGCAACCGGCGCGGTGGCGGGCTATTCGCTGCTCGCGGTCGGCCTGATGAACGCAATCATGTTCCCGACCATCTTCAGCCTCGCCTGCGAAAAGCTCGGCCCGCGTGCGGCCGACGGATCGGGGATCATCAATGTCGCGATCTGCGGCGGGGCAATCATTCCGCCGATGTATGCCGCGCTTGCCGATGCGACGAGCCTCGCCTTTGCGCTGGTGCTGCCGGCAGCCTGCTATGCGATCATCGCCGGCTTCGGGATCTTCGCCAGAAAGCCTGCCTGACGCCGTCCTGCTTGAATAAGTATGCGCCGGGGTGGCAGGTAAAGGCGCGCGCGCCTAGAGTGAGCGCACGCCACATAGGGGCCTTTGCGCATGAGCTTTACCGCTGACCGCCTGCTGCTGTTCGGAGCCACCGGTGATCTTGCCCAGCGCATGCTGCTGCCGAGCCTGTTCGCGCTTGATGCCGACGGGCTGCTGGCGCCCGATCTCAAGATCATCGGCACCGCCCGCAGCAAGTTGAACGACGCCGATTACCGCAATTTCGCCCGTGCCGCGCTGGAGAAATATCTCCCCGCAGACCGGCGCGGACGAATGGCGGAATTCCTCAACCGGCTCAGCTACCAGACATTGGATGCGACCACGCTCGAAGGCTATGCCGGTCTTGCCGCCAAGGTCGGCACGCCCGCGCGCGGCCTGGCGATTTTCCTCTCGACCGCGCCGAGCCTGTTCGGCCCCACCATCGCCGGCCTGCAATCGGCGGGGCTGACCGGGGAGAATGTGCGGATGTGCCTCGAAAAGCCATTGGGCACCGATCTGGCCACCAGCCGCATGATCAACGACGCAGTGGCGGGCGCCTTCCCCGAAAGCCGGATTTTCCGGATCGATCACTATCTCGGCAAGGAAACGGTGCAGAACCTGCTCGCACTGCGCTTTGCCAACCTGATGTTCGAGCCCTTGTGGAACGCCGCCCACATCGATCACGTGCAGATCACCGTCGCCGAAACCGTCGGCCTCGAAGGGCGCGTGGCGTTCTACGATGATGCCGGCGCGATCCGCGACATGGTGCAGAACCACATGCTGCAACTGCTCGCGCTGGTCGCGATGGAGCCGCCCGCGCATTTCGATGCGACCGCGGTGCGCGACGAGAAGGTCAAGGTGCTGCGCGCGTTGCGCAAGGTCGAGGCAGGCGAAACCGTCACCGGCCAGTATCGCGCAGGCGCGATCAATGGCGCGGCGGTGCCGGGCTATGACGAGGAGCTGGGCACGGAAAGCGACACCGAAACCTTCGTCGCGATCAAGGCGCATGTCGATAACTGGCGCTGGAAGGGCGTGCCCTTCTACCTGCGCACCGGCAAGCGCCTGCCCAAGCGCGTGACCGAAATCATCATCCAGTTTGCTTGCGTCCCGCACAGTATCTTCGCAGGCAAAGGCGCGACCATGCAGCCCAACCGCCTGGTGATCGGCATCCAGCCCGAAGAAAACATCACCCTCTCGCTGATGGCCAAGGTGCCGGGGCTCGACCGCGAGGGCATCCGCCTGCGGCAGGTCCCGCTCAACATCGCGATGCCGGATGCCTTCAGCGGCGCGGTGCGGCGGATTGCCTATGAGCGGCTGCTGCTCGATCTGGTCGAGGGCGATCAGACCCTGTTCGTGCGCCGTGACGAGGTTGAGGCGCAGTGGGACTGGGTCGACGCGATCCGCGCCGGCTGGGAGGCGGAAGGCCTGACCCCCAAGACCTACACCGCCGGCAGCTGGGGCCCGAGCGCCGCGATCGCGCTGGCCGAACGCGACGGAGTGACGTGGCATGAGTAATTGGGCATGAGTAATTGGGCATGAGTAATTGGGCATGAGTAGCCTCAACGACACCCTCCACAAGGTCACCCAGCGGGTGATCGAAAACTCGCGCGCCAGCCGCGCCGCCTATCTCGATCTCATCACCCGCGAGGGCGACAATATGGGCGAGCGCTCTGCTGTGTCGTGCTCGAACCTGGCCCACGCCTATGCCGGCGCGCTCGAAGATCAGGCGGCGATGGTTGCCGGCAAGGGCGCCAATATCGGCATCGTGACCAGCTACAACGACATGCTCTCGGCGCACCAGCCCTATGGCCGCTATCCCGACCGGCTGAAGATCTACGCCCGCGAGATCGGCGCCACCGCGCAGGTCGCCGGCGGCACGCCTGCGATGTGCGACGGGGTGACGCAGGGCGAAACCGGCATGGAGCTGTCGCTCTTCAGCCGCGATGTGATCGCACTCAGCACCGCAGTCGCGCTTTCCCATGCGATGTATGACGGCGCGCTGATGCTCGGTATCTGCGACAAGATCGTGCCGGGGCTGCTGATGGGCGCGCTCAGGTTCGGCCACCTGCCGACCATCTTCGTACCTTCCGGCCCGATGCCGACCGGCATCCCGAACAAGGAAAAGCAGCGCGTCCGCCAGCTTTACGCCGAAGGGAAAGCGACCCGCGCCGAGCTCCTCGCCAGCGAGATGGCGAGTTACCATTCGCCCGGCACGTGCACTTTCTTCGGCACGGCGAATTCCAACCAGATGATGATGGAGATGATGGGGCTGCACATCCCCGGCAGCGCCTTCATCCAGCCCGGCACGCAATTGCGGCAAGCGCTCGACCGCGAGGCGGTGCACCGGGTCGCGGCGCTGGGACGCAAGGGCGAGGATTACCGCCCGCTCGGACTCTGCGTCGACGAGAAGGCGGTGATCAACGCCGCTGTCGGGCTGCTGGCGACCGGCGGATCGACCAACCACGCGATCCACCTGCCCGCCATGGCGCGCGCGGCGGGCGTGATTCTTGACTGGGACGATCTTTCGGAATTGTCCGGCACGGTGCCGCTGATCGCGCAGGTCTATCCCAATGGCTCGGGCGATGTGAACCAGTTCCACGCCGCGGGCGGCATGGGCTATGTGATCGGCGAGCTGCTCGCAGCAGGGCTGGCGCACGGCGATATCCTGACCGTCGGGCGCGGGGACTTCAGCGACTACGCCCGCGAACCCGGCCTCGAAGGAGAGGCGCTGGTGTGGCGCGAGGTTGGCCCGAGCATGGACGACACAATGCTCCGCCCGGTAAGCAACCCGTTCAAGCCCGATGGCGGCATGCGCCTGCTCACCGGCAATCTCGGGCGCGCCTGCTTCAAGACCTCGGCGGTCGATCATAGCCGCTGGACGATCGAGGCGCCCTGCCGCGTGTTCGAGGATCAGGCCAGCGTCGCCGCCGCCTTCAAGGCAGGCGAGCTCGACCGCGATGTGGTGGTCGTCGTCCGCTTCCAGGGCCCGCGCGCCAACGGGATGCCCGAACTCCACAAGCTCACCCCGCCTTTGGGCGTCTTGCAGGATCGCGGCTTCAAGGTCGCGCTCGTCACCGACGGGCGCATGTCGGGCGCAAGCGGCAAGGTGCCGGCCGCGATCCACTGCACGCCCGAAGCTCTGGGCGGCGGGCCGCTTGCCCGCCTGCGCGACGGCGACGTGGTCAAGGTCTGCGCGGTGACCTGCGAACTCAATACCACCGCCGACCTTGCATCGCGCGAACCCGTGCCCGATCCGCGCGGCGAGATGGGCGTGGGCCGCGAATTGTTCGGCATGATGCGCCATTTCGCCGACGGGGCGGAAGCAGGCGCGAGCGCAATGTTGGCCATTGGGCTCGCCACCGGAGGAATGTGATGAATATCGACGCCATCATGCGCACTGCGCCGGTGATCCCGGTGATCGTGATCGAGGATGTTGCCCATGCCGTCCCGCTCGCCGAGGCGCTGGTGGCGGGCGGCTTGCGGGTCCTCGAAGTCACGCTGCGCACGCCTGCCGCGCTCGCTTCGATCACCGCGATGAAGCAGGTGCCCGGCGCGATTGTCGGCGCGGGCACGGTCACCAACCCCAAGG
>JBKDUW010000018.1:0-3936 GCA_046339235.1 Erythrobacteraceae bacterium | reverse complement strand
GCTGATCAACGTCAACTTTCCCGCGCTTGTACCCAAGGCGGTCAGAGGCATCCGCGTCGTGCGGCAGGGCTTCCACGACTATTCGCGGGGCAGCATCGTCGAAGGCCGCGATCCGCGCGGCTATCGCTATTTCTGGTTCGGGCTGCACGCGATCGAACACACGCTCGATCACGGCACCGATCTCGAAGCGATCGACGACGGCTACGTCGCGGTGACCCCCTTGCAACTCGATCTCACCCACTATTCGACCATCGGCGTGCTGGCCGACCGGTTCGGCGGCTGAGGGAAAGACGCGGCAGGATGGCCCCCAAGACCAGCCGCAACCCGTTCAAGCGCAAGCCACTGCTGGCCGAGCAGTTTCAGCCGCTGCGGCGGCAAGTCCGGATACCGGTCTGGGGCGATCTCGGCATCCGCATGACACTGGCCTTCGGGCTTATCGCGCTGGTGGTGATGATCCACTGGTGGGACCGTGCCGGGCTCAAGGACAATTACGACGATCACATCAGCTTTCTCGATGTGGTCTATTTCACCATGATCAGCATCACCACCACGGGCTTTGGCGACATCGCCCCGATCTCTGACCGCGCGCGGCTGATCGAGGCGGTGATCGTCACGCCGGTGCGGATCGCGGTGCTGTTCATCTTCGTGGGCGCGGCCTACGATTTCGTCATCAAGCGCAGCTGGGAGAAGTTTCGCATGGCCCGCATCCAGGAAGAGCTGACCGGCCACGTGGTGGTGCTTGGCTATGGCGTCTCGAACGGCCAGAGCGTCGGCGAGCTGATCGAACGCGGGGTCGACCCGCGCAGCATCGTGGTGATCGATCCCTCCGAGGAGCGTCTCGCCGAGGCCGAGAAGCTCGGGGTCAACGTCATGGCCAGCGATGCCACCCGCGACGAGACCTTGAAGGCGGTGCGCATTGCCCAAGCGTCGAGCGTGCTGGTCAGCGCCGGGCGCGACGATACCTCGATCCTGATCGTGCTCACCGTCCGCCATCTCGCGCCGCACGTGCCGATCAGTGTGGTGGTACGCGCGGACGACAACGAATTGCTGGCGCGGCAGGCAGGCGCGAACAATGTCATCAACCCGGTGCGCTTCACTGGGCTGCTGCTGGCCGGCAGCGTCAAGGGCGCGCATATCGCCGACTATCTCGCCGATCTCGCCAGCGTCGGCGGGCGGGTGCAGCTGGTCGAGCGGGCGGTGCGCGCCGAGGAATGCGGCAAGCCGCTCAGCGCGCTGGCCAGCGGCGGTCAGGGCTTGCGCGTCTATCGCGGTGGCCGCGTGATCGGGTTCTGGGAGGACGAGTGCCAGATGCTCCAGCCCGGCGACATGGTGGTCGAGATCGTACCGACCGCGGGGCGCTAGTCGCTTTAGGCCGCGTTCATCCGCGGAACCACACGAACACCCCGCCCATCGCCGCCATGCCCAGCAGGAAATGTCCGGCATCGATCACGAACAGCGCCAGCGGCTTGCGCTGATAGAGGTAATTGATCCCGATCGCCGGAATCATCACGCCCGCCGCAAAGCCGGTCGCCATCATCATCACCACAAACTGCGGCGGATCGGTGCGCGCAACGAGGTGCCACAGCACCATCGCCACCAGCATCTCGAAAGCGAAGGTCAGGCCGAAGATCACGGCCATATTGCCGGAGCGCACCTGGGTGGTGGAAAGCCCTGCCGCGCGCTGCCACGCCTTGCCGAAGATCACGCCATACCACAGCGCGCCCACCGCAAAGAACGCCGCCGCTCCGGCCAGCACCGGCCATAGGGCAAAGTCATTCATCGTCTTGCTCTCCGCATGCCCCTAGAGCTTATAGAGCAAAGCGGACGCGAGGAGTAGGGGGGCATTGCGCTAAATCACGTAGGTGAATTCCTCGTCCTCCGGCAAAGGCTGGCGGCCGCGCATTTCGGCGTCGAGCTGCACGACGGTGCGGCTGGCGGTCTTGACCAACAGGCCCGGGAGGATGGCGTGAACCATGCAGGCAAGCCCGCCAAGCATCATCCGGCAGCCGAAGCTGAAGGCCGTGCGGGCGTGCCCGCCATAGGTTTCGCCGATGGCGCGCGGATGGTCGGTAAACAGTTTCGCGCTCATGTTGGTCACGATGCGCCGGCCCGCCGCCTGCGGTCAAGCCCGTAGCCGGCCCGCGCGAGGATATCCTAGCGCGGAGCGCAGACACAGTGTAGGGGCGCGCCGCTATGTCCATCGCTCCCACCACTCTGCCTGACCAGAAGACCATCGGCATGGTCAGCCTCGGCTGCCCCAAGGCGCTGGTTGATTCCGAACGGATCCTCACGCGCCTGCGCGCCGATGGCTATGCCTTTGCCGAGGATTACGCGGGCGCCGATGTGGTGCTGGTCAATACCTGCGGGTTTCTCGACAGCGCCAAGGAGGAAAGCCTTGCCGCGATCGGTGAGGCGATTGTCGAAAACGGCCGCGTGATCGTCACCGGCTGCATGGGCGAGGAAGCCGACGCGATCCGATCCGCGCACCCGCAGGTGCTCGCGATCACCGGCGCGCACCAGTATGAACAGGTGGTCGAGGCCGTCCACACCCACGCGCCGCCCAGCCAAGGCCCGTTCATCGACCTGATCCCGCAAATGGGCGATTTGGCGGACATCAAGCTGACGCCGCGCCATTACAGCTACCTCAAGATTTCCGAGGGCTGCAATCACTCCTGCGCCTTCTGCATCATCCCGAGCCTGCGCGGCAAACTCGCCAGCCGCCGGATCGACGCGTGCCTGCGCGAGGCAGAAAAGCTGGTCGCGGCAGGCACCAGGGAACTGCTGATCATCAGCCAGGACACCAGCGCCTACGGGGTCGATATCCGCCACGAGAGCCGCCAGTGGAAGGACCGTGATGTGCGCGCTCACATGACCGATCTGGCGCGCGAGCTGGGCGGCCTGCGCACGCCGGAAGGCCGCGCGCCCTGGGTCCGCCTTCACTACGTCTACCCCTATCCGCATGTCGATCAGGTCATCCCGCTGATGGCCGAGGGGCTGCTGACGCCCTATCTCGACATCCCGTTCCAGCACGCCTCGCCCAAGGTCTTGAAGCTGATGCGCCGCCCTGCCAACGAGGCCAAGGTGCTCGAGCGCCTCAAGAGCTGGCGCGCAATTTGCCCCGACATCGCGATCCGCTCATCCTTCGTGGTCGGCTTCCCGGGCGAGACCGAGGAGGATTTCCGCTACCTGCTCGATTGGCTCGAGGAAGCCCAGCTTGACCGCGTCGGCGCTTTCCGGTTCGAGCCGGTCGAAGGCGCGGCGGCCAATGCCCTGCCCGACCAGGTGCCCGAGGCAGTCAAGGAAGAACGCTACACCCGGATCATGGAAGTGACCGAGCGGATCAGCGCCGCCAAGCTCGCGGCCAAGGTCGGCCGCACGCTCCCCGTCATCATCGACGAGGTCGGCGAGGCAGAAGCCGACGATTGGGGGGACGTCGCCATCGGCGCCACCGGGCGCAGCCAGGCCGATGCGCCCGAGATCGACGGCGCGGTCTATCTGCGCAACGTGCCGGCCACGCTGAAGGCCGGCGATATCGTCGACGTTACGGTCGAGGACGCCGACGCGCATGACCTGTTCGGGGTGATTGCGCGTTAATACGTAGCGCGCCATCGTCCCCGCAAGGGACGCAGTTTGGTTAATGGCTGGAAACCATCGCGCTCACGCGGCATAACCGCTCGCATGATCCGGTCATTCGTCCTTCCCATCGCCCTCCTTGCTATAGCGGCCTCGTGTGCGCCGCTGATGGCGCAAACCGCTTCGGACGATGCCGCCGAGGCCGCGCAGCTGGTCGCCGCGCGCGCCGACAGCGCCTTCGTGCAGGTCGCACCCGCTACAGCAACCGCCACCGCGGCGCAGCACCCGACCGCGCAGACCCCAGAACCCAGCTATGCCGACCTGGCGCCGCTCGCTGATGATTATGAGGAAGACGCTGTGACC
>JBKDUW010000017.1:0-2831 GCA_046339235.1 Erythrobacteraceae bacterium | reverse complement strand
TGGACGGAACGTGCTCACGCGGTCATCCTTGCGCAGACGCCAGCGCACAAGCCGCTAGGGATGCGCTGGTGCAACTTATCGGCAACCCTACAGGCGTTGGCCCACATGGGCATATTCTCATCAAAGGCCCCGCAATGACGTGCCGTAGTGATGGGGCGGGCGGTGGTGATAGAACCGCTGCATGGTGCGTCTCGCCTCGCGGCGGCGACATAAATTGCGCAATGGTCAGCGGCGGATGGGCGGCGCGATGGGATAGATACTGGCGCGGGCATAGGTGCAGCCAAAACTAATTGACGCTCACACATCCCCGGCGCTCCGGTGTGATCAGCCCTAAGCGATTTCGCAAAAGAAAAGGCGCGACAGCTTGTAACGTGCCATCACCGCCCCCTTAGGCTCGGAGAATAAGACGAATTCGGCCTTTCCGCGTTCATCGCAGACAAATCGATTTCGCCAGGTGAAGGCTGGTAACTAAAGACAACCGGGTTTGCGTTAAGAATGCCCGCTGACCTTTGGCCAAGCCTTCGGCCAACCGGGGGTGCCGTTCCATGTCTTTCGTTCTAGCCGCATCCTCGCTGCTCGCGCTCGCGCAATCTGCCGCGGTTCCGCCGCCCGTCGAGCAGACCAGCGCCGATTACGCGCGGCCGACCTATGCTTCCGCTATGCTGGTTTGCGAGGACAGCGAACTCAAGGCCCGCGATGCCGAGCTTGCCGCGTTTGTCAGCAGCGCCCCGCTTGCCGGAGCGGCGCTGATGGAGAGTGATGCCGAGTGGTTCAAGCGCCGCAGCCGCTGCGCCTTGGCTGCCGATCACCGCGCCTGCCTTGCCGCAGCCTATGCGGGCCGCCTCACCCAAGGACGGATGGTGGCAGCCCCGCCGACGGAGGGCCAGCCCGCTACCTGCAAGAGCGCCAAGGGCACGCAGGAGGTCAGCCTTGCGGCGCTGGCGGAGGGGACAAGGCTGGTGATCCGCGACCGGGCAACCGGAACCCCGCTCGGCGTCGCCCCGCCGCCTGTTGCCAAGGACGCGCCGTGGCAATCCTTTGCCAGATTCACCCGCAAGGGGGAGTGCGTGACGATCACTACGCTCGGCGGCGAGAGCTGAGTCTGCCGCAGCTATGCCCCCCCGCTCAGGCGTGGGCGCTCACCAGCCACGCCTTGGCTTGCAGCATCACCCCCTCGCCTTCGACATGGCGCTGGGTGAACAGCTCGACGAGATCGGCGCGCGCGGCATCGCGAATCGCGGGGCCCGCTTCGTCGAGCACGCGCCCGGCTGCCATCGAGGTCAGCACAAAATCGGTCGCCGCGACAGGTGACACGCCCGGCCCGCCGACCGGCTGACGCCCCTCGTAGGCGAGCACATCCATGCCGCTGAAGCCCGCGCAGGTCAGCACCTCTTCAAGATAGGCCAGATCCTCGAAGGCGAAGGGCCCCGGCGCGCGTGGCACTGCGGGCGGGATTTCGACATGGCGGCGCACCACGCCCATCATTTCCATCATCCACAGATTGTCACGCGGATTGGCCCAGACCGCCAGATCGATCCGCGCATCCGGCTTCAGCATCGCCTTGAGATTGGTGAAGGCCGGCACCGGCGCATCGAAGAACATCGAGCCGAAGCGCGAGCACAACCGGTCGAATGGCGGCGTGTCGAGGTTGACGGTGGCGGCATCGGCACAAACGAAGCGGGCGTTGCTGCCCGCCCCAGCCGCGCGTTGCCGCGCCCGCTCGATCAGCATGGGCGCAACATCGAGCCCGAGCGCCGCGCCCGATGGCCCCACCACCTCGGCAATCGCCAAGGTCGTCGCTCCGCCGCCGCAGCCCAGATCGAGCACCCGCTCGCCCGGTGTGTAGGCTGCACGCGCCAAGAGCGCCGCGCCAATTGGGGAGATCATGCCTTCGAACCGGTCGATACTGGCGAGCCAGCGCGCGCCCATATCGCCCGCCCAGTCCTCGCCCTTGAGCGCGTCGGGTGCTGCTTCAGTCATGCCGGTTCCTTAGAAATGCAGCGCCCGTCCGTAAGCGTCGAGCACGCTTTCGTGCATCATTTCGCTCAAGGTGGGGTGCGGGAAGATGGTCTGCATCAGCTCGACCTCGGTGGTCTCGAGCACCTTGCCGACAGTGTAGCCCTGGATCAGCTCGGTCACTTCCGCTCCGATCATGTGCGCGCCGAGCAGTTCGCCGGTCTTGGCGTCAAACACGGTCTTGACGAAGCCTTCGACCTCGCCCAGCGCGATGGCCTTGCCGTTGCCGATGAAGGGGAAGCTGCCGACCTTGAGCGCGTAACCGGCTTCCCTGGCCTTGGCCTCCGTAAGGCCGACGCTGGCGATCTGCGGGTGGCAATAGGTGCAGCCCGGAATGGCGAGCCGGTTCAAGGGGTGCGGGTGGACCTCGGTGTTGCCCAGTTCCTGCGCGATGGCTTCCGCGCAGGTCACGCCTTCGTGGCTCGCCTTGTGCGCCAGCCACGGCCCGGGAGTGCAGTCGCCGATCGCCCACAAACCCTTGGTTTTGGTGCGGCCATAGGGATCGATCTGGATGAAGCCGCGGTCCATCTCGGCAAGGCCTTCGAGCCCGATATTCTCGGTATTGGGGACGATGCCGATGGCGACGATTACATGGGTGAAGTCGCTGGTGGCGGTGCTGCCCGACTTGTCCTTGATGGTGGCGGTGATGCCTTTGTCCGACACCTTGATCGCATCCACACCCGCGCCGGTCATGATGTTGATGCCCTGCTTGCGCAGCGATTTTTCGAGGAAGGTCGAAACGTCGGCGTCCTCCACCGGCACGATCCGGTCGAGCATTTCGACCACGGTCACTTCGGAGCCGAGATCATTGTAGA
>JBKDUW010000016.1:0-6497 GCA_046339235.1 Erythrobacteraceae bacterium | reverse complement strand
TGGTAGCGGAGGAGGTATCTTTCTTTAGGTCATAACATACTGCTGAACCGTCATTTTTATCGCCCGCCCTATGAATCTACCCCCATTGGTACCCCCAAGTTGGGACCTTTGCGACGAGCCGCCCGAGCTATGCGGCAAGACAAGTTCAAGCTATTGTTGTCGGCATTGTCGGCGAATTCCGTCGTGAACGAAATGAGCATGTCATGCATCTGCACGATCGCATTCACGTTCCCAGCCTCGCCGGATAGGCAACATACATTATGTCAATAGCAGCGCCGGAACTGTCTATGTCAATTGTGTCCATTGCGATTTGCCGCGCCCGATAGTTGCCGCGACTTAAGCGCAATGCCCGGCCAATTGCGCGGTTCAAGGGGCTGGTCGATGGCCAGCGCCGCTGCCACCTCCTGCAAACGAACGATTGCCGGAGGGCAACTTAATCAATCACCGTGCGTTTCATTTGGGCTCGTCATCTTGATCAACTGTCAGCTGCCTGCGCCTGTCGGTTCCTCGGCTTTGCCATCTTCTTTCAGTCGTCCGACATCAAGGCGCTCCCCATCGGGTGTCTGCGCCAAAAGATCGAGTAGCTGCCTAGCCTTCTCTGCAGCTCGTCCGCCGTGGGGACTGGCGGCAATGGGAGCAAGAAAGAAGCGCGCTTCGCTGTGCTTGCGCTCGGTGATCAGCATCATGGCCGTTGTGAGCTGCAAGCCTAGATCGAAGGGGGCCAGCTCTGCAGCGCGTGCCAGCGCCGCCCGTGCATTCTCCGGCGGAACAGCCCCACGTTCCGCGTAGCTTCGGAAATAGTAAATCAATGGCAGGGGGTGATCGTTCTCAAGGGCGTTGAGTGCCTCGAAAGGCCTCATCGCAGCCGCAAAGGCTGCTGCGCGATCGTCAGCTTTCGGAGCTTGGCGAAACAAGGCATAGCCCTTCTGGATCAGTGCATTCTTGTTTGCCGGATCTAGCGAAAGAGCGCGATCCGCCGCCGAAATGGCTTCGGCGTCGTTGCCTGAATCGAACTCCGCTTCTGCGAGGGCAGCAAGGACACCGGGATCCTGCGGATGGCGCGTAGCAATGGTTCGCGCCTCAGCAAGAATGTCGGCAGCCTCTTCGGCATTGACCCCGCGCTGTGAGCGGATCACGAGCGGCATGATATCCGCCTCGCCCGGCGGAAATTTGCGTAACGTCACAGTCCCGGTGGCAAGCTTCTCGCGGTTGATCACGAAGGTCATGAACTGGCCGCGCAGATAGGACTTCAGCTCACGCTCCAGTGCATCGAGGTTGCCGAATGCCGCCTCACCGGCAGCCAGCGAGCCCATTCCGTCGACCATGTTCAGCTGATACTTCGCCAACTGGCCTTCCCGCTCTTTGGAGAAAGTCAAATAGTGGTAGAGCAGCCAGCTCTTGCCGTAGAAGGCATCGTAACGCCCGCTCTTTTGCTGCTTGTAGAGTTCGGGGTCGAGCAGCTCGCGCACGTGAACGGGATCGGCACGGACCAGTTCACCAGCACGATGCTGCGCTGCACGGCCAATCATCAGGCTCCCGTCATCATTGAATGTAGCAGCTGCGAAAAACTCGGCGGCGCCCTCGCTCAGCCATCGGGGCATGGGAACGCGCGAGGACGAGGTCAGGAAATGGTGGGCATACTCATGGAGCAGCACAATCGTGGAGAAGTGAGGGTACCCCGTCTGGTGTCGGATCTCCTGAACAAAGGCCCTGCTTCCCCCTGCGCGGGGGATGTAGAACCCGGCGATGGTTCGGCTCTTGCTGCCTGCAAGCTCCCGGATGTCTCGCTGACCGCCCACGACGTAGATGACCACCCGATTTGACGGACTTGGCTTGTCCGCACTGCGCCCTGTCAAGGAGGCCATTGCGCTGTGGTAGCGCTCAAGCTCTTGCGCAAAGCGCTGGATGTCACGCTCCTTATCGTCGGCATAGATGACGAAATGATCGCTCGAAGCCTCGTACCAGTCCGCCCATGCCGGCTGTGCCGTGAGCAGGGCGAGGACGACGATAGTGATCCGGTAGACTGCTGAGACCACCTCAATACCCTTTCTTTGGCTTTCTCATGCGCGGCCGCACCTTAGCGCAATCACCGTGGGCGGACCCCGCAATGAAGGACTTCAATTGCCCGCAATTCCCCTGAAGGGCTAGCCGAGGCACTTGTGTGGAGTATGCCCGCCCTTCTTGCGCTATCGCCCGATCGGAACTCCTTCATACTCTGCTTGCTTGGCTCTGAGAGCCCGTTTGCAACGGGTCAGCGTTTTATATCAATCGGTTGCACAGACACGCTGGCTCATCGCTAATTCCAGTAGTTTGGGTAACCTCGGATGGCAGGGATGAATACCAATATCGGCTGCCTACCTTTGAGGATGGGCTCCAAAGCAAAAATTGTAGACAGAGTCCGCCATTCTCCTTCGAACAAAATAATTTTTCCACCCACCAGGAATTCTATGATCAGCGCTGTCTATTGACTCAAAATTTTCAGAGAACTCCTGACGGCCAATTGCCTTGTTCATTTCCCCAAGTACCGGCTCCCTCACTGAATAAAGAACTTTTACATTTGAACGATCACCTCCAATCGGATCGTCGTCAATGTCATTTCCAAAAAAACTCACAAATATCTCTCTGTGAAGCTCATCACGTAAACCTATAAAACGCTCCTGTCCGCTCTCATCCAACTCAAACGAATTAAATCGGTGGTATAGTAAACGTTTAGCTTCCGGATGCCGGTCCGAATGAGCCAGAATTTGCGATCCAGAAATAACTAGCGGATTATAAATAACGGCCCTACTATTACGAAGTGACAAGCTATTAGCGTTCTTGCGTGTCACAAGTGTTATATACCCCCCTAAACTACTTCCGAAAAAACAAACATTGTCATTTCTTGCTGTCAGCTGTTCATACAAATAATCTATTTCTTCTATCGCCAAGGGAAGATTTGCTTCAGGGAAGCGAGAGCGCTCGAATGTTCCGCTATATCCAACAGTTATATATGCTAAGTTCTTTCTTGCCAAATGAACGGCAAAATCACGATGGGCAGGCCCAAGGCTATCCAAGCGAATTGAATTCGACGGTCCGCCGACGACATTTATCACAATTTTTTGAATCCGCTTCCGTCTCGGCATTATGATAGATATTGGAATTATACGATCTTTAAATATATAATGAGAGTCGACAATAAAAATATCCCACTGCTGCCGCACCACGCACTCTTCTGAATTGAATATGGCGGAAAAATGACCTAGAGTATCATTGAAATACCGGCAATCAACCCTCACAATTCGCTCCCTGGCATATATTACTAGAGATAATAGAAATATGGCCGCCAATAATGGCGGCCATACTTTAGACGCTTTTGGTTTTCTCACCTTCTATTTCTTCGGCTTGAGATAGGTGGTCACGGTAGTACTGCCGGAATTGTAATTAAATCCCCCATACTCGGCCGACGCGTTTCCTGAAGTTGTCGTTATAGTTTTTGTGGCTTTGTGTTGTGTTGTCTCAACAAAGTCTCCAGTCTTGTTTCCGAATTTGTCATAGAAAGTGTATACCTTTCCATTTTGTTCATAAGCTTCGCCTGATGGAAGCGCTGTACGACCATACCACGTGTTTTCGAGGCGATCCGGAACCCAAGGGTTGATGCCATCGTAAATCATATCATCAAATCCGAAAGGATGGCTGCCGAAGATTGCCATCGCATCGAGATTGCCGGACGCAGCAGCCATAGGGTCGGCGTCCTTGTGCAGCATGCCACCGATAGGCTGAGCGCCACCTGAAACAGCCTCGATTTCAATGAGGTCTAGCTCTCTAAACCCGAACCGCTTAATCTCACCTTGCTGTATCATGCATGTTCTCCATTTGTGTTATGCGCGCCCTAGAAACAGAATCCGAGGCGGCGCGACTAAGGCCTCGGACAGTTTTTCGCCGCGCCGTAAAGTGTCCGTCGTCAGAACATTTGGCGCAACTTGCGGCGTAGATTAGCGGAGAGCGGGCCTCGTCTGGGGGTTGATGTTAGGCGGCGAGCTTGCGGTGCTGCAAGCGCCGATGTTCGATGGTCTGTCGCTTGATCCTTTCACGCTGTTTGAGGATGGCTGGCGCCCTACCGAAGTAGGCGTCGGCGGGCGTCACGTTGGCCAGGCTCTCGTGGTAACGCTGGTGGTTGTAGTGCTCGACGAAGGCCTCGATCTGGGCCTCGAGGTCGCCGGGCAGGAAGTAGTTTTCCAGCAGGATTCGGTTTTTCAGGGTCTGGTGCCAGCGCTCGATCTTGCCCTGGGTCTGCGGATGACACGGGGCGCCGCGCACATGGCTCATCTTCCGGGCCTCGATGTATTCCGCCAGTTCGCCGGCGATGTAGCTGGGGCCATTATCGCTGAGCAACCTGGGTTTGTGCAGCACCGTGGCGCTGTCGCAGCCGGAAGCTGCCAGGGCGAGGTCCAGCGTCTCGGTCACGTCTTCGGCCCGCATGTTGGTGCACAGCTTCCAGGCGATGATGTAGCGCGAGAAGTCGTCGAGCACGGTGGAGAGATACATCCAGCCCCACCCGATGATCTTGAAGTAGGTAAAATCGGTCTGCCACATCTCGTTCGGCCGGGTGGTCTTGGTGTGGAACTGATCGGCGGCCTTGATCACGACGTAGGCCGGGCTGGTGATCAGGTCGTGGGCCTTCAGCAGGCGGTAGACTTTGGCTTCGGACACAAAGTATTGGCGTTCATCGGTAAATCGCACAGCCAGTTCGCGCGGTGACAGCTCGGATTGCTCCAGCGCCATTTCGATGATCTGATCCTGCACCTCGGGCGCGATGCGGTTCCACACCCGGCTCGGCGCCGATGGTCTATCCTCCAGCGCCTCCGGCCCGCCCTCGAGATAGCGGTCATACCAGCGGTAGAAGGTCCGACGGGCGATGCCCAGCTTGTCGAGCGTCCGCTTGGCGGGCAGGTGGGACTGCTCGACGACCCTGATGATCTCAAGCTTCTCGGATGCGGGATACCTCATTCGTCGTCGCCCCCATCCGCGATCATGCTTTTTTTCAGCAGCCGGTTTTCGAGCGTCAGGTCGGCGACGCATTCCTTCAAGGCGCGGGCTTCGCGGCGCAGATCCTGCACTTCGCCGGTGGTCGCGGCACGGGCAGTGTCACCGGCCAGGCGGCGCTTGCCCGCTTCCATGAACTCCTTCGACCAGGTGTAATACAGGCTCTGAGCGATGCCTTCCTTGCGGCATAGCTCGGCAATGCTGTCCTCGCCGCGTAGCCCATCGAGCACGATGCGGATTTTGTCTTCGGCCGAGAAATGCCGCCGGGTCTGCCGCCGGATGTCCTTCACCACCCGCTCTGCAGGGGCCATCTTGGGCGCAGATTTTTTCAAGGAGGGTTGGGTCTTCATCTTCGTTCCTTCGTCACTACGACGAAGCCCCAACCCTCCTTAAATCACAACCTCAAATCTGTGCCATGGGCGCTGACGGGGGACATTTTTCAAAAACACTTTTGGCCTACCAGTAACTCGAAGCGGCCCGCTGTTTAAGCGTGTGATTAGCTAAAACGCAAGGTACTAGATTTAATATGGTGGCAGCTAATGAAAATGGCGCACGGACAATTCCCTTCAAAATGCTAACATCGCGAAGGTTGTCTAATCTCCATGTCAACAAGCGTGGCGGAAGGGCCCATAATTTTCCCCCTACGTTTATTTTGACTATTTCGTCCACCCATTCTGGTTCCATATCATTAAGTTTTTTAATAAATTCTCCGACATGATCGGTTTGATTTCTAGACCAAAAATATTCACACAACCAACCATTTATCGTAGTTCCTACAGCCATACGTTGCTCATGTCTAAAAAAAGAAAGCGCTGTATGTGCTTCAAAGTAATGCGTAGGCCTGCGTGCGCGCAAAATGCGTTCTAATTTTGGTGGACGAGAAAACCCCTCAGTATGAATCATTGCTGTAAGCATCCCATCCTCGCCAGGGATTGGAACGGGCAACCAGATACGGCGAAGTTCATACATGCGCGCTACATACAATGACCCATTAATGGCGTGCAAAAATAAGCTATCTGATGAGACTCTAAGTGAAAATTTTTCAATTAGAGTTTTTTTCTTTTTTTTCGCAATATCTTTAATTGGCCACCCGGATATTGCGACTACCCGATCGTTATACTCCATTTCTTTTACAAGATCACTAATAACATCATCGTCAGCCAACTCAACGTCTGCATCGACGAATATCGCAAAATCGATACTGGGCTCGATGATTTCGTGAACAGCCAGGTTCCAAAATTTAGCTTTGCCCCCTTCCTTAAAATCCAGCACCTCGCTTCGAAAGCCGGCTGGAAAACGGGCTGCCGAAATTGCCTCGCGAGCGGTTTCGGCCGTTTCATCTGAACATCCGTTGCAGATGACATGAATTGCCCCTGAATGTGTTTGACGCAAAAAAGACTGCGAGGATAACTGCTCGATCAAATTGCCGATCGTCTTTTGCTCATTCTTTGCGATGATACAGATAGCGTAATTCA
>JBKDUW010000015.1:0-5056 GCA_046339235.1 Erythrobacteraceae bacterium | reverse complement strand
TGGCGACCACGGCGGCGCGGTGATCGGTCTGGCTCGTGCCGGTCTCGAAGCCGAGCGCGCGGCGACAATCGATCACGGTGAGCGACTGGCTGCGCAGCGCGGTGATCCCGGCGATGAAATCGGGCGTGCGCGGGACCGGGGTGATGGCTCCGATCTCGATCACCGATTTGACGTCATGCGCGCTCAGCGCGCAGCGGCGCCCGGCAATCTGGATGATTACGAGCAGCTCGCTCATGGCTTGAGCCCTCCGGCAATCCGCGCGTGGCGCACTGCAGCGAGCGCCGCCAGCAGGCCATCGCGGTCATAGCGATAGATGGTGTCGCGCGCCTGCGGTTCCTCGGGGTGGTCGCGCAGGCGGATCACCGGCCCGGTCGGGGTGCGGCCCAGTGCCTCGGCGACTTCGTAAACGTCCTCGAACAAGATGGTGACGACCCCGGGATGACCTGCGTCATCGGCGACAATGTCATAGCCAGCGGCTGTAACCAGCGGGGCAAGGATGGTGCGCGCCCAATCGCTGTCGGGCAGAGCGCAGACCGGGCGGGCGCCATGGGCGACCTGCGGCGGTTCGCCATAGCGGGCGAAGAGTTCGTGGGCATCGAGTAGCGCCACCGGCTTGCCCTCGACCAGCGTCATCGCTTCGACCAGCGGGTCTTCGGGCACCGGCACCAGCGCAGAGGTCAGTTCGATCGCATCCTCGATCTCGCGGACCGCATGGAGCAGTTCGCAGGCCCCGTCGCTGAGGCGCAGCAGCAGCAGCTTTTCACCCTTGAGCGGCGCATCGGGCATGCCGACCAGCGGCAGGATCATTCCGTCGATCACCATCCGCGGGCGTGCCGCCGAACGGTCGATCGCGGCCATCGGTGCGGTCTCGATGCGTTGCACCAGTTCGAGCCGCACTGCCAAGCGGCGTCCGGCAAAATCGGTGAACAGCATCGCCCGCGCAGCGTTCTGCGCTGCGGCGGCGTCGTCCTCGACCGGCTGGAGCACCCGCGCGCGGCCATCGGATACCAGATCATGGCGCGCCGCGATATTGGTGACGTCGAGCAGCAGCACCGGCTGGCCATCATCGAGCAGGGTCGATCCGGCATAGAGCCCCGATTTCATCACCGTGGGCGCGAGCGGCTTGACCACCAGATCGCCGTGGCTGTGGATCCGGTCAACCACCAGCGCGAACAGATCGCCGCTGACCAGCCGCAGCAGCACCAGCGTCAGCTCGTGCCGGCCATCGCCCGATGTCAGCCCGAGCACGTCGGCGAGCAGCAGGCAGGGGATGCGGTTGCCGCGGAAGGTGACCAGCGTGGCCTCGCCCATTCGGGTAAAATCGAGCGCTTCGGCGCTCGCCTGGACGATTTCCTCGATATAGCTTTGCGGGATCGCGAAGCGCTGCGGGCCGACTTCGACGGTCAGGCCAGCAATGATGCTGAGCGTGAGCGGGATCTGCAGCGTAAACTGGGTACCCTGGCCGGGCACGCTTGCTACCTTGATCGAGCCGCCGACCCGTTCGAGGTTCTGGCGCACCACATCGAGCCCGACTCCCCGGCCCGAGACATTGCTGACCGTCTCGGCAGTGGAGAAGCCGGGTTCGAAAATCAGGTTCAAGAGCTTGTCGCGGCTCATCGCGCTGCGCTCGGCATGGGTGATCAGGCTGGTGGCGAGCGCCTTGGTCGCGATCCGCTCCTCGTCGAGCCCGCGCCCGTCGTCGCTGATGACGATGGCGATGGTGTTGCCCGCCTGCCGCGCGGCGATGGCGAGCAGGCCGATCTCGCGCTTGCCGCCTGCCAGCCGCGCCGAGGGCGGCTCGATGCCGTGATCGATCGCGTTGCGGATGAGGTGGGTGAGCGGATCGCGGATCGTCTCGATCATCTCGCGGTCGAGTTCCACATCGCCGCCGTCGATATCGACCATCACTTGCTTGCCGAGTTCGGCAGAAAGATCGCGCACCAGCCGGGGCAAGACGCCGAACAGCGTCTCGATCCGCTGCATCCGCATCCGGGTGATTGCATCGCGTACGTCGGAAAGGATCGATGTGAGGCGCTCGAACGGGCCGTCGATGGTCGGCTGGTTGCCCGCCTGCCGCAGGCGGTGGGCAAGATCATTGCGCGCCAGCACCATGTCGGACACGCCGCTCATCACGCGGTCGAGCAGTTCGACCGGCAGGCGGATCGTGCGCTGGGCGATGTCGGCGCGGCGCGCGGCGGGGCCGGCGGGATCCTCGCTCCGGTCGATCACCGCGCTGGCAGGAGCATGGAGCAGCGGGTTGGGGCTCTCTTCACCCTCGTCAGCCTCGTCTTGCTCGCATGCGTCACCGATCTCGTTGACCGCCGCGATCAGTGCCTCGTCGCCGCCTTCGGGAAATTCCTCGCCCGCCTCGATGGCGTCGACCATGTGGGCGATACGGTCGATGATGGCGAGCACGGCCGAAACCAGCGCGCGGTCAGGATCGCGGCGACCGGCGCGGCAATCGGCCAGCGCATCCTCGGCGGCATGGCTGAGGCTGGCGAGCCGCGGGAAATCGAAGAAGCCGCAATTGCCCTTCACGGTGTGGACGAAACGGAAGATCGTATCGATCCGCGCGCGGTCAGCCGGATCGGACTCCCAGGCGACGATCTCGCCGCCCGACGCTTCCAGCATTTCGCGGGTCTCGGCGATAAAATCCGCCAGCAGATCATCCATTAGGTGCGCACCCTGTTGCCGCCTTTCGGCGCGAGTCTATGCGGCAGGGTTGGTTAACAAGCGCCTAGCGCGGCGCCCAAGCAGGGGCTTTCACGATAAAGATATGCCGCACCAGCAGCACTGCCGAAACCGCGCCGAACAGGTTGGCGGCGAGTTCGGCGGTATAGATCGCCGCCGAACCCATGCCCGGTTGCAGCACCAGCGCCACCGGCAGCATAACCAGAAACACCCGCGCCAAGGACTGCACCAAGGCGAAATAGGCCTTGTCGACCGCGTTCATCACCCCGTTGCCGACGATCAGCAACCCGAAGCCGGCATAGCCCCAGGCGGCGATTTCGAGGTAGCGCGCGAATTCGGCGACCACTGCCGGATCATCGGTGAACAGCGTCGCAAAACGCTCGCCCGCCGCGACCATCCCTAGCGCGACGGCAAAGCCCCAGACGACGCAGAACCCTGCCGCCCACAGCGCTGCCTCGCGCGCCCGGTCAAACCGGCCCGCGCCCCAGTTCTGGCCGACAATCCCGCCGATCGCGCCCGACAAGCCGAGCAACGGGACGATCACGAAGCTCTGCAAGCGGCCCGCCGCGCCGAAGCCCGCCACCGCCGCCTCGCCCTCGAGCGCGACCAGTGCGGTTAGCACTGCGAGGCCGAGCGGGTTGATCGCGTTGGAGAAGGCCGCCGGCAGGCCGACGCGGATGATCGCGCGGGCCTGCTCGAAGAGGTTGCACGTCCGCAGCAAGGCGAGGTTCAATGGCAGCGACGTAGCCCGCAGCAGCATCATCGCCGTCAGCACCCCGATCCCCCAGCCGATCACGGTCGCATAGGCCGAACCCGCGATCCCGAAGCCTGCAAACCCGAAGCCGCCGGTGATCAGCAACGGATTGAGCACCCAGTTGGCCGCCGCATAGGTGATGCTCACGGTGCTGGTCCGCCGGGCCTCGCCCTGTCCGCGCAGCACGCCGTTGAATCCCATGATCAGCAGGCTCAGCGGAAAGCCTGCGGCATAGGGGGTCATATAGGCGCGGATCATCGGCATGAGGCGGGCAGGCGCGTTCATCGCGGTGAAGATGGTGTTGATCGCCAGCCACAAGGTGAGGCCCATCACCACGCCGCACAGGGCCGCGAAGACGATCCCGAAATTGGCGCGCATTGCCGCCTTTGCGGCGTCACCTTCGCCGAGCGCGCGGGCCACCACCGAATTGATCCCCACCATTACCCCGACGCCCAATGAGGTGCTGGCCACGGCGACAGGGAAGATGAAGCTGATTGCCGCCAGCGCGTCGCTGCCCAGCTGGCCGATGAAATAGGCATCGACGATCCCGATCGACATGATCGCCGCCACCCCGATCACCGCGGGAAGCGTCTGCTGGACGAGGTGCCGGGGAATGGAGCCGCTGACCAGTTTTGCTGCATGGGGGGCGGGCGCGTTCATTCCTCACAGGCCTAGCCATGCCGCGCGCGGCTTGCAAAGCATTCCCTGTGCGTGCGATAGCAACGTCCAAAGACTGACGGAGAGGAATGGCCGATGGCGACCCAGATCAAGCCCATGCCCGATAGTTTGGAGGGCTCATGCAGCAAGGAAGAGTGGCAGGCGCGGCTCGATCTGGCGGCGTGTTACCGCATCTTCGATCACCTGGGTTGGTCGGAATCGATCTACAACCACATTTCGCTCAAGGTGCCCGGCCAAGAGGATACCTTCCTCATCAACCCGTTCGGGCTGCTCTATTCGGAAGTGACCGCGAGCAATCTCGTGAAGATCGATGTCGAGGGCAATAATGTCGGCGGCTCGCCCTATATGGTGAACAAGGCGGGCTTCACCCAGCACGCCTATTTCCACAAGCATCTGGGCAGCCGTGCCGATGCGATCTGCCACGTCCACACTACTGCGACGATGGCGGTGGCGAGCCACAAGGACGGGCTGCTCCCGACCAATTTCTACGCCTGCAATTTCCAGAACCAGATCGGCTATCACGACTTCGAGGGCGTCACCGTGCGCGCCGAAGAGGGTGAGCGGCTGGTGCAGAACTTGGGCAACCACACCATCCTGATGCTGCGCAATCACGGCCCGGTGGTGATGGACCGCACCATCCAGGGAATGTTCGTCAAGATGTGGGCCTTGCAGCGCGCCTGCGAGATTCAGGTGGCAACGCTCAGCATGGGCAACCCCAACCTCGGCCCGCAGGATGTGGTCGACGTGCACCAGCGCGATCTGTCCGTGATGAGCGGGCAGGGCGGCGCGGGCCTGTTCGATTTCGAGGCGTGGAAGCGCCGCGTCGACAAGATCGACGATAGCTGGCGCAGTTAAGCGACTAAGGCTCATCCATGTCGCGCATGACCGTCAACGAGCGGCCGGTCGAGTTCCAGCTCGATCCCCGGATGCCGC
>JBKDUW010000014.1:0-24936 GCA_046339235.1 Erythrobacteraceae bacterium | reverse complement strand
ATCGCCGGGAGCTTGTCGACAAAGGCCGGATCGACATGGATGTGGCACGTCGCGCACGAGCAGCACCCGCCGCACAGCGCCAGGAGCTCGTCGAAGCCATTGTCGCGGATCGCTTCCATCACCGTGAGGCCATCGCCCACAGAAATCTCGCTGGTGGCGCCTTCGCGGTTGGTGACGACCAGTCTGGGCATGGATCAGAATTCCTTTTCAGCTATTGGGCGCAAGGTTCACGCGCTGTGAGGGTGTTGGGCGGCTGCTAAGATAGTCTGGCGGACAGTGCAAGTTAAGGAAAGTGGCAGTGGGGCTTACAGCGGAAAAATTGCGCGATGATCTGGACGCGCTGGCAGCACGCGAGCCGCAACTGGCAAGCGCGCTGACCCGCGTCGGCTATCCCGATGCGCGCATCCGCGATCCCGGCTACAAGACGCTGCTGCGCACCATCGTCGGCCAGCAGGTCTCGGTCGCGGCGGCTGCCTCGGTGTGGATCAAGCTGGAGGCCGAACTCGGGCCGGACTTTACCCCCGCCTGTCTGCTCGAGCGCGATTTCGACGCCTTGCGCGCCTGCGGGCTCTCGCGCCAGAAACAGGGTTATGCCCGGTCCCTGTGCGAGCTGATGCAAGCGGGCGAGCTCGATTTTCACAGCCTGCCCGCCGATGACGAAGAGGCGATCGAACTGCTAACCCGCATCAAGGGGATCGGGCGCTGGTCAGCGGAGATCTATCTGCTGTTCGCCGAAGGCCGCCCCGATATCTGGCCTGCAGGCGATCTGGCGGTGCAGGAAGGCGTCAAGCGCCTGCTCGATCTCGAACAGCGCCCGTCCGAAAAGGCCACCCGCCAGCTCGCGGAAGACTGGTCGCCGCAGCGCGGCAGCATGGCGATCTTCACCTGGCATTTCTACGCCAACCCGGCGCTGTAAAGAGCACATGGCTTGAAGCCTCCTGCATGGTGTCTTAACTGGGCAATACAGGAGAGACCATGACCCAAGCATCCCAAGCCGCCCCCCTCATTCCGCGCGCCGCCCTGTTCGGCAACCCGACCCGCACGCAAGGCCTGATCAGCCCCGATGGCCAGTGGCTCAGCTGGATCGCGCCCTTGGACGGCGTGCTCAATATCTGGATCGCGCCCGCCGTCGACCCTGAAGCCGCGCAGGCGATGACCAGCGCCACGACCCGTCCAATCCGCCAACACTTCTGGTCGCCCGATGCGCGCGCGGTGATGTATATTCAGGACAAGGGCGGCGACGAGAACTTCCTGCTCTACCGCGTCGATATCGCGACGGGTGCGGAGACCACGATGACCCCGTTTGCGGATACCCGTGTCGATCTGGTTGGCGCGTCGAGCACGATCAAGGACAAGCTGTTGCTCGGCCTCAACAACCGCGATCCGCAGTGGCACGATGTCCACCTGCTCGATCTGGCTACCGGCGACCTCTCGCTGATGCTGGAGAACAACGCCTATGCCGGCTTCATGGCTGACGACAATCTCGTGCTGCGCATGGCGATGCAACAGAACGCGGCTGGCGGAACGGATTACTTTCGGGTGATCGGAAACGTGGTCGAGGAGACCCCGTTCGAAACCTCGGCGATGGAAGATGCACTCACCACCGCGCCGGCGGGATACACCTCCGACGGCGCCACGCTCTACTGGATCGACAGCCGCGGGCGGAACACTGCCGCGCTGTTCGCGCAGGATACCGCCACCGGCGCGCGGCGCTTGATCGCCGAGGACGAGCAAGCCGATATCACCGCCACCCTGCGCCATCCGGTCACCGGCGAGGTGGAGGCCTATGCGGTCAATTACCTCACCAAGCAGTGGCACGCGACCGATCCCGGCATCGCCGCCGCGCTGGCATGGCTGGGCGAGCGGCTGGACGGCGATTTCGGCGTCAACAGCCGCACCGATGACGATACTGTCTGGATCGTCTGGAACGACCCGCTGACCAAGCCGATCCGCACCTTCATCTATGACCGGGTGACCCAGACGCTGATCCCGTTCTACACCTCGCGGCCCGAGCTGGAGGGCATGCCGCTTCAGCCGATGCACCCGGTAGAGGTTGCCAGCCGCGATGGCCTCACCCTGCCCTGCTATCTCACCCTGCCGCCGGGCAGCGACATGGCGGGCACGGGCAAGCCCGAAGCGCCGGTGCCGATGGTGCTACTGGTGCATGGCGGGCCGTGGGCGCGCGACACTTATGGCTTCAATTCCGCGCACCAGCTGCTCGCCAACCGCGGCTACGCCGTGCTCAGCGTCAACTTCCGCGGCTCGACCGGCTTCGGCAAGGCCTTCCTCAATGCGGCCAACAAGCAGTGGGGCCTGGCCATGCATGACGATCTGATCGACGCGGTGGACTGGGCCGTGGCCGAGGGCATCGCGCAGGCCGACAGGATCGCGATCATGGGCGGCTCCTACGGCGGCTATGCGACGCTGGCGGGCCTGACCTTCACGCCCGAGACCTTCGCCTGCGGGGTCGACATTGTCGGCCCGTCGAACCTTGAAACCCTGCTCTCGACGATTCCGCCCTACTGGGCGCCGCTGGTGAAGATCTTCCATGAACGCATGGGCGATCCGAGCACCGAGGAAGGCCTCGCGCTTCTGCGCGCCGCCAGCCCGCTCCACAAGGCGGACAAGATCGCGCGCCCGCTGCTTATCGCGCAAGGGGCAAATGATCCGCGCGTCAAGCAGTCCGAAAGCGACCAGATCGTGTCTGCGATGCAGGCGGCGGGCATCCCCGTCACCTATGTGCTCTACCCCGATGAAGGCCACGGCTTTGCCCGGCCGGAAAACAACATCGCCTTCTATGCCATCGCCGAGAACTTCCTCGCCGAATGTCTGGGCGGGCGGGCCGAGCCGCTGGGTGATGCGCTGAGGCCGGCCAGCGCCGAGATCGTCGAGGGCGCAGCCCATGTGCGGGGGTTGGAGGATGCGCTTGCCGGCTGAATTGGCCTGCTGACAAGCGCTGTTTCCCGCTCTAGACAGGTTGCAAATAGCAATCAGAATACGAGGGATCACATGGCAGAACGGCGCAGCATCTTCATCACCGGCGGCGCATCGGGCATCGGGCGCGCCATCGCCCGCCACTTCGGCGCACGCGGCTGGTTCATCGGCATTGCGGACGTCAATGTTGCGGGTATGGAGGACACGCTCGGTCTGATCGAGGGCGGGTTCAAATATATGCACCGCCTCGACGTGCGCGACCGTGCGGCGTGGGACGAGGCGCTCGCCGCGTTCAACACCGCGGCGGGATCGCGGATTGATGTGGTGGTCAACAATGCCGGGATCGGCACCGGCGGCCCGCTCGCCGAGCTTGAGGTCGAGGAGATCGACCGCTGCCTCGACATCAATCTGCGCGGGGTGCTCTACGGCGCACAAGCGGCCTATCCATACCTCAAGGCAAGCGCGCCGGGTTCCGCGCTGGTCAATATCGCGAGCGCGGCAGGGCTCACCGGCGGCAGCGGGATGAGCGTCTATTCCGCCACCAAGTTCGGGGTGCGCGGGATCGCGGAAAGCCTCGATGCCGAATGGGCACCGGACGGAATCAAGGTCTCCTCGATCTGCCCCAGCTTCATCGACACCCCGCTGCTCGATGGCACCGGCAACCGCAACACCAACGAGAATATCCGCACCCGTGTGACCGCCGCCGGGCTGGAGATCACGCCGGTGGAAGAGGTCGCGCAGGCGGTGTGGAACGCCGTTCACGGGAACGAGCTGCACTAGCTGGGCGGCAAGACCGCGCGAAGCCGCGCCTGTGCCAAGCGCTGGATGCCGGGCAAGGTGCGCAAGCAGCAGCGCGCCGCCGGGCGGCAGGGCTTATTGGGGAAATGAGTTAAGCCGCGATCCCGTCAATCGTCCGCGCCAGCTTGGCGTCGCGCTGCGAGAGGCCGCCATTATCGCCGGCGTCATGCGTGGTCAGCGTCACTTCGACCTTGGCGTAGACGTTGAACCATTCAGGATGGTGATCCTGAGCCTCGGCCAGCAGCGCGACGCGGCTCATGAAGCCCCAGGCTTCGGAGAAATCCTTGAACTGGAAGCTCCGGGTGATCGCCTTACCCTCGCGCACAAGGCTCCATTGGGGATGATCGGCGAGCAGCTGGACGATTTCGGCAGCGCCGAGTTCGGGGACGGACATGGGAACGGTTCCTACAAAGGGGTCGCTTGTTTGCGCGGACCCTTTTCCCTAACGCTTGGCCCCAATGCAAGCCTCACCCCCTTCCCTGACCGCACATGACCTGGCCTGCCGGCGAGGCGAGCGGTTGCTGTTCCGGCGGCTCTCGTTCCGGCTGGAAGCGGGCGCGGCGTGCCATGTGACAGGCGCGAATGGCGCGGGCAAGACGACGCTGATCCGCGCTGTTGCAGGCTTGTGCACGCCTTATGCGGGCCTTGTGGAGCGGGTTGGCGCGCTCGCTTTGCTCGACGAACGCCCCGGGCTCGATCCCGATCTACCGCTGGGCCGCGCGCTCGCCTTCTGGTTCGGGCTGGACAGCGCTGCTGCCAGAACGGCGATCATGCCGCGGCTCAGGCTTGAGGCGCTCGCCGAAGTGCCGGTGCGCTATCTCTCCACCGGCCAGAAAAAGCGCGCCGCCCTCGCCCTAGTGCTGGGGCAGGCGGCGCCGATCTGGTTGCTGGACGAGCCGCTCTCGGGCCTTGATGTCGCCAGCCAAGGCCTCGTCAGCGAGTTGGTGCACGAACATTGCCAAGGCGGCGGGATCGCGCTGATCGCGTCGCACCAGCCGCTCGACGTCCCGGGGATGACGAGCTTTGCGATCGAGGACTTTGCGCCCACGGAGCAGGAGGCATGATCGCCGCGCTGCTACGCCGTGATCTGGCGCAGTTCTTCCCGTTTACGGGGAGTGGTGCCGCACTTCCCGTGGTGTTCTTCGTCGCAGTCGCCATGCTGTTCCCCTTCGCTGTCGGGCCGGACGCCAACCTCATGGCCAAGACCGGCGGCGGCGTGGTGTGGATCGCGGCGCTGCTGGCGGCGATCCTGCCGCTCGAAAAGCTGGTGGCGCGTGACATCGAACTCGGGTTTTTCGACCAACTTAAGCTGCGCGGGGTCACCGAGGAAGCGATGATGGCGGTGCGGCTGATCGCGCACTGGCTGAGCTTCGGTCCGCCTCTGGTGCTGGCGACCTTCCCTGCGGCCGCGCTGCTCAAGATCGAGGGCGAAACTTTCCAGATCCTGCTGCTCGGACTGCTGGCGGGCACGCCGGGCCTCGCCGCCATCGGGCTGATGATCGCCGCACTCACTGCCTCGCTGCGGGCAGGGGCGGCACTGTCAGGGCTGCTGTTGATCCCGCTTGCCCTTCCCATCCTGATTTTCGGTGCCGGCGCGCTCGCCCGTCAGGATCAAGTGAGCCTCGGCTTCGTTGCAGCTATAAGCCTCGCGCTGGTGGCACTCTCTCCGTTTGCCGCCGGAGCCGCGATCCGGGCGGCAAGGGAGAATTAGTGAGAGCGCCCGAGAGCCACGTTCGCGCCAACGAATTGATGGGACGTATCGCGTTAGGCCTGCTGGCCTTCACGCTCTTCGCCTTTGCGCTGAAGGCGGCAGCGCAACCGGAGGTGCAGGCGCGCTACACCCCGATTGTGGTGTTCCATGCGCTGAGCATGTTCGCGTGGCTCGGGCTGCTGGCGAGCCAAGCTTTCGCCGCCGCGCGCTTTCGGCTCGCAGCCCACCGCGCCACGGGCCGCGCCTCGATTACGCTGGTGGGCGCGATGCTGGTAAGCGGTGCGGTGATCTCGTGGCGGATCGGTCAGGAACTCGGCCGCCCAGAGGTGACGGTGGTGAACTTGGCCGCCTTCGTGACCTTCATCCCGCTCTATTTCCTTGCGCTGCACTTCGCGAGGCAGCGCGACATCGCCGCGCACCGCCAAGCCATGCTGATCGCGACGCTGGCGCTGATGACACCTGCCTATGCCCGCGTGGTGCAGGTGCTGGGCCTGCCCGATCCGGTCGCCATCGGTGTGCAGCCGCCGATCACGATTGCGATTGCGGTAGGGTATGACTGGGTGCTGCATGGGCGGGTGACCCGGCCAACGCTGGCGATGCTGGGGTTCTCGGTTGGGTTGGTGCTGGTGATGGTTGCAGTGCTGGCGGTGCTGTTTCTTTAGCTCCACACGTCATTGCGAGCCGCAGGCGAAGCAATCCATGGTCTATGCTCGCAACCAATCGCAACAGCAGTCCATGGTTTGCCGCGTCACCTTAGGCTCCTCGCAATGACGAGAGCTAAACGTAAGGCGGGCAATCCCGCCCCGTCAGGCTCTTGGTGAAAATCTCGTTGCCCGTTTCGGTGATTGCGATCGAATGCTCGAACTGCGCGCTCAGCGATTTGTCGCGCGTTACTGCCGTCCAGCCATCGCCCAGCACCTTGGCCCACGGCTTGCCGAGGTTGATCATCGGTTCGATGGTAAAGAACATCCCCGGCTTCAGCTCCGGCCCAGTCCCGGCCTTGGCGGCGTGGATCACTTCGGGCGCGTCGTGGAACAGCCGGCCAAGGCCATGCCCGCAAAACTCGCGCACCACGCCGTAGCGGAAACTGCTGGCATGGGCCTCGATCGCAGCACCGATATCGCCCAGCCGCGCGCCAGGCTGCGCTGCCGCAATCCCGAGCATCAGGCATTCATAGGTCACTTCGACCAGCTTCTTCGCCTTCAGGGGCGGCTCGCCCGCGTAGAACATCCGGCTCGTATCACCGTGCCAGCCATCGACCAGCGGGGTGACATCGATGTTGAGAATGTCGCCATCCTTCAGCACCTTGTCGCCGGGAATACCGTGGCAGATCACGTGGTTGATCGAGATGCACGAGCTATGCTCATAGCCGCGATAGCCGAGCGTTGCGGGCACCGCACCGGCATCCAGCATCATCCCCCGCACCGCATCATCGATGCTGCCAGTGGTCACGCCGGGCTTCACAAGATCGGCGCAGGCATCGAGGATTTGGGCGGCCAGCGCCCCTGCCTTGCGCATGGCGGCAAAGCCTTCGGGCCCATGCAGCTTGATGGTGCCGTCGCGGTAGACGGTCTGATCGCCGTCAACGAGTTGGTATTCGTGCATGGCGTTCACATAGCGATGGCTTGCGCAAAAAGCTACTTCGCCAGTGCAAAGGCTGATGTGTATTCGGGTTTGACCGCGGCGAGCACCTTCGGCGACACCGGCAGGGTCACTTCATAAGTCCCTTCGACATATGAGCCTGCGACATAGGGCGCCGCCAGAAGCCCGATGCGATCGAAGCTCTGCTTGTTCGACGAGCCAGGGAGCAGCGTGAGATCGGCAATCGGCGGGCAAGTGAAGATCCCGTCCTCGCTGTAGTTTTCGCCCAGCCGCTTCATGCGTTCGGCCTTCAAATCCTTGCACCACGCCTCGCCCAGCGCCTCCTGCAACGCTGCTTCGGAACGAAACAGCGCCTTGGGATCGAGCGCCGCCTTGGCCTCGCGGTCCCATAGCAGCGCGTCATAGACCGTGTTGCCATGCGCTCCGCCGGAATAGACGTATAATTTGGCCGAGAGTGAAAGGAAGCGCGGCGTATCTATAACGACCTCCCAGGCCTTCTCGAACGACCGGTTGACGCAGCCGCCGCAGTCATCCGCCGCGAATTCGACGAGCGATTGCTCCCATTCTGTCTTCTGCTCGGCGAGTAGCTTGTCACGCTCGGCGGTGAAGCGTTGGGTCAGCGCAGGGACCGCCGAAATCTCGGCCGGCCAGCTGTAAGCGAACTCGCGGACGGCAGTGTCCTTGCGGGAATTGTCCGCGAAAGCGACCGGTCCGCCGGTAGCAGCGGCGGTGGCCGTGGAAGCGGTGGCAGTCACCGTTGCCAAACCGGCCTTGGCGCCCTCCTCCGGCGAGGAGCACCCTGCCAGCACAGCGGCCAACCCCGCGCTCAACATCCCCGCTTGCACCGCGCGCTTGATCATCCTGCCCCCTATCCTGCTTGCCTGACCGAATCTGCTGGCGACAAGCGCCCTGAGGTGATTATGGAGCAGACATGAGCGAACCCAAAGCCCTGATCCAGCCCGACCGCGGCACTGACGCGATTGCCATCCATCTTGTGAACAAGGACGGTTTCGAAGCCTTCGCCAAGGGGCTTTCCGCAGGCCAGCGCGCGGCTCTTGCGGCGCAGAAGTTCGAGGGCGGCGGCTACCAGATCGGGATTGTGCCCGAGGGCGACAGCTGGTTTGCGGTCGGCGGCGTGGTCAACCCCGAAAGCCTGTCGAGCTGGTGCCTCGCCAAGCTCGCCGAGGACCTGCCCGAGGGCACCTATCGCCTCGCCACCGGTGAGCCGGGCGCGGCGATGTTCGGCTGGATCACCGGGCAGTACCGCTTCAATCGCTACCGCAGCGAGGACAAGGCACAAGGCCCGCGGGTGCTGCTGACCACGCAGGTCGGCCCGATCGACGCGATCACCGCCGAAGCGGATGCCGAATGTCTGGTGCGCGATCTTGTCAATATGCCGCCCGAGGACTTGGGCCCCGCCGCGCTCGAGGCGGAATGCGAAAAGCTCGCCAAGGCGCATAAGGCCGAGCTCACCGTGGTGCGCGGCGATGCGCTGGAGCAAGGCTATCCGATGGTTCATGCCGTGGGCCGCGCAGCCGCGCGCCATCACGCGCCGCGCCTGATGCACCTTACCTGGGGCGATCCCAAGCATCCGGTGCTGGCGGTGGTGGGCAAGGGCGTGTGCTTTGATAGCGGCGGGCTCGATATCAAGCCATCCACCGGTATGCGGCTGATGAAGAAGGACATGGGCGGCGCGGCCCACGCGCTGGCGCTGGGGGGCCTGATCATGGCGTCGCGGATGAAGGTGCGGCTGCACCTGCTGATCCCGGCGGTCGAGAACGCGATTTCGGGCGGTGCCTTCCGTCCGGGCGATGTGCTGGGGAGCCGCAAGGGTCTGACGGTCGAGATCCACAACACCGATGCCGAAGGGCGGCTGATCCTTGGCGATGCGCTGACCCGCGCTAGCGAGGAAAACCCCGATTTGATCGTCGATTTCGCCACGCTCACCGGCGCGGCGCGGGTCGCGCTCGGGCCCGATCTGCCGGCGATGATGGCGCGGCGCGACGAGACCGCGGACGCCTTTCTCGCCGCAGGCAAGACCAATGACGATGCCACATGGCGCCTGCCCCTGCCCGAGGCCTACCGCGAATATCTCGCTTCGGATGTCGCCGACATGACCAATGCCTCGCAGAACCCGTTTGCGGGCGCGAGCGTCGCCGGGCTGTTTCTCGACCGGTTTGTGGGCGAGGGGCTGGACTGGGTCCATTTCGATACCTTCGCGTGGAACCCGAACCCCCGCCCAGGCCGCGCGCGCGGCGGGCGCGGGCTTGGGCTGCGCGCCGCATGGCACGCCATTCGCGCCCGTTATGGGGCCTAAGCTTGCCCCGCGGGCTGCTTGCCGCTAACGGGCCTGCCACGCCATCGCAGGGGAGAGCGCAGGCGAACAGACGAGAGTGACCAAACGCAGATGAGCGGCGCCCAGCGCGACGAACCGATTTATGCCGTGCCGGCGGGCGTGCTGGGTCTGAAAGGCCCGGTCGAAAAGCCTGCACTCGGCACGCTGCCACTGCGCGGCGATCTGGCGCATATCGCGCTCGCCGGAACGCACCTCGCCGCGCATTATGTGATCCCGCATGGGCACATCGTCGGCGAGACTGGCGCGCAGTTGCGGCTTAATCCGCGCAGCGACAGCGAAGCCTTCACCACGCTTTTGCCGGGGAGCCGGTTCGAACTGCTCGATGTCGCGGGTGATTGGGTGTGGGGCTGCCCCGACCCGCAAGGCCCGGCGGGCTGGTGCCGGGCGAGCGAACTCGCAACTGCCAGCGCCTAGGCCATGACGATCCGCCTGTTCATCGACGGCGCGGCAGGCACCACCGGCCTCGAAATCCGCGAACGCCTGGCTGGGCGAGGAGAGTTTGAATTGCTGTTGCTCGATGACGCCCAGCGCAAGGACGAGAGCGCGCGGCGCGACGCGCTCCACGCCGCCGATATCGCAATCATGTGCCTGCCGGACGAGGCCGCCAAGGATGCGGTCAAGCTCGCCGAGGGCTCGGGCACCCGCATCATCGACGCCTCCAGCGCGCACCGCGTCGCAGAGGGCTGGACTTACGGTTTCCCCGAACTGATCGGGCACGCGGCGATCGCCAATGCGCAGCTGGTGAGCAACCCGGGATGCTACCCCACCGGCTTCCTCGCACTGGTGGCGCCGCTGGTGCGCGCTGGGTTGCTGCCTGCCGACTGGCCCTACACTGTCAACGCGGTGAGCGGCTATTCGGGCGGCGGCAATGCACTGATCGCGCGGTTCGAGGCCGAGGGCGCTCCGGCCTTCCGCGCCTATGGCTATGACATGGCGCACAAGCACCGCCCCGAGATGAAAGCGCATGCAGGCCTCGTCCATGGTGTGATCTTCGCACCCTCGGTGGTGCCGGCCTATCGCGGCATGGTGGTCGAAGTGCCGCTGCATCTGGGGGCGATGGCAGGCGATCCCACCACTGACGCCCTGCGCGCTGCCTTGCGCGAATTCTATGCGGGCTCGCAGGTGATTTCTGTCGCCGATGACGGCCCTGTGGCCGAATTGCTCCTCGAACGCAGCGCCCCGCCGTCCGACGCGATGTGCCTCCACGTGTTCGGCAACGCGGGCGGCTGGCACGCCCGCATGATCGCCCGGCTCGATAACCTCGGCAAGGGCGCAAGCGGGGCCGCGATCCAGAACCTCAACATCATGTGCGGCCTGCCCGAGACTACGGGATTGCGGCTATAGATGCGGCAAGGTTTGCCTAAAATTTAGGCAACCAGCGTCCACACGCTGTGCACCATTGCGCAGTGCACCATAATCTTGCTACCCCCGCTGTCATGGCGAAAGACATCTCCTGTCGGGAACCCCCGACAGCAAGGTTTGTTCAACCGTCAACGGGCGCGCTTGGCACGATTCTTGTTAGGATTTTGTCAGGAATCCGGCCAGTCGCGGATAGGAACGTCGTGAAAAAGATCGAAGCGATCATCAAACCCTTCAAGCTCGACGAGGTGAAGGAAGCCCTGCACGAGATCGGCGTGTCGGGTATTACGGTCACCGAGGCCAAGGGCTTCGGCCGCCAGAAGGGCCATACCGAACTCTATCGCGGCGCCGAATATGTCGTCGATTTCCTGCCTAAGGTGAAGCTCGAAGTCGTGGTCGCCGATGATCAGGCCGTGCGCGTGGTCGAGGCGATTGCCGCCGCCGCGCAGACCGGGCGCATCGGCGATGGCAAGATCTTCGTCACAGCGATCGAAAGCGCGCTCCGCATCCGCACCGGCGAGACCGACGAAGACGCAATCTGATCCCTCAACCTCTCGCGCCTGCCACGGTGGCGGGCCGCCCAGATAAAGCCCGGAGGCACCAAGAAATGTCGAAAGTGAAAGACGTCCTCAAGCAGATCAAGGACGAGGAAATCGAGTGGGTGGACCTGCGCTTCACCGATCCCAAGGGCAAGTGGCAGCACCTCACCATGGTCGCCAGCGTGATGGGCGAGGACGAGCTTGAAGACGGGTTGATGTTTGACGGTTCGTCGATCGCCGGCTGGAAGGCGATCAACGAGAGCGACATGATCCTCAAGCCCGATCTGACCGAGACCTGGGTCGATCCCTTCAGCGCCTCGCCGATGATGATCATCAATTGCGACATCGTCGAGCCTTCGACTGGTGACTGGTATGCGCGCGACCCGCGCACCACAGCCAAGCGCGCCGAAGCCTATCTCAAGTCGACCGGCCTCGGCGACACGGTCTATGTCGGCCCCGAAGCCGAGTTTTTCATGTTCGACGACGTTCGCTTCGAAGACGGCTATGCCGGTTCGGGCTTCTCGATCGACGATATCGAACTGCCGACCAACACCGCAAAGGAATATGACAACGGCAACATGGGCCACCGCCCGCGTGCGAAGGGCGGCTACTTCCCCGTCGCGCCGGTCGACTCCGCCGTCGACATCCGCGGCGAGATGGTCTCGACCATGCTCGAGATGGGCCTGCCCTGCGACAAGCACCACCACGAAGTCGCTGCCGCCCAGCACGAGCTCGGCCTGACCTTCGGCACGCTGGTTCAGACCGCCGACCGGATGCAGATCTACAAGTATGTCGTGCACCAGGTCGCCCATGCCTATGGCAAGACCGCGACCTTCATGCCCAAGCCGATCAAGGCCGATAACGGCTCAGGGATGCACACCCACATGTCGATCTGGAAGGACGGCAAACCGCTGTTCGCGGGCAACGAGTATGCCGGCCTGTCGGAAATGTGCCTCTACTACATCGGCGGCGTCATCAAGCACGCCAAGGCGCTCAACGCCTTCACCAACCCGACCACCAACAGCTACAAGCGGCTGGTGCCGGGCTTCGAGGCGCCGGTGCTGCTGGCCTATTCGGCGCGCAACCGTTCGGCCTCGTGCCGCATTCCCTATGGTGCGGGCGAGAAAGCCAAGCGCGTCGAGTTCCGTTTCCCCGATGCACTTGCCAATCCCTACCTCGCCTATTCGGCGCTGCTGATGGCCGGGCTGGACGGGATCGAGAACAAGATCCACCCGGGCGAGGCGATGGACAAGAACCTCTACGATCTGCCGCCGGCCGAACTCGCCGAAGTGCCGACCGTGTGCGGTTCCTTGCGCGAGGCGCTGGATTCGCTGGCCGCTGACCACGAGTTCCTGCTCAAGGGCGACGTGTTCACCAAGGACCAGATCGAAGCCTATGCCGAATTGAAGTGGGAAGAGGTGATCCGCACCGAAACCACGCCGTGCCCGGTCGAATATGATATGTATTACTCGATGTAATCCGCATCCCTCCGGACGCCTGAAGTGTTCGGCCAGCCGTTACAGCGACAAGTAAAAGGCCCGGGGATCACCCCCGGGCCTTCTTGCGTGAATGCAGCACGGCGCGCCTCACGCCGGATCAAACATCAAGCATCTGCTTTTTTCGATTTGTTGTGGCACAGCCAGAGGTTAGGACGCTCTATCTGGCGGGTGATGGCCGATCACGAAAGCAACAAAAAGGGGCCACCATGAAGCTTACCCTTAACTGTCGCCGCGGCCTGCTGGCCGGCTCGGCCACGCTCGCGCTGGCGGTTGCCGCCGCCTCTGTACCCGCCAATGCGGTGGTGCCGAACGAGACCATCACGCCGGGCGAGATCGTCGATACCGACGACGATTTTCGCGGCGTCGGCATGTTCTTCCGCGCCGATGGCTTCGTGTGCACCGGCACGCTGATCAATCCGCGCACGGTGCTGTTCGCCGCGCACTGCGTCAATGATGTGCCCGCAACCGACTTCAACGCCGACAACATCCCGGCCGCGTTCTCGTTCAACGTCAACGCCCTGCCTGGCTTCCAGAACTGGATCGCCAACAATTTTGCCAGCAATCCCTCGCTGGCGGTGTTCAACATCAACCGCATCTTCTACGATCCGCGGTCGCTGCAGAACCCGCAGGCAGCAGGCTTCATCGAGGCCGACATCGCGCTTGCCAGCCTCGATACCCCCGCCGCCGGCATCCCGGCCTGGGCGCTGCTGTTCACCACCCTGCCCGCGCCTAACCGCATCGATCCGGTCACCGGCACCGGCTATCACGTCAACATCGTCGGCTATGGCGCCACCGGCAACGCAGCGCAGGGCGCGGTGGGCGGCATCGATTTCCGGCGCCGCGCGGCCGAAAACATGCTTGGCGGGTTCATATCATTGAATGATCGCAACGCGGTGCTGTTCGGCTCGGGCACCGGCTTGCCGCAGAACCTCTACCACTTGGATTTCGATTCGCAGAACCGCGTGCCGGTGTTCGATATCAACGTCCACCGGGATAATGCCCTGCCCAACGAAGGGATCACCGCCGGCGGGGATTCGGGCGGGCCGCTGATCCTTGATGCGGCCAATAACACGCTGTCGGACGAGGACCTGGTGATCGGGGTGCTGTCGGGCGGTTCGCGCTTCTTCGGGTCGCAGCGCTTCAGTTCGTTCGGCACCACCAGCTTCTACCAGCCGCTGTCGCTCTACTGGCAGTATATCGCGGCGACCAATCCCTATCGCTATGTCGGCGCCCGTGCAGGCAACGGCAATTGGGAGGACCCGAGCCGCTGGGTCACGCTGCTCGACCCAGCTTACCGCGTGATCGACGCCAGCCGCAATGTGGTGAACGGATTGCCGACCATGCCCGAGCTGGGCCTCAATGGCACCGGCGGCGATTTCGGATCGGTCTGCGTCGAGTTCGAGCAGCCGAGCGATGCTTGCGTCAATCTTGCGAGCACACCCCAGCCGGCCAGCACCGCCACGCTTCCGGCCCCGACGCTCGCCAACGGCCTGCCGGGCGCGACCGGGTTTGTGCCGAACAACATCGATCCGGTGATCGGCGCTACCCCTGCGGGCAATGTCGATCCGCGCTACTTCGACGTCACCCTGAGCCAGACCGGTACCACCACGCTCGCGAGCGATGTCACCATCGACCGGCTGACCGTGCGCGGTAACGCCGGGCTGACGGTGGCGGCGGCAGGCAGCCTCGCCTCGCTTATCGACATCAACCAGTTCGGTGGGCGGGTGAACGTTAATGGCGATGTCGCCTCGGTCGGCGACTACACGCTGTTTGCCGGGATGCTCGAAGGCACCGGCACGGTCACCGCACCATTCCTGACCAGCGTCACCGGCGTCTTCTCGCCCGGCACGATGGGCACCACCGGCACGCTGACGGTCGACGGCAATCTGGTGATGGCCTCGGGCAGCACCTTGCTTGCCGACATCACCGCGAGCGGCCAGTCTGACCGGATCGCGGTGACCGGCGCGGCCAATGTCGGCGGCATCGTCGGGATTGGCAGCGGGATCAGCGGGCACGTCAACGGCAATGGGCGCCAGTTCACCATCCTCACCGCCCAGAACGGGATCACCGGCACCTTCCGCGCCACCACCATCTCGGCGATCCTCAGCCAGGCCTTCATCTACCGCCCCAATGCTGTCCTGATGGAAATCCGCGCTGCCAGCTACGGCTCGGTGATTGATCGCAACGACACGGTGCAGGATGCCTATGCCCAGCTGCTCGACCAGAACCGCGCTAATGCGGCGGTGGCAGGGCTCTACGGTCTCGACTTCGCCAGTACCGACACCATCCGCTCGACCTTGCGCGGCCTCGCGCTGGTGACCGAGCAGGCAGTGCGTTCGATGGCGGCACAGAACGTCAATCTGCTGCAGAACTTCAATGACACCCGCCTGCGCGAGGCGGACCGCAGCACGGCGGGCGGCAAGATCGCGGTGACCGGTTCACCGCTCAATGTCTTGCAGGCCGGGCTTGCCCCGGGCGGCCAGCCGCTCGGGATGGGCGCCATGGCGCTGCAGAGCGACGTGGACGAGACCGAGCTGCGCGATGCCAATCTCCCCGAGGATGTCGGCCTGTTCATCTCCGGCGGCTATATCAGCGGCGACGTGGACTCGTTGCCGGACTTCACCGATGAGACCGAGATCAACGGCCTGTTCGTCTCGGGCGGGATCGAGTTCTACCCGGGCGAGAACACCATGCTCGGGCTGGCGGGCTATTTCAGCTCGCTCGAAGCCGATGTGCCGCTGAACCAGACCGCCGACAGCGACACCTATGCCGTCTCGCTCTATATGCGCCACAAGTTCACCGACGGCCCGGTGATCGACGGCCAGTTCGCGATGGCCAACATGGGCTTCGATACCGAGCGGCAGGTGCAGTTCCTTGGCGGCAGCCAGAACCTCACCTCCTCGTCGGACGACCTGATGGTCTCGGGCGCGCTCGGGCTGTCCTATAATCTCGATACCGGGATTGGCACGATCTCGCCCGGAATCGAAGCCCGCTATGCCAGCGTCGATCTCGGCGAGGTGCGCGAGACCGGCGGGTTGACCGCGCTCGAAATCGACCGCGAGCGCTTCAAGAGCACGCAGGCGCGGTTCGGCTTCGATTACGAGAAGCAGGCCAAGGCCGTGCAGATCAACGCCAACGCGCAGCTCGTGTGGGAGTTCGAGGACGGCCCGCGGCTGCTCGGCGCCAACTTCGCGGGCGGCACCGGCCCCAATGCAAACTTCGTGCTTGATACGGCCGATCACACCTGGGTCGAACTCGGGGTCTCGGCCAGTATCGGCGAAGGCCCTTTCCGGATGACCTTCGGCGCCGACACCACCGTGGGCCGCGACAGCGCCAATGCGCAGGTGGTCCGCGCGTCTGCCACCTATCGCTTCTGAGCAAAGGCAAAGGCTGGCAAAATGGGGGCGCCTGCCATCTGCGGGCGCCCCCATTTTGCTGTCGATTACGATGTTATCAACATCCCGCGCCGGCCAACCGCGATGAAGCTCGCGACCAGCGCCAGCACATAGAACAGCGTCAGCAGATCGAGCGGCGCAGGCGCGGCCGCATAACCGAGATGCGCCAGCATCGCCCACAGGCCGACCACCAGCGACGTGATGCCATAGCTCAGCGCGCCGGCTTCGAGATTGACCACGGCCATGAGCTCGTCCGAAGCGCGATAGACCAGCACCGACAAGGCGATGCCAATGACCAGCCCGCCGCCACCCACCGCGAGCGCGGCGGCTTGCGGCACTGGGCCATCAGGAGCCGCCAGCGCCAGCGCCAGCAGCGACACCCCCCACAGCAGCATCGACGCGCCGGACCAGACCAGCATTGTCTTCTGTTCGCGCAGCTCGTCGGCATCCTCGACATTGAGGTACTTCGCGCCGAGCCTCGGGCTGGCCGTGCCGAACACGATCCCGATGCCGATCACGCAGTAGAGCACGCCGACCAGCGCCGCGAGGGTGGCCGACAGGCCCAGCCCGCCGACCGCAGGGCTATCGATGTAGCGCATCATCGCGGCGCTCGCGGCAAAGCCGGCGACCCCGCCGATCAGCCCTGGGATCAGCAGCTTGCGCACCCAGCGGGGCGCGGCGGATGTGTGGTTCTCGCTCGTCATGCTTCGGGCTCCCAGTGATCGATAAACAGCTCCGGCACGCCGACGCCGAACAGGCGCGCCATGCGCAGCGCCAGCGGCAGCGAGGGATCGTACTTGTCGGTCTCGACCGCGTTGATCGTCTGGCGCGAAACGCCGAGCCGCCGGGCCAGTTCGCCCTGGCTCCAGCCTTGCGCGTCGCGATAGTACTTCAGCCGATTTTCCACCTGTGACCCTGCCGGTTATGCTGCAACAAAACGCCGCGTCCGGCCCGAGACCGCCGCGCGACCCTTGCGGATCGGCGATTCGCACCTGACAAGAACTCTTTACAGACAAGAACTCTTGTCAGTCAAGAGTTCTTGTCAGGTGCGATTTCACGCCGACATTGCCTCCTGCGCATCTTCCCGTTTTCCTACCGGGCATCTTTGTGTTTAATCCTTCGGCCTCGTTGTTCCCTTGTCCTTCACGAGGTGTCCCATCATGCACAAGCAATCCCCGTCCCCGCTGCTTACCTTGCTCCGCCGCCTGCTCGATCTGGGCGGCACGGGCCGGTCTCACCCGCCTGTGATCGAGGCGGCTGCGTCCGCGCCGGATTTTCCTTCTCTGGACAGTGTCTCATCTGTCTCCAACACGCCGACGCCGCGCATGATCGGCGAGGCAAGGACCGCGCTGATTAAGCGCTTCGAAGGCTGTGCACGGCTGCGGCTCGACGGGCTGGTCGAGGCTTATCCCGATCCCGGCACCAGCGGCGAGCCGTGGACGAGCGGCTGGGGCGCGACGGGGCGCGATCACGTCCATGGCGGGCGAATGGGGCCCGGGACCGTTTGGACGCAAGGCCAGTGTGACGCGCGGCTAGCGGACGATCTGGCGCGCTATGCCGCCGATGTCGCCGCCGCGCTGGGCCATGCGCCGACCTCGCAAGCGCAGTTCGATGCGCTGGTGAGCTTCCATTACAACACCGGCGCGATTACCCGCACCACCCTGACCAAAAAGCACATCGCCGGTGATTACGACGGCGCTGCAAGCGAATTCGCCCGCTGGAACCGCGCGGGCGGCCGGGTGCTCAAGGGCCTGGTCCGCCGCCGCGCAGCCGAGGCGGAGCTGTATCAGAGCCGTCCCTCACAGTAGGCGCTGAAACGGCGGCGCAAGCCGCCGCAAACGCGACCGCGCGCCCGCAGCGCCGGAGGCGCGAGGATATCGCACGCCCGAACGCGTGCGGACAAAAAGCCTCAATAATCCCGGCTGATTTCCGCCAGAATGCTATCGCGCCGAATGGTCGAAACCGTGCCGAGTAGCGAGAGCCAACTCGTGATCCGGTACTCGACCAGCGTGGCATTGTAGCCGCGTCCATCGGTCACCAGTTCGACATCGATGTCGCGGGTGATGTTCTTGCCGACCGCGATCCCTGTGCCGCGCCCGATCAGCGGGTCGGCGCTGATGATCCGAAGCTGATCGAGCCCGATCGAGCGGCGCAATTCGCCGATCGGGTCGAGCCCGCCGGCCCCGCCCCCGCCCTGCAGGGCAGCGATTGCGGCGGCAAGCTGCAACGCGTCGGTCGCCGAAAGCGACGTGACCGATCCGTTGAACAGCAGCCGCGCGAGAATCTCCTCCTCCGGGAGCGCCGGATCGCTGGAGAAGGTGATTGCCGGCGACATAGCATTGCCGGTGATCGCGATGTCGACATTTGTGCCGCTGCGCGAGGTCTCGGCCAGCACATCGAGCCTCGGGTTGATCGGCTCGCCCACGTCGAACATGATGCGCCCGCGGGTCAGTTCGAAGCGCGTATCGGCAAAGGAGTATTCGCCGCGCACCAGCTTCGCACTGCCGCCGATGCGCGGGTCATCCACCGTGCCGCGCAGGGCGATGTCGATCCCCCATTCGCTGTCGAGCCCCATCCCCGCGACTGCGATCCGGTTGGGAGCGGTCGCGTTGACCAGATAGCGCCAGGCCGTATCGCGGGACGAGACCTGCGCGCGCGCGCGGCCGTCCTCGCCATTGATCTCGCGCGTGGCGATCCGGGGCAGCGCGACATCCTCGGCCGCCACCCCCAACGCCCAGCGCGCGCGGTCGATCGTCACCCGCCCCGCAATCGTCCCGCCCAGCCCGTTCGAGACAATCCGCAGTGGTCCGGTGATCGTCGCCTCGAGCCCGTTGGCATCAAGCAGCCGCGCGTTCTTCGCCGCCGCGCGCAGATCGATCCCGGGGCCGCGCGATGCGCTGATCCGACCGAGATCGACTGTGCCGCTGCCGCTGATCGTGCCGCCGCCCGCGGTCGCCCCGGAAAAGCGCACCAGTTCGAGCCGCGATCCGACAAAGCGCCCGCGCGCCACACCCTTCTCGACGCGCGTGCCGGTCAGCCCGCTGGTGAGGGTGAGATTGTCGCTCACCATAGTGCCGGTGATGCGCGGGTCGGCGAGCGTGCCGGTGGCGCGCGCATTGATAGCGACCGGGCCGCTGAAATCGAAGGCCTCGATTGCGGCAAGCCGCCACAGCGTCTCGGCTGCGCCCTCGAACATCAAGCGGCCCTGCAGCTGGCCCTGCATCAGCCGGTCGGCAATGTCGCGCCCTTCCGGCAAGTCGGTGATCCGCAGGGCAATGTCGCCAAGCCGCTGGCCGCCCTCGGTCAGACGCCCCGCTGCTGTCAGCCGCTCGCCATTGAGATCGATCACGCCGAGCACGCCGACCGGCTTCGAGGACAGCACCAGCCCGGCGCGGCTGAAGCGGTCGATCCGCACCCGCGCTGTCGCTGTTGGTCCCGCCTCGCCAACCTGGCGATAATCGATCACGCCCGACAGCCACCCCCCAAGGCCAAGCTCGCCCCCCGCCAGATCGAGCAGCCGCAGCGGCATCCGCGCAAACTTCACCTCAAGCGCGGTTTCATCCCCGCCAAGCACGCCTTCGAGCAGGGAATAGCCCCCCGCAAAGCCGATCTGCGATTCCGCCAGCCGCCAGCCGCCATCCTCCTCGGCGGTGAGCACCGCGCGGCGCGGCATTGTGATCGCCTCGCCGGCAAATTGCCCGCGGGCCACAGCGGCAATCTGGTCGGGCGCGACATCGGCATCGAAGTTGAGCGCGAACCGCTCGGCCCGGCGACCGGCAACCCCGCCGGTGACCTTGCCGCGGCCGTTTACAATGTCCGCCTTGGCCTGGAGGTTTGCGAGATAGAGGGCGCCATATTCGAAGCCCGCCGCACTGATATCGGCATCGATGCGCGTGTCGCCCCCGGCGTAGCGCCCGGTCGCGATGATGCTGGCGCGGTCGATGCTGATCGGGGTTGCCCCGCCGAACGCGGCGTTGCGCGCGGTGAGATCGACCGCAAAGCCGATCGCATCGCCGCCTTGCGGGCGGAACGCTACCGTTCCATCAAGCCCGCCGCCCGCCAACACGAGATCGCCCGACACGCCGGCATCGCCGAGCACCAGCCCGCCGGTCACCTTGGTGCGATAGATATCGAGCCGATCGATCGCGATCCGCGTCGGGCCATTGGCGGGAATCACCAGCCCGAGCAGCCCATCGAACGGGCCGAGCAGCGATCCGCCCGCGACGTCGAGCGCAAAGCCCTCGCCCGATGGCGCGAGCACGATGCGGACATTCTCGAGACCTGCGGCAGGATAGGGATCGGCGAGCACCAGCACGGCGCGCGGCCCGTCGGAGGCGATCTCGGCATCGAAGGTGAAGCGGCCATACTCCGCCTGCCGTCCGCTGCCCGCGAGCGTGGTGCGCAAGCCCCCGCTGCCCGGCACCACCTTGCTATCGAGCCTGGCATTGAGCCGGGCGCTCGCAATCGTCACATCGCGCAGCACCAGCGGCTGGCCCGCGCCGATGCCGAGCGCGCCCTTGAAGCGGATCTGCTCGCCCGCGAGGTTGACGATCGTATCATTGCCGATCCGGCTCAGCACGCCCGCCAGATTGGCGCGCAAGCTCCACGGCACGGCGGGGCCGAACTTGGCGAGGATCTTGGCATTGGCGGTCACCTCGCCCGCGCCTTCGACCTTGAGCCCGCGCGCGGTTACCGGCCCGGCGATCGCGTAGGCACCGGCAGGAATGTCACCGCGCAAGGACAGCGTTGCATCAAGCCCGGGGAACACCACCCGCGCGGCATCGGCTGCGAGCTTTTGTGCTTTGAAATCAAAGGTCAGCGCGCCTGTCACCCGGCCCTTGACCAGCCGCGGATCGGCATAGGCGTTGCCGGTCATGATCCGTTCGGCGGTGAGCGCCATCGGCACCTTGAGCACAGTGCCATCGAACTGGGCCAGGCCTTCCTGCACCAGCCCCCTGGCCTCGACCCCGCTCGCCAGCAGCCGCCCGACTGTCAGGCGATGCTTGATAGCCAGATCGCGGAAGGGTCCTTCGAGATCGGCCGCCAGCCGCGTCTCCTCGAAACGCCAGCCATCGCCCAGCAGATCGGGATCGCGCAAGACCGCGCTGGTGCGCGCGCCTTCGACGGCATTGTCGGCGAGATCGACCACGCCTGCACCGCGCAGGTCGAGCGCGCGCGTAATCACCGCGGCGCGGCCTTCGAGAATGCTGTCGGCAAGCGTGAAGCTGGCCGCCACCGCAACCTCCGGCCCGACCGCGCGCGCCAGCAGATCCTTGCCGCCAAGATCTGGGCGCACCTGCCCGAGCACGCCGATTGCGCCCGCATCATTGCTGATCTTCAGCGCCGCCACCACCCGGTCAGGCGCGCGCTTGGTGCCCGCCTCGGGGAGCCGCCGCGCCAGCGCCGTTCCGCGCCAGCGCTGCCACGTGCCATCGCCAACAACCCGTGCATCATAGCCGGTCTTCAGCCCGGCCAGCCCGGCCAGCACGCCGCCCGCAGGCGCGCGATAATCGGCTTCGAGATCGAAGCGGTCGCCATCGGGCTCGGCATCGAGCAGCAGCGCGATCCGGTCACCCGCGCCCAGCTGCGCCTTGGCGTCCACCAGTGCGCGGCCTTCGCGGATGTCGACCTTGGCGAGCGCATTGGCCCGCTCGGCGCGCGCAGTCGCCACCCCTTCGGCGATCACCAGCTGCTCGATCGCCAGCCGGTCGACCCGGATATCGAAATCGGGCAGCAAGGGCGCGTCGGGATCACCCGGGAGCAGTTCGGGCAGCCGCGTCAGCCGCCCGCGCCGCGCGGTCACCTCGCGGATATCGAGCCCGCTCCACAGCCAATGCAACGGCCGCCAGTCGACTGCGACTTCGGGGATGGTCAGGAATACGCCCTTGGGATCGCTCACCCGCACATCGCGCAGCAGCGCCTTGCGGTAGATATCGCCCTCGATCCGCCCGACCGTGAAGCGCAGGCCCGAGGCCGGCGCGACGGCCGCAATCTGGTCGGCGATGAAACGCTTGCCGATCGGCGAGCTGAAAAACGTTGCCGTCAGCACCAGCGGCACAAGCAGCAGCGCCAGCAGCCAGCCGAGCCACCTGCCCCAGCGCAACTTGCCGCCTGCGGCAGGGGTATCGGCGGCCTCGGCGGGCACCAGTTCCTCGGGCGTATCCATCAAAACGCCTGCCCGAGACCGACATAGACCACCACCGAACTATCGAACTGGCTCGGGTTGAGCGGGGCCGCAACATCGATGCGGATCGGGCCGAAGCTGGTCTTGTAACGCAGGCCAATCCCTGCACCGTAGCGCACAAAATCGAAATCCGGCGTGCTGTCGTGCCCGACCGTTCCGGCATCGAAGAACGGCACCAGCTCAATCGCGCCGCCCATCCGCGGAGTCTTGATCCGCGCTTCGAGCGAGAACTCGAGCAGCGAGGCGCCGCCGGTGGCTTCGCCGCGATCATTGCGCGGGCCGACGCCCTGGTAGCCGTAGCCGCGCACCGAACCGCCGCCGCCCGCGTATAGCCGGCGCGATGGCGCGATCGCATCGAGCGGCGCGCCCACGATCGTCGCCGCGCGCACGCGCCCGGCCAGCACCGCAGGGCCAACCGACTTGTAGGTGCTCGCATCGGCCTGGGTCCGAAGGTAGTAACTTTCGCTTCCTTCGGAACGCGAAGCCTCGGGCGCAAGGAACAGAGTCGCGCGGTAGCCTTTGGTCGGATCGAGCAGGTCATCGCTTTCATCGAGCGTGACGCTGCCGAACAGGCCGCCGATCAGGAATTTGCGGCGGGGAAGCTCAATCCCAAAGCCGCGCAAGGTCCGGTTGCGTTCGTCGGTGTAGACCAGTTCGCCGCCGAGCTGCCAGCTCAGCGGCTTCTGGAACAGCAGGTTCGAGACCTTCTCGAAGGTGCCGCGCAGGCCGAACCCGCGCGAATCCACCGCCTCGGTGGTGATGTCGCTGGCGTACAGATCGACGTTGAGCACCTGATCGCGCCCGCGGAAATTGTTGCGGCGCACGCCGATGCTGGCCAACGCCTCGCGCGTTCCGAGAATGCCGCGCAGCCGCAGCGTGCCTTCGGGCGGAAACAGGTTGCGGTGCTCCCACCGGCCTTCGACCTTGATGCCGTCCTCGGTGCCGTAACCGATCGCGGCGGCGATGGTCCTGAGCGGCGCGCGTTCGAGGGCGACATCGAGCGCGACCTCGCCCGGCTGATCGCCGACCGGCGCACGGGCCTCGCGCGGGGTGATGGTGACGCTCGAGACCAGCCCGGTGGCGATCACCGCGCGGCGCAGATCCGTCTGGAGGCTTTGCTGGAACAAGTCGCCCTCATCGAACCGGGCCATGCGCGCAAGGTGCCGGCTCGAAAGGAACTCGGGATCGCTGCTGATCACGCTCCCGAACACATATTTGCCGCCCGGCTGGATCGCGAGTGTCAGATCGCCCTCGGCCCGCGCGTGGTCGATCAGCAATTCGGGATCGGCGACTTCGGCAAAGGGATAGCCGCTCTCACCGAGTGCAACGCGCAGTTCGAGCTCGCGCTCGACGATCCGGTCGGCATAGAGCGGATCGCCGGAGGCAGTCGCGAAAACTTCCCGCAGGCGCTCGCCATCGGGCGCGGGCAGCAGCGCGAGCGCACCCAGATCGATTGTGCCGAACCGGTAGCGCGTGCCCGGCAACAGATCGAACCGGACGCTCGGCTCGACCGCGGCCTCGGCCCCGGCATCTGCCTCGTCGCGGTTTGCGCGCGCGCGCCGGCCGCCCGAAAGCTGCCGCACCACCTCGCCCGAATAATAACCATAGGTGCGCAGCATATCGGCCAGCAGCTCCTCGTCGGCGCGGGCGCGGGCGGAAACCTGCAGGATGGTGTCGGTCTTCCCGTCGAGCTGGCGCAGGGCCGAAAGTTCGCGGAACCGGGCGATGAATTGGGATTGCTCGGGGAATGCTCCTGCGGCGGCAGGAAAGCCGAGCGCCAGCGTATTATTGATCCGCACATCGGCCAGTTCGGGCAATTCGCTGGTTACCGGCGTGGCGATGCTGGCGAGCGCTTCCAGCTCGGGATCGGGCGTGAGCGGCGCTGGCACCTCGACCGCGAAATTGGCAAAAGCGGCATCGAGAGCGGGCTGCAAGCCGGGCGCGGGCGGCGGGAGGAACACGTCGAGCTGCGCCGAGAGCGCATTATCGGCCGCCGCTTGCCCAGGATCGGCGGGGGCTTCCGCCACAGCCGCGTCTGCCCCGCCAACCACACCGCGGGTGGCCCAGTTCTCGGGATCGTCCACCGCTTCAGGCGGGATCATCTCGTCGAGCGAGCTCGGCACGGGCACGGGTTCGGGCAGCGGCTCAACAGACTGGGGGACGGCGGCCTCTGTTGGCGGTGAGGCCGGCGGCTCGTCCTGCACGTCCTGCGCGAAGGCGGGCTGGGCCGCGAGACCCAATCCAGCCGCCACAACCAATCCGCGCTCAACAAACCAGCGCGCTTCAGCTTTCCGGAAACTTGACGGGCTGGCCATCCTTGCCTCGGGCGCCGGCCAGCGACGCTTCCTGCGGCTGTCGCGGCGCTGTTGCCGCGGCAATCAGCCGGTGCTGCTCATCGGGGTCCATCACCTGCCAGCCTTCACGCGTAAGACGTTCGAGCGGGCGGTAGCGGACCTTGTACTGCATCCGCGGGCTGCCTTCGACCCAATAGCCGAGATAGACATAAGGCAGGCCCTCTGCCGCGGCGCGGCGGATGTGATCGAGGATGATGAAGCTGCC
>JBKDUW010000013.1:0-4031 GCA_046339235.1 Erythrobacteraceae bacterium | reverse complement strand
CGCCATGCGCATGAAAAACGTTCTTTGCGATATCCAGACCAATCGTGATAACCTTCGACACGGACGCCTCCTCCAGTGGTGTTACAACACCTCCACTATGGCACATCGATGCCGTCGGGGGGCGTCCACCCCATCAGCTTTGGCGGCGCGGCCAAGGCGATGGGGCGCGCGGTCTCGGCAGTGTCTTACGGCACGCGCAGCTGGAGGCGGGGCTGGCGCTGACCTTGTTCGAGCGCGAAGGCTCACGCCGTCCGGTGCTGACCGAGGCAGGCGAGGGGTTGCTCGCCGAAGAGCGGGGCGTGGCGGACGGGGTCGATGCGCTGCTGGCGAAAGCGCGCTCGCTCCGCGCCGGACAGGAGCCCTCGCTGACACTGGTGGTAGAAGTGATGGTGCCGGACGAGGTGACCGCGCATGTGCTGTTCGAATTCCGGCGGATGTTCCCGACCTGCGCGCTGACCTTGCGGATCGAGGGGCTGGGTGTGGTCGCCGCCTGCGTGATCGAGGGCGGCTCCGACCTTGCGATCGGCGGCCCGGTGATCGGCGACCAGCCCGCGCTCGGGCGCCAGACGGTCGGCGAGATCGAGCTGATCCCGGTCGCCGCGCCCTCGCACCCGCTTGCGCAAGCAGGCATCGCGCCGGGCGAGAGCCGCCGCCACCTGCAACTGGTGCTGACCGACCGTTCGCCGCTGACCGAGGGCCGCGAATTCTCGGTGCTCAGCCTGCTGACATGGCGGCTGGGCGATCTGGGCGCCAAGCACTCGCTGCTGTAAGAGGGGCTGGGCTGGGGCAATATGCCGCGCGCCATGGTGGCGGCGGATCTGGCAAGCGGCGCGCTGGTGGAGCTCGATCTGCCCGAAAAACCCGGCGCGCATTATGCGCTCAATGCGCTCTGGCGGCGCGACACGCGGCTTGGCCCGGCGGCCAGCTGGCTGGTCGATGCGTTTCGGGAAGGGCTGGGGGTTAGCGCCCGAAGCGGATCGGCGCGTCGCCCGCCTGCCACGGCGCGAATTTGGGCATGATCGCGCCGAACAATTCCGACGTCGCAAGCCGTTTCAGCCAGTCCTGCAAATGCGGCAGGGGCCGGGCTGCAAACCATTCGGGATCGATCGCGGCAAGTTGGCGGATAAAGGGGAACAGCGCGATGTCGGTGAGGCTGCTGGCCGCGCCGCACAGGTAAGGAGCGTCTGCGAGCCGCGCCTCGAGTGGTTGTAGCAGCGCCAATGCCGCCGCGCGGTGATCTGTGCCGTCGTCATCCTCGTAACGCCCCGGATATTTGGCGCGGTCGAGGTGGTGTTTGAAGGCGCCGTCATTGACCGCGATTAGCGCCGCATCATCGCCCGTAAGCCAGCCTTCAGGGTCGTTCTCGCCCAGCGCCCAGCGCATGATCGCAAGGCTCTCGTCGATCACACCGCTTGCATCTGGTCCATCGGCGAGCACCAGCACCGGAACGGTCGCCTTGGGCGAGGCAGCGATCAATTCAGGCGGTTTGGCGGCGAGTTTCACCTCGCGCAGTTCCACCGCGATGCCGGCCGCCCACAGCGCCATGCGCGCGCGCATCGCATAGGGGCAGCGGCGGAAGGAATAGAGGATCGGTAGCGCGATCACGGCTGCGGCTTGCGTACCGCGCCGACGTGCAGTTCGCCCCGCGCGCGGGCGAGCGCTTCCTGCCGCTGGCGTTCGGCGTAACCGGCGCGTTGCTCGGGGGTGCGCTCACCGATGCAAGCGGGGCAGCTGACCCCGTCTTCGTAGTCCGGATGAGAAAGCGCGGCCTCGTCGAGCGGGCGGCGGCAGGCGCGGCACAGCTGGAAGGTGCCTTGCGCCAGACCGTGACCGACGCTCACCCGCTCGTCGAACACGAAGCATTCGCCCTCCCACAGGCTCTGGTCTTCAGGCACTTGCTCGAGATATCTGAGAATACCGCCCTTGAGGTGATAGACCTCCTCCACACCTTCTGCGCGCAGGAAACTGGTCGATTTCTCGCAGCGGATGCCGCCGGTGCAGAACATCGCCACGCGCTTCTTGCCGGCGAGCAGTTCGTCGCGGTGGGCGCGGAACCAGGCGGGGAAATCGCGGAAAGAGGGCGTCTGCGGATCGACCGCGCCAGCGAAAGTGCCGACCGCGACCTCGTAATCATTACGGGTGTCGATCACGATGGTCTCGGGGTCGGCGATCAGCGCATTCCAGTCATGCGGATCGACATAGGTGCCGACGCTCAATGTCGGGTCGATGTTGGGCTCGCCCATGGTGACGATCTCGCGCTTCACCCGCACCTTCATGCGGTGGAAAGGCATGTCGGGGGCGGCGGAGAACTTCACCTCGAGGTCAGCGCAGCCGGGCAGCGCGAGAATGTGGCCGAGCACCGATGCCAGCGCATTGTCGGTGCCCGCAATGGTGCCGTTGATCCCCTCGCGCGCGAACAGCAACGTGCCCTTGATGCCATGCTCCTCGCAAGCGGCGAGCAGGGCTGCGCGAAGGGCTTCAGGGTCGGCGAAAGGCGTGAACTTGTAGAGCGCTGCAACGTGGAACGAGTCGTCGATCAAACCCGCATCATCCAGCCAAGCGTGTCCGCGATCCGGCCATTCTGCACGCCCACCAGCCGCTCGCGCATCTTGGCGGTCATCTGCCCGATCCCGCCCGTGCCGATGTGGAATTCGCCTTCGGGCGAGGCGACGGTGCCGACCGGGGTGACCACCGCTGCGGTGCCGCAGGCGAGGCACTCGAGCAGCATGCCGCTCGCGGATTCCTCGCGCCATTGGTCGATCGAGTAAGGCTCCTCCCGCACGGTCAGTCCTTCCTCGCGCAGCATGGCGATGAGGCTGTCGCGGGTGATGCCGGGTAGGATCGTGCCGGTCAGTGGCGGGGTGATCACCGAGCCGTCCGCGCGCACGAAGAACAGGTTCATGCCGCCCAGCTCCTCGACCCACTTGTGCTCGGTCGCATCGAGGAACACCACCTGGTCGCAGCCCTTGGCGATCGCCTCGGCCTGCGGGACCAGGCTGGCGGCGTAATTGCCGCCGGTCTTGGCCGCGCCGGTGCCGCCGGGGGCTGCGCGGGTATAGTCCTGTGCGACCCAGATCTTGACCGGGTTCACGCCCTTCTTGAAGTAATTGCCGACCGCGCACAGGATCACGACGAACTTGTATTGCTTGGCTGGCCGCACGCCGAGGAAAGCCTCGGAGGCGAACATGAAGGGCCGGATATAGAGCGCGCCGCCCGCGATCGGGGGGAGCCAGTTCGCGTCCGCCAGCACCGCCTCGCGCACGGCGGCGATGAACAGCTCTACGGGAATTTCGGGCATCGCCATGCGCCGCGCGCTGGCGTTGAAGCGCCGCGCGTTGGCCTCGGGGCGGAACAGCGCCAGCCCGCCTTCTGGGTGGGCATAGGCCTTCATCCCCTCGAAGATTTCCTGCGCATAGTGGAGCACGCTCGCCGCCGGATCGAGGCTGATGGGGCCGCGCGGGCCGATGGTCGGGGTCTGCCAGCCGCCGAGCGCCGCGTCATAGTCGATCACCACCATGTGATCGGTGAACACCGTCCCGAAGCCGGGATCAGCGATCAATGCTTCACGGGCGGCATCGGGCGTGGGCGAGGGGTGGGGAAGACGGGTGAAGTGCATCATTTACGCCTAATGCTGCGCGCCTCTCAGAGCAAGATTACTCTTGGTCAGGATGATCGCGCCATAGGCCCGCGAGGCCACGCACAAGAAGTATGGGGTGCGCTGAAACGGTCGCACAGCGACCGCGAGCGCAAGCGCGCGAGCCACAGGTGACCCGGCGCATCGCGCCCGGATCAGCACCGAGGAGGAAGGCGCGGAGGCGCCTTCACAATACAAATATAAAAAGGGCGCTTCCAGTCCGCCAGTGGTTATTGGCGGATGGAAACGCCCATTCATGGTCAGCGGTCGGAAGCGCCGCTCACGAAGCCTTACTTGGCTGGAGAATTACCGAGTATGCTCCGTAGGGATCTTCACCGACCTCGCTACTGAACCATGAGACATCGGATCACCTCCTTTCAAGCTTGTGAGCAGACCC
>JBKDUW010000012.1:0-4332 GCA_046339235.1 Erythrobacteraceae bacterium | reverse complement strand
GTCGAGGATATAGGCGACTTCGGGCGGGGCGAGGCGCCAGTTGACCGGGGTCATCACCGCGCCGATGCGGGCTGCGCCCACGAAAGCTTCGAAATAGAGCGGGTGGTTCTTGCCGAGGAAGGCGATGCGGTCGCCCGGCTTCACGCCCAGTGCGATGAGGCCATTGGCCGCGCGGTTCGCGCCTTCATCGAGCGCGGCGAAACTGAGTTCCTCCTCGCCAAAGGTGAAGGCGATCACATCGCCCTGGGTGCGCGCGTGATCGCGCACGATGTCGCAGAAAGATGTCGCCGCGGGTTCTGCTATGTCTGCCATGCTTGCGGGGATAGCCCGCGCTGCATGGCACTGTCATTGGCACAATTCATAGCGGCGCGCGCGCGCGGCTTCGGTAGGGTGAGGGGATGGACATTCCCTCAGGCTTCGAACCTGCCGGTTTCACGCCCGGCTTTCTCGATCACGGCGGGCCCTACTATCTGGGCGCGCCGGTGGCCGGGGTGCGCCCGAAAGCTCCTCGAATTGTGGGCCTCAGGATCATGCCGCACCACATCAATTATCAGGACGCCGCCCACGGCGGGGTAATCTCGACCTTCGCCGACGTCGCGCTCAGCCATGCGGTCTATGATGCCGAACGGCCCCGGCTTGCGCCCTCGACGGTTACGCTGACGGTCAATTATCTCAGCGGCGCCAGGCTCGGCGATTGGCTCGAGGCGCACGTGCGGATCGACCGGCTGGGCGGGCGCACCGCCTATACCTCGGGCGGGATCTGGCGCGGGGACGAGCAGATCGCGACGATGAGCGGGGTGTTTGCTTTCAAGCGCCCCTAGCCGAGCCACTGCCTGACAGCCGCGGTCGAAGGATCGCGCTCGTCGTGATAGCCCGCTGCGCCTTCGGCTGTGTCGGACAGATCAACGCCCTCGACCACCCGGAACTCGCGCCAGTCATACAGGCCCGTGCGCTGGGCAATGCGCCATTCGGGGCCATTTGCTCCGGCCCGCTTCTCGAACCGGTCGACATAGCGTCCTGCGACGATGCCCGAATAGACCACGCCCTTGTCCGGAAAAGCTGCCGTCATCGGATAGCCCGGCGGGATTGTGTGCATCGCGGTCATATAGGTTTCGGTGTGGCAGACGCGCTCGTTCTCGAACCCAAAGATCGTCTGGCCGAGCTGGTGCTGGGTTGCGAGGCAAGGGTCGATGATCGCGCGCGCTTGGCTCACGAACCCACGCCAGTCGCCCGCGACGAGGCCGAATTTGAACACGGCGTCATCGTGGAACAGGCGCTCCATCATGTGCCAGCGCCGCCGGTCGATCGCATGGGCATAGGCGGCGAGGATGTCGCGGATGGCTTCGCGGTCTTCGAGGGTTCCTGTCATTGGTCCAGCTCCACAATCACCTTGCCGATATTGCCGCCAGTGAACAGCTTGGCATAGGCGGTGAGGGTGTTTTCGAGGCCGGTGGTGACATCATAGGGCATCACCAGCTGGCCGCCTTCCGTCCATGCCCGCAGGCGGGCGGTGAGCGCGGGGCCTTCGTGCATGAAGTCGGGCGAGAAGAAGCCCTCGATCCTGAGGCGCCGCATCAGCACCTGATCGAATTCCTTCGGCGCGGTGCGGGTGCCGGCGGTGTAATCGGCCAGCAGCCCGCACACCGCAATCCGGCCATAGTGGTTCATGCGGGTGAGCACCTGATCCAGCAACGGCCCGCCGACATTGTCGAAATAGACGTCGAAGCCTCCTGCTCCATCGAGCTGCGCGGCCACATCGCCCGCCTTGTAATCCACTGCGCCTGCAATCCCGAGTTCGCCGGTGAGGTAAGCGCACTTGGCCGCGCCCCCTGCAATCCCCCAGGCCTCGCAGCCGAGCAGCCTGGCGATCTGCACCGCGAGAATGCCCGTCGCGCCCGCTGCCGCGGAGACCAGCACCCGCTCGCCCGGCTTGGCCGCGCCGGTCTGTTCCACGCCCCACAGCGCGGTCCAGCCGTTCATGCCGAGCGGGCCGAACCATGCGCGGCGGTCTGTCACCGAAGGATCGAGCAGGATTGCGCCCGACATCACCGCATCGACTGTGCTGACATCCGCCCACTGCCCGAAGGCGCGCACCAGATCGCCGGGCACGAAACCCTCAGCGCGGCTCTCGATCACTTCGCCCAGCACCAGGCCCGTCATCGGCCCCCCGACCGGCAGCGGCGGCTGGTAGCCATCCTCGCGGTCCGAAAGCCACATCCGCGTGCCGGCATCCATCGACAGGTGCAAATTGCGGATGCGGATCTGGCCCCCTTCGAGCGGGCCGAGCGGCGCCTCGACCAGCTCCAGCGCGCTGGCGAAATCGTTGCCCTCGGGGCGGCGGGCGATGCGCCATGTGCGGTTCGTCATGCACGCAATCTTCGTGGCCTGCGCCGCCACGACAACCCCGCCTTTTCGCTAGGGGTATCAGGCTTGCGGCTATCACTTTGGCGCGGTGCGCAGGGGCGGGCGCCTTCCTAGTTACGGCTCCATACCAAAAGACGGGAGAGACATTCATGGCACTCATCACAGTGATCGGCGCGAGCGGCCGGCAGGGGCTGGCGCAGGTGCGCCAGGCGCTCGCCGCCGGATATGATGTGCGCGCGATTTCGCGGCGTCCGGACGCGCTGGAGGGCGCTCCGGTTGACGGGATCGAGCGGGTTGAAGTGCGACCGATGGACCTTTACGACACCTCGTCCTTCGCAGCCGCGCTCGAAGGCTCGGACTACATCTTCTACACCCACCCGCTGCAGGCCCGCGCGGACCGCGCCTATCTGATCGGCGAGGTCGGCAAGGTGGCCGCCCATCTCGGCGTCAAGCGGACGGTGTGGAACACCTCGAGCTGGATTCCGGACAAGCCCGGCGATCCTTTCACCTATGCCGGCAACACCGCCGGCATCAACGCGCTGTGGCGCTCGGGCGCGCCGGGAACGGTGTTCGGCTCGGTGCTGTTCATGGACAACCTGCTGACCAACTGGGCGCGGCCGTTCATCATGAACGAGGGCCGTTACGTCTATCCGCACAACCCGAACCTTGAAGCCAACTGGATCAGCCTCGACGACGTTGCGCGCTTCATGCTGGCCAGCATCGAGCGCCCCGATATGGAAGGCGCGTGGCTCAATATCGGCGGGCCGGAGCGGCTGGTCGGCAAGCAGGTGACGCAGTGCCTTTCGGAAGCGCTCGGCAAGGAGATCAAGTATGATCCCTGCACTCCCGAAGAGTTCGGCCGCTATCTGGTCGAGGCAGCGGGCGACACGATGCCGGCAGAAATGCGCGACGAATTCGCCAAGGGCATCCAGGCGTTCTACGAATACAACAACACCGCTCCGACCAAGCCCTTCGCGGTCGACATGGACCATGTCTACGAGCGCTTCCCCGAACTGGAAGGCAAGCTCGAACCGATGAGCGCCTGGACCAAGCGGCAGGAATGGGGCGAGAGCAATTATCGCCCGGCCTTCGGGTAATCCCGTGAGCGATCTTCGCGCGGTCAACATCGCTGTCGCGACGCGGTTCTACGAAGCGCTGGCGGCGGGCGACTTCGATGCGCTCGCCGCCCTGCATTCGGACGATATTGTCTTCAATCTGGTCGGCACCACCCCGGTATCGGGCCGGTGGGAGGGCAAGGACGTGTGCTTCGGACCCGTGGTGGCCGATGGCGTGATCGGCAAGCTGGTGGCCGAGACCATCCGCTTCTCACGCGAATGGCGGATCATGTGCGCGGACGAGAATTGCGTCGTCGGCCTGATGCGCGGCGGCGGGTTGGCGAAGAACGGTCACGACTATTCGCAGACCTACTGCCAGATCATGACCATCAGGGACGGGCTGATCGCCGAGCTGCACGAGTTCTTCGACACCGCGCTGGTGGAATTGGCGCTCAACGACAACCCCACGCACAAAGGGCCGAGCGTGCCCGCCCGACCCTTCGCGTTCTGATACTCAGGTAGCGCCAGCGCCGATCGGTGCCAAAGGCGCCGCAAGGCCGGCCGGCCGCGCGCAGCTATACTGCGCGTCTAGCGAGGAGGAAGGCGCGGAGGCGCCTTCCCAACTTATTCAGCCGCCTGCCGCTGCTCAGCTGCGAAAATCTCCACCAGCTCGTCATCGCTGGCCGCGACCAGGCGCTTGACCCAGCCGTGGAACACCTGCCCGCCCTTTTCGTTGCGGCCGAACAGGACCTCTTTCATCAGTCCCGAGGCGAGGGCCTGCTGCTGGCGCTTGCCGGTGGCGTAGTCTTCATCGCGCACCACGATTTCGAGGAAGTTGAACTGGTCATGCGCGGCCTGCACCTGTTCGGGCGTCTCGGGCTGGTTTTCCATGACGTAGTATTGGGTGGTGAAG
>JBKDUW010000011.1:0-6182 GCA_046339235.1 Erythrobacteraceae bacterium | reverse complement strand
TGCCGAGTTCGGCTTTGTCACCGGCGGACAGCGCCAGCCCTCCACCGCGTTGTGGCAGGCGGACGGCGCCAAGCTGACCCCGACCACGCCCGTCACCCTCACGCGCACCGATGCCGGCGGCGTCACCTATGCGATCCGGTTTGCGGTCGATAAGAACTACATGATCACCGCCACCCAGACCGCGACCAACCGCGGCGCGGCGGCAGCGATTATCCAGCCGTTTGCGCTGATCAAGCGCACAGATCGCAATGCCACGATCGACCAGTTCGTCGCCCATTCCGGCCCCGTCGGCGTGTTCGGCGGGACGCTGTGGGATCCGCATTCCTACGCCGAACTGGCCGAACTCGGCGGCGAAAAGCCTGAAGGTGCGGCAAGCTGGCTCGGCTTTACCGACCAATACTGGCTCGCCGCGCTGGTGCCCGGAAAAGGCGAGACTGACAGCGCCGGCTTCCGTTCGCTGGGCGACACGCTGTTTCGCACCGATCTGCTCTATGCCGCTACCACCGTTCCGGCTGGCGGCAGCCTGACGCAGGACACGCGCCTCTTTGCCGGGGCCAAGGACAGCCAGATCCTCGACGTCTACGAGGAAAGCGGCATCACCTATTTTGGCAAGGCGATCAGCTGGGGCTGGTTCGAGATCTTCGAAAAGCCGTTCCTGTGGCTGCTGCGCACATTGAACGGCCTGGTCGGCAATTTCGGTGTGGCGATCATCCTGCTCACCGTCATCATCCGCGGGCTGATGTTCCCGATCGCGCAGAAGCAGTTTGCTTCGATGGCGCAGATGAAGGCCGTCCAACCGAAGATGAAGGAGATCCAGGAGCGCTTCAAGGACGACAAGCAGCGCCAGCAGCAGGAGATCATGAAGCTCTACAAGGACGAGAAGGTGAACCCGCTGGCGGGCTGCCTGCCGCTCGTGCTGCAGATCCCGATCTTCTTTGCGCTCTACAAGGTGTTGGTGCTCGCGATCGAGATGCGGCACGAACCCTTCATCCTCTGGATCCGCGACCTCAGCGCGCCCGATCCGGCACATATCCTCAACCTGTTCGGGATGCTCCCCTATGACGTCCCGGGCTTCCTCGCGATTGGCCCGCTCGCAGTGCTGCTCGGCAGCACCAGGTGGCTGACCTTCACGCTGACCCCCTCGGCGATGGATCCGGTGCAGCAGCAGATGTTCGCGATCATGCCGTTGATCCTGATCTTCGTGATGGCGCCGGTTGCGGCCGGCCTGCTGCTCTACTGGGTAACCTCGAACCTGCTCACGCTGGCGCAGCAGAGCTATCTCTATTCCAAGCATCCGCAATTGAAGGCCGCCAACGCGGCGGCAGACAAGCAAGCGGCGAAGAGTTAGGCGCGTGACCGACCCTGACGATCCCTCCGCGCGCGAGGAGGCGGCATCGAAGCTCTTTTCGGGGCCGGTCGATTTCCTCAAGTCCGCGCCGCAGCTCCATTTCCTGCCCGATCCGGAGGTGCCGGAGATCGCCTTTTGCGGGCGTTCGAACGTGGGCAAGTCCTCGCTCCTGAACGCGCTGACCGGCCGCAAGGCGATTGCGCGCGCTTCGGTGACCCCGGGGCGCACGCAGGAGCTCAATTTCTTCGATGTCGGCAGGCCGCAGGAAGAGGGCGCATTGCCGTTGTTCCGGCTGGTCGATATGCCCGGCTACGGCTTTGCCAAGGCGCCGATCAAGGTGGTCGACAAGTGGAAGGCGCTGGTCAATTCCTACCTGCGCGGACGGCAGGTGTTGGCGCGCACGCTGGTGCTGGTCGACAGTCGCCACGGCCTCAAGGACGTCGACCGGGTGATGATGAAGATGCTCGATGAAGCCGCGGTCGGCTACCGCATCGTGCTCACCAAGACCGACAAGATCAAAGCGAGCGAGCTCGCCGCCGTCGCCGAGAAAACCGCCGCCGAAGTGCGCAAGCATGTTGCCGCTTTTCCCGAACTGCACCTCACCAGCAGCGAAAAAGGCATGGGCATCGCCGCCCTGCGCGCCGCCGTGATCTCCGACGCGCTCGGCGAGGACTGGGCGGGCTGAGCGCTCCGCTCGCCGACCCTTCTCCTATCACTTCCGCCGCTAGGGAAATCGCCGGGTTGCGATAGCCTGCTTCCCGAGATCAGGGTGTGGGGAGAAAAGGCATGACGGGCGCTTTGGCAGGCAAGGCCGCGATGGTGACAGGTGCCGCGCGCGGGCAGGGGCGGGCGATTGCGCTGGCGCTGGCCGAGGCGGGCGCGGATGTCGCGATCTGCGATGTCGGCGCTGCAGCGATGCCGACGGTTGGCTATGCGCTGGGCGGTGCGCTCGACGAGGTTGCGCGCGATATCGAAGCTCACGGGGTCAAGGCGTTGGCCATGGCTTGTGACGTGCGCGATCCGGCGCAGGTCGATGTCTTTGTGGCCGCGGCGCTGGGCGCCTTCGGGCGGATCGATATCCTCGTCAACAATGCCGGTATTCTTACCGGCGGGCGGCCCGCGCATGAACTCGACGAGGCCATGTGGACGACGATGATCGACGTCAACCTCACCGGCGCTTGGCGCATGGCGCGCTCGGTTCTGCCGCCGATGATTGCACGCGGCGAAGGCGGGCGGATCGTCAATATCGCCTCGGTCGCAGGCCATGTCGGCACCCCGAACTATGCCCATTACTGCGCTTCCAAGCACGGGATGATGGGTCTGACGCGGGCGATGGCGGGCGAGCTTGCGCCGCACAAAATCACTGTCAACGCGCTGTGCCCGGGCCTCGTCGATACCGCGATGGTGAGCCACGCGACCGGCGAGGTGGCCAAGGATCACGGCCTCTCAGTCGAGGAGGCCTACGAGCTGCCATTGACCCCGCACCTGATCAAGGAGCGGATTTCGTCCGAACAATCGGCGGCCGCCGTGATGTATCTGGTGAGCGAGGCGGCGCGGGTGGTGACCGGATCGGCGCTGATGATCGATGCGGGCTGGTCAGCCACCTGAGCACGGCGCGGCGGTGCCCAGCTCATGCCGCTCGCGCGATTGACCCACCTTGCGCAAGGCTGCATCATCTGAGGTAACCAACCTCGACGGCGAAAGGGAAACGTGAACGTCCAGCGCACCCCCGATGCGGCCTTTGCCGCGATCAGCGATTTTCCGTTCACCTCGCATTATTGCGAGATTGCCGACGGCAAGACCGGCACGCCTTTGCGCATCCACTATATCGACGAGGGCCCGCGCGATGCCCCCGTGGTGCTGATGATGCACGGCGAGCCGACCTGGTGCTATCTCTACCGCCACATGATCGCACCCGTGGTGGCGGCAGGCTACCGCGTGGTCGCGCCCGATCTGGTCGGCTTCGGCAAGTCGGACAAGCCGGCGGCGAAATCGGACTACAGCTACGCCGCCCATGTCGGCTGGATGCGCCAGTGGCTCGAGGCGCTTGATCTGACGCGGATCACGCTCGCCTGTCAGGATTGGGGCTCGCTGGTGGGGCTGCGGCTGGTCTCGGAAATGCCCGAGCGCTTTGCCGCGGTCGTGTTGTCGAATGGCGGCCTGCCCGAAGGCGGCCCCGCGCCGCGCGCCTTCGCGATCTGGCGTGCCTTTTCCAAGTATAGCCCGCTGTTCCCGATCGGGCGGATCATCAACAAGGGCACCAAGCGCGGGCTCAGCGAAGCTGAAATCGCCGCCTATGACGCGCCCTTCCCCGATGCGCGCTACAAGGCGGGCGCTCGTATCTTCCCGAGCTTCGTGCCGTTTGCTGGCAATATCGCCGTGCCCGATCAGAAGCGCGCGTGGGAGGTGTTTGATTCCTGGGACAAGCCGTTCCTGTGTGCCTTCAGCGATGGCGACCCGATCACGCGCGGCGGTGAGAGCCGCTGGGTCGGGCGCGTTCCCGGCACCATCGGCCAGCCGCACCGCACCTTGAAGGGCGGTCATTTCATCCAGGAGGATGATCCCGCAGGCTTCGTCGCCGCCATTCTCGAAGTCGCCCGATGAAGCGCTGGCACAAGGCGGTGCTTGGCGCGCTGTCGGGGCTCGCGGTGCTGGGCGGGGCGGCTTATGCGTTCCGCACCGACCTTGCGCTCGCCTTTGTCCATTGGCGCAGCGGCATTCCGATTGCCGCCAACCGTCCGGTGCCATGGCAGGCCGGCCCTGCGGAAGCGGCAGCGCCGCCCGGCGAGCGCGCACCCAACATCGTCTTCATCCTGTTCGACGATCTCGGAATGAACGATCTCAGTACCTTTGGCGGCGGGATCGCCGGGGGGCGCGTTCCGACCCCCAATATCGACCGGCTGGCGACCGAAGGCGCGATCTTCACCCAGGCCTATGCCGGCAATGCCACCTGCTCGCCCTCGCGCGCGCAACTGATGACGGGGCGTTATGCTACCCGCACCGGCCTCGAATACACCCCCACCCCGGCCGGCTTCCCGCGGGTCGTGTCGATGGTGGCGAACGATATCCGCCCCGACCGGCCGCCGGTCGAGTATGATGCCGAGGCCGACGCCGCCAGCCCGCCCTTTGCCGATCAGGGCCTGCCCGCCGAGGAAGTGACGGTGGCCGAGGTGCTCAAGGCAGACGGCTATCACACCGTCCATATCGGCAAGTGGCATCTGGGATCGAGCGACCGGTTCCACCCGATCACCCAGGGCTTTGACGAGAGCCTCAACCTCGACGGATTGCTGCACCTGCCCGAGGATGATCCGCAAGTCGTCAACGCGCGCGCCGATTTCGATCCGATCGACCGCTTCCTGTGGTCCTCGGCGCATTTCGCCAACAGCTACAACAACGGCGAGAAGTTCGCGCCCGGCGGCTATCTCGCCGATTACTGGACCGATGAAAGCCTCAAGGTGATCGCGGCCAACCGCAACCGGCCGTTCTTCCTCTATCTGGCGCATTGGGGCGTCCATGCGCCCTTGCAGGCGACCCGCGCGGATTACGAGGCGGTGGGCGATATCGGCCCGCACCGCCTGCGGGTCTATGCCGCGATGATCCGCGCGCTCGATCGCTCGGTCGGGCGGATCATGGCCAAGCTCGAAGCCGAAGGGCTGGCCGACAATACGCTGGTGGTGATTTCGAGCGACAATGGCGGGGCGGGCAATATCGGGCTGGACGGACTGAACGCGCCGTTCCGCGGCGGCAAGGGGACCTTCTTTGAAGGCGGGATCCGCGTGCCGCTGCTGGCGCGCTGGCCGGCGCGGATTGCGGCGGGCTCGCGGGTTACGCTCCCCACCGGGCATGTCGATATCATGCCGACGCTGGCGGCCGCTGCCCGCGCGCCGCTGCCGGCGGGCGTTGTGATCGACGGGCGCAACCTGCTTCCCGCGCTGACGGGCGAGGGCACTGTCGAGCGCGCCGACGCCCCGCTGTTCTGGAACAGCGGCTATTACAAGGCGGTGCGCGCAGGCGACTGGAAGCTGCAGATCAACGGCAAGCAGGGCAAGACATGGTTGTATAATCTCGCCGCCGATCCCACCGAGCAGACCAATCTTGCCGCCGCCAACCCGGCCAAGCGCAAGGAGCTTGAAGCGCTGATCGCCGCGCATCAGCGCGGACGGCGCGCGCCGCTCTACCCCAGCACGTTCAGCTTCCCGGTCTCGATCGACCAAACGCTGGCGACGAGTTTCAAACCGGGCGAGGAATTCATCTACTGGCCCAACTGACCGCGCTTAGCGCGCGGTGGTGAAGGGGGTGATCGCAGGATCGCCGGGGGATGCTGCGGCGGCCTCGCGGGCTTCGGCATACATTGCGCGGATGATCGGCAATTCGGGGTAGATCTCGGTCATGAAGCCAATCAGCGGCCTTGTATCGACATAGCAGATCCGGTGCCCGGCAAAGCCGAATTCGCTCACCACGGGATAGCCTTGCGCCACAAGATGATCGCGCGTGCCTGCGTAATCGGCGGCAAAGGTGGCGCAGTGATGCAGCACCGGTTGGCCGTCTTCCCGCAGCATCTCGTGAAAGGCGGATGGCGCGTCCGAGACGACCTCGATCACTTCGACATTGATTGCGCCGGTCTGCACGAACACGCCGCGGATGCGGATCGGTTCGGCAGGCGCGCCGCGATAGGTGTGATCGGCGAGCACGCCTTCGGTGCCGCCAAGGAACGGCCCCCAGCCAAAGGCGCGGTTCAGCGCGGCGCAGCCGGCTTCGAGGTTCGGCACCAGATAGGCGGTCTGCACCAGCGTGACGGGCAGGATGCTCATGCGCGCGCGTCGAGCCCCCTTGA
>JBKDUW010000010.1:0-7824 GCA_046339235.1 Erythrobacteraceae bacterium | reverse complement strand
TTGCCGCCGAGATCGGGATCGATGAAGCCGAAGCGATCGATCAGGCCATTGGCGATGGCGCGTTCCGGCACTTGGTCGGTGGCATTCCAGCGCCCGTCATAGCCGCCGGCTTGCAGGCTCCAGCGGTTGTCGCCGGAACCTTGGGTGTATTTGACCAGTCCGGCGTAGTGCCGGAGGTTGGAATCGAGCGTCCAGGGGCCGTTGTCGAACGTCGCCGAGCCGCCGGCCAGCAGCGCGCCTTTGCCAAGTTCGACGCTGCCCGCCGCAACGGCGCGGACATAGCCGAACTGGCCAACCGTCAACGCGGCGATCGGTGCCGGCAGGCGGTCCCATGTCTTGAACGCCGCCGTGCCTGCCGCTGAAAAATCCCCGACATCGGCATGATAGGGGCCTTTGCGATAATCGATGCGTTCGACGAGTTCGGGAATGATGAAATTGACGTCGGTATAGCCCTGGCCATGGCCGTGGCTGCGCATGTTGGCGGGCACGCCATCAACGAAGGTGGCGAAATCGGTACCGTGATCGAGGTTGAAACCGCGCAGGAAATACTGGTTTGCCTTGCCCTCACCCGAATGCTGGGTAGCGATCAGACCGGGAATGGTCTCGAGCATCTCGCCGGTGCGCAAAATCTGCCGGAGGTCGAAATCGCCATAGCCGACGACGCCGGACGACCCGGCGTTGGTGATGCCGATAAGGTCGATGGCGCGGCCATTGACGATGATTTCAGGGTCTTCTTCCGGGACTTCTTCGGCCCTCGCCAAGGGCGTGACGACCGTCGCTGCGCCGAGGAGGGCGATGCGGCAGATCATGATCGTGCGAAAAAATCGCTTCATGATCACCCCCAGAACGCCGCGACGCGCTCGATGACCCAGTAACTGGCAATGCCGCCGATGGCATAGGCCGGCACGATTGCCGCCTTGGCCGTGTGAAAGCGCCCCGCTGTCAGCCGCATGATCAGCGCCGACAGCAGCAATACCCCGGCAATGAACAGCAATTGCCCGATCTCGACGCCGACGTTGAAGAACAACAGCGCCAGCGGAATGGCGTTCTGCGGCAAGCCGACCTCGGCGAGTGCCCCTGCAAAGCCGAGACCGTGGAGCAGCCCGAAGCTGAACGCCACCAGCCACGGCCGCCTCGCTGCAAGGCCTTCGCGGCCGCGCGCTTGCTGGACGATCTCGCTGGCAACAAACACGATCGACAGCGCGATGATGGCTTCAACCGGCGGCCCCGGCACGTTGATCATACCCAGCGTCGCCAGCGCCAGCGTGATCGAATGGGCGATGGTGAAGGCGGTGACCGTCCACAGCAAGCGCCGTGTGCCCTTCACCAGAATGACCAGCGCCAGCACGAACAACAGGTGATCGATGCCGGCAAGAATATGCTCGATGCCGAGCACGGTATAGGTCTGGACGACCTCCCACGGGCCGGGACTGGCGGTGACCGTGAAGCCCGCCGTGCCGGGCAGCACCCGGCCAAGCTGCTCGGTGCCATCGGCGCGGGCGACGCGCACGAGGATGTCGATGCGGGTGATCGCCTGGTCGGGAAAGGCAATGGTTCGGCCATTCAGACCGCCGGGGACCGCGATCTGCCAGCGCACCACGGCAGCGCCATTGGCAAAGCTGCTGCGCCGAGCGGTGACGTCGCGGGTGCCGGCCGGAAACACCGGTTTGACCTTCAGCGTCGTCGCCTCATCGAGCGCCGGGACCTTCCACAGCACGTCATAGGCCCCGGCGCCGCGCTCGGTCAGTTGCAGATAGGCCGGCTTGAATTCATCAGCGGCAGCCGGTGCCGCCCACAGCAGCAACAGCGCCAGAAGCAAGCGGCGCATCATGGCTGCCCTTCGATCACCACATTGTAGCGCGCCCGCGCCCGCGCATAGCTGGCCTCGCTGGCTTTGATGCGGCGGTCATTTTCCCATTCGCGTTGCACCTCGGCGCGCACCTCGGCCAGCGGCGGGGCCTTCGGCGGCACCAGCTCGGTCAATCTGACCAGATGGACGCCGACCCCCGATTCGATCGGCCCTGACCATTGTCCGAGCGGTAGCTTGACCACCGCGGCGGCAAAATCCGCACCGAAATCGCGCGCCAACAGATCGGCATCGCTGCGCGTTATCTGCGCAGGCAGCATTGTCGGCTGGCCAAACCCCGTTGCCGCGGCTCCGGCGCTCAGCCGCGCCTTGATCGCGGCGACGCTTTCCGGCGTGTCGGGCCCTTGCGGGTCGAAATAGATCTGATCGAAACTGACGATCGCCGGCTTGGCGAACTTGTCGCCATGGCTTTGCAGATAGGCCGTCAGCACCGCATCGGTCGGCGCGACATCGGCGCCCTCCTCCTCGGCCATCACCTCGACCTTCTGGCGGATACGGCGCTTGATGACGGCATCATTCTCCCCGAGCCCCTGTGCCATCCCCTCGCGATAGAGGATTTCGTCGCGCACCCGGGCATCGATCAAGCCGGCCAATTCCTTGTCGGTTGGCGGCCGGCCCCACAGCGCGGCATATTGGCGGCGCAGTTCGGCCACATCGCCCTGACTGACGGTAATCGTCTGCCCCCCGAAATCGCCGGGGCTGACGACCCCGTAGAGCAGGAACAACGCCAGGCCGATAAGGAGAAAGTGCAAGAGCGGTTCGCGAACGACCTGACGAAAATTCAAGATGTTCTCCGAAGGCTTGGTGCGGCGGGCAGCGCCTTACATCCGTCCTTATCGACGCTCAGCTCGGCGAATACCAGATCGGCGAAGTGAAGGCGCGTTCCTGGTGAGTCTGCGGGACGTTGGCCGGCATCACGTCCTTGAAGCGCGCCTGGTCGAACGCCGTCCAGCGCGGGGTCGGGATTTCGAGGACGCGGACGTAATAGACCGCCTTCAACTTGGGGTTGAAATCAGGATCGGTCCACCGCGCGATCAGCGTCGCTGCGCCGATGGTGTTGGTATAGGTCGCCTTGGCCACATCGACGGTGCTGCCAATCGCCGGCAGCTTGCCATTCGGCCCCAGCTTGCGGGCGCCGGCCCACTTGACCTCGTAAACCCGCTCCTGCGTCTTGCCATCGGCGCCGAGCCAGCCCTTGATGATCTGGACGCGGTCGAGGTTGGCGCCTTCGGGGTCCTTCATGGCGGCGATCAGGAAGGTAGCGCGCTTGCCCCCCGGTGCCGGCTTCAGGTCGCCCCCCATCGGAACGCCCTTGGTGTAACCGGCCTTCGCCAGATTGCCGGCGGCATCGGCGTCGGTGAAATCAAAGCCGCCGAAAAAGCGCACCGTCATGCGCGGCCCGGTCGTCGAAAAGGTTTCGCGGCGCATCATCGCGTCCCAGATTGCCGCGCGGGTGTTCGATGTTGCCCAGACGCCGGTGTAGCCGGCGGCCGCCTGTTCCCAGCTGCGATGGCCACCAGGGCCGGTGCCGCCGGTGACGACCGGTTGCCAGCGACCAGGACGCGGCTCGACTCTGCTGAGCTTGCCCCAGAAGTTGTCTTCTTCTGCCGTGGTGAGGCCGGTATGCGTGTCGGTCCCGGATTCGGCGCCATATTTGAACGGGTTGACGCCGAGCTCGGCTTCGATCTTCAAGCCGTTCTTCAACGCCTCGCGCCAATATTCGGTGCGGATCATCCCCGGCGTTTTGACGACGCCGTTTAAATTGCCGGTGTCCCACAGGTCCCAGCTGGCGAATTCATCGGCGGGCGACAGGCTCGGGTGGCTTTCGCTCTGGCCTTTCATCTGGGTCAGTTCGAACAAGCGCTCCCAGCGCTGGCGGCTTTTGGCATATTCCGCCGTCATCGGCGAACCGTCGAAACGCTGCTCCTCGAACATCCGGCCGTTCGACAGATTGCCGTTGTGCGGGATGGCCAGCACCTTGCCGCCGGTTTTCGCCTCGTAAGCCGCCATCCAGGCCCACAGCTTTTCGGCGTCCTCGCTCTGGAACGTGGTGAAGGGCACCGTCTGTTTGGCGAAGCTGGCGTCCTCCCGGAAGATGACGTTGCGGTGCAGGTTGTTGCCGCCGCCGGCGTTGCTGGTCCATTCATAGCCGATGAATGCGGTGAACTTGCCGGGGTTGTTATACTTGTCGGCAGTATCCGCGGTCTTTTGCCAGGCCGAGACCATCCACTTGGGATCCGTGATCTGCGGGGGCAGCCTGCCGTTCGACTGACGGTCGATCAATTCAAGGACCGCGGCGCCGCGCGCTTTCGGATCGGTGCCGTTCATCGCTTCATAAACGGTGTTGAGGAACGGATCGGAGATCATCTCGGGATTACCCGCCTGAACCTCGTTGATCGTGCCCATGGCGTCGGAGTGATCGGCGATGACCATAAAGTCGAGCGGGCGGTTCAGCTTGACGGGCTGGCCGGAGCTGGACTTGATCTCCTCGCCGCTCGCCAGCCGGAAGGCATCCTCGGGCGAGGTCACGGCGCCGTCGAGCCCCGCGTCGAACGACCAGCCGGTGTGGACGTGCGTGTCGCCGAAATAGGCCCGCTCAGGATAGGCCGTTTCGGCGACGGTAGTTTCTGACTTGGGCGAAACAGACGCGGATTCTGTTGGCTCCAAGCTACAGCCTGCGACCGCGATGGTCCCCAAGCTTGCCATCGCCAAAAACACCATTCTGGTCGTCATGTCCGCTCCCCCATCAAGTCTTTATAATGTATAGCGAATATTGAAGCGGAACCCGTCACCATCGGGCGCCGGATCATTGCCGGCGATAATCCCGCCATAGGTTGCCGTGACGCCGAACTTGGGGGACAGATTCACCCCTGCGGTGACGCCGGCGCCCATCCAGCTCTTCCGGTTGTCGTTGCCGACACCATCGGTGGTCGTGCTTCCGCCGCTGTTGCCGGTCACATCGAGCGAACCCCACAGCGCACGGTTGAAATTGTGCGTCACGTGGCTTTCGATTCTGAAGAGCGGTTTCTGGCTAAGGTTCGCGGCGCGGAACGGGGCGTCGTTGTCAGTATAGAAGGTAACGCTGGGAACAAACTCGATCGTGGTCAGGTTCGGCGACACATAAGAGCCGCCCAGAGTCCAGCCAAGCGGCGCGCCGACCCGGAACGCCCAGCGGTTGGTACCAAGGTTGAGAAGCTTGTCCTGATCATAGGAACCCGTCGGCGCTGTCGCCTGGACCAGAGCGCCCATCGAAAAGCCCGTCTTGTGCTGGACATATTGCTGACGGGTCATGGCAGGAGAGCCCACCAGCCCGACAACGCCGATGACGCTGATATCACCCAGGCCGCTGCTTTTGGTCTCGCGAACGATGGTGTTGTTGCCCAAGGGTCCGCTCAAAACCGCTTTGCCGCGCAGTTCGCCCATCGGTGCAATAACAACGACGGCGGCAGCCTGACCGGCAAGATCAAAGGTGCGGGTGTATTGCAAAACCGCGACATCGATATTGACATCAGCGCCCTTGATCGCGGTGGCCGGATCGAGCGAGCTGTTGGTGTTCTGGAACAGCCCGATAAGGTTGAAGTTGTTGGTCTCTACCGGCAGCGGGAAATAGGCACGCGGACCATCATCGACGGCAAGCGCCGGGCTGGCGCTTGTGAGGGCTGCGGCAACCGCCACCGCGTAAGTCTTGCGAAACATGTTTGTCTCCGTCTGAAAAAATGAGCGGTCAATTGGCCGGAACAGCCGCAGGAAGTTTCCAGCTGCCATCGAGAATTTCGCCGCGCGGGCGATAGAGCCGGACGATGTAGTTCCAGCCCGGCATAATGTTGATGAAGTTCGCAGCCTTGGGGTCGCCCCCGAAACGGATCGTCGTCGTGCCGTCCTTGTTCGGCTTGGCCGTGACATTGTTGACCGAAACCGCGCTGATCGGGTCCTCATAGAAACCCTTGGCGTTATAGACGGTTACCGACCAGAAGCCATCGACCGGGACCTTGCCGAGGGTCAGCGTATAGGCCTGCTTGCCATCCTGGTTCGGCACGGTCTGGTTGAGGTAGATCGCATCCTTCTCGGCATTGCCACCCCACCCGCCCGCGGTGGCGAACAGGCGTCGGACCGGATCAACCATGCCTTCATCGCCAAAGGCGTTCTTGGCGTCGGGCATATAGCGCGCGCCGGCGAGCAGCGCGGTGCGCACTGCCATCCGCTGGTCCTGATCCCAATCGGGAACCTCGAACGTGCCAGGACTGGCCTGCGATACGCCAATGCTGTCCTGCAGGACTGCGGCGGCCTGGCGGTCCTTGGCGTCGTTGGGATCCATGAAGGTCCGCACCATGACATACACATAGCGGGTGCCAATTATGTCCTGCGTCAGAGTCACCGGCCCCGGACCATAGGAGACATACTTGATGTAATGGTCCTCGCTCAGCACGAGCAAAGACTGGAACCGCTTGCCGGCGTCCGGCATCGTGATGGTCACCGGTGCCGAAAGATCGAAGACACCGATGCTGTAGGGGGTGTCGAGATTGGGGCGGATAACGGTCTGCTGGTCGACCGGCACCGGGCCGCGCGTATGGCACAGCTTGCCGAAGCAGCCCATGCCGACCGCGGACTTCATGTAGAAATCGGTTTCCGCGCGGATGAAATTGTCGATCGTAACGGGCTCGCCGGCGCGCAAGGGCATGGTTACGGCGGTCAAGGCAAACACCAACATCGCCAATTTATAGCCCCAGCCCAAAACCAGCCCCCTGAAGTCATGCGCATCATTCCCGATGCGCCGGTCGGTTAGCCCAGCTGCTGGATCACTTCTGACAAAAACTGTTCAATTGCACCGCGAGGGGACTTTTGGCATGGACCGCGCCATGACCCTTCGCCATCAGTCTGCACTCGCGACCATTGCCAGCCATGGCTGGCTCGCGGCGTGTTCGGCGGATTTCCGCGACTGGATGATCGCCAATCTGTCGTGGCGGGATTTTTCTGCTGGTAGCGGTATCTCCCACGGCGGCGACGATGAGGGCGGCCTTTTTTGTGTCGGCGAGGGGCAGATCGCCTTTGTTGCCAGCATCGGCAGCCCCGGCGCGGGCATGGGCTATAATGGCCTGCCAGGTTCATGGTGGGGCCATGCACCGCTGCTGGGGGGACAGCGGGTTGGGTCAGTCGTTGCCAGCACCGATGTGGTGTGCGGCAATGTCCGGCAATCGGCCCTGCGCGCCCGCCTCGCAGGCCATCCTGGCGATTGGGAAGCGGTTTCGCGCGGCATTGCCGAACTGTTCGTCATGTCTGCCGGTGCCCATGCCGACCTGTTGATCGCCGACAGCCGGCGGCGCGTTGCGGCAACGCTTTTGCGGATGGGAGGCAAGCGCCATAGGCTCTACCGCCTCGCGGTGCCGGCCACCTTCGTTTGCAGCCAGGACACGCTTGCCAGTGCTACGGCGCTTAGCCGCAACACCATCGGCAAGATCCTGCGAGATCTGGTGGCCGAAAAGCTGATCGAGACCATCTATGGGCGCGTTACCATCCTCAATGTGGACCAGTTGAAAGTGATCGCGAACAACGACTAGGTCGTGCCCTGAAGGCCGCGCCAAAGCTTGCAATTGACACCGCCCGATTGAACGATCCCGAGATGCGGTTTGCGACGGCCAAGAATATCAAAACTCGGTGCCGCGGCTAGCCTCGGGCTTAGCCAAACGTCAGCTCCACGATCTTTTCCGGCGTTGCCCGGCAGTACATCGGGATGATCCGCGCCTGATCCGGATAGATGCCCAAAAGATTGAGGCCGAAGCGATAGCCCCCGTTCCCCTGTTCGACATCTACATCGCCATCGATCCGGATCTCGGTGCCACCGGTTGCACCGATCTGCCGTCCTCGTCGAAATCGACGAAAAATGGGCCTCCGAAAACAAGGCCTATATCAAGTGGGAATGCCAGAATGGCTGATCACCCCAAATCCGAATTTCCAGACCT
>JBKDUW010000009.1:0-3138 GCA_046339235.1 Erythrobacteraceae bacterium | reverse complement strand
TTACCGGCACCGGATCAGCCTCGGCATCGAAGTCGAGCGCATATTCGACCGAATCGACCGGCCCGCCGCGGGCGCAGCTATGGCGCGCGGCGATCCGCCCGGTCGGCTCGAAGCCGATCTTGCGAAGAACCTTGCCCGAGGCTGGATTGTCGATGAAATGCCCCGCGATCAGGCGCCGGTGGCCGAGCGTGCACGCGATCCGCAGCACCGCGCCGGCGGCCTCGGTGGCAAAACCGTGGCCCCAGTAGTCGCGCCCGATCCAGTAGCCGATCTCCGGCTCGCCCTCATGCTCGCCCAGCCCCGCGCTGCCGATCACGCCGGTGCCGGGGAGCGTAACGAGGAAGTGCGGCAGGCGCAGGTTCTGCGGCAACGCGGCGAATTCGCGCGCGTCTTTTTCGCCGTAAGGCCAGGGAGCGCGCGCGAGGTTGCGCGCAATTGCCTCGTCCCGGCCAATATGCGCCAAAATCGCCTTCCAGTCCTCCTGGAAAGCGGGCCTCAAGAACAGTCTTTCAGTGCGGTGGAACACGAGTTCTTCCTTCCTCGCCTCGTGCCGGCCACTAGAGCCAACGCATGACAATTTCATGGCCGCGAAACTTTGTGATTCGATGGCATTTGCGAGGGAGAATGCAAAAAGGGAGACGGAACCCCCTCGGTTGAGGACGGTCCTTTCTCCCTCTGATGGCCAGTCTTGCACTGGCCGGGACCATCCTTGCCGGACGATCCCTTTCGCGAATCGTCCGCTTATTCGGCCGCTTCGGCCATGGCGTCGACCGAGACGTATTTGCGGCCGAGCTTGCCCGAGTGGAACCGCACCACGCCTGCGTCGAGCGCATAGAGGGTGTGATCCTTGCCAATGCCGACATTCACGCCCGGATAGACGCGGGTGCCGCGCTGGCGAATGATGATGTTGCCGCCGATCACTTCCTGCCCGCCGAACTTCGTCACGCCCAAGCGACGACCGGCCGAATCACGTCCGTTACGCGACGAACCGCCTGCTTTCTTATGTGCCATGGTTCAGTCGCTCCTTATTCGGCCGATGCGGCGGCTTCAGCCGGCGCTTCGCTCTTGGTCTTCTTGGCAGCGGCCTTCTTGGCCGGCTTGGCTTCGCTCGCACCGACAGCCGTGATGCGCAGCAGAGTCATCTGCTGGCGGTGGCCGTTCTTGCGGCGGTAATTGTGGCGGCGGCGCTTCTTAAAGACGATCACCTTCTCGCTCTTGGCCTGAGCGATGATCTCGGCGGAGACGGTCACCTGCGAGGCGTCGGCGAGGTCGTCGCCTTCGCCGGCGAGCAGGATGTCGCCCAGCGTGATCGTGTCGCCGGCTTCGCCTGCGAGCTTTTCAACGGCAATCTTGTCTCCGGCGGCAACCCGATATTGCTTGCCGCCAGTGCGCACTACAGCAAACATGGCTTTATACTCTCAATCTGATGCGGTGTCCGGGTGGGCAGAGAAACGTCCCGCCAACCGAACGGCAATGTGAGGCACGCGAAGATGCAGCCCCGGAAAGTTGGGAGCCGTTAAGGGAAAGGCGCGGCCAAGTCAACGGCCCCGCACCCCAAAAATCGCGTTCGCGCTATATGACACTTGCCTTTGCCACTGTTCGCGAGCGTGGTAATGGGCCATGGGATCGATATGTTTGCGCGACCGAAAATTTCTACCTTGCTGCCGCTGGTCGCGGTGCTGAGCGCCTGCGCTGCGGGAGACACGCGCTACCCGTCGCTGGCGATGCGTCCGTTCGAGACCGCGCCGCCTCCGGCGGACACCGCGCCCACTGCCCAACCGACTCGCCCGCTCGCCGATAGCGCGCAGCTGGCCGCGCTGGTTTCCCGCGCCGTGAGCGCCGATGCGGAATTTGCCCGCCAGCAGACCGCTGCCGCGCAGCTCACCCGCGCCGCTGCGGGTCAATCGGTGGAAAGCAACGCGCGCGCGCGCGCTCTGGTGGCAATGGCCGACCTGGCGGCGAAACGCGGCGCGACCTCGGCGGTGCTCGCCGATCTCGACGGGCTTGCCGCCAATAGCGCTGTCACTTTTGCTCCGGCGCAGGAGGTCGAGGCCGCCCGCGCGCAGGTTCTGGGGCTGGTAACCAGCCAGGACGCTGCCATGGCACGGCTATGGGGCGTGATGGGCACATGAATCTGGCGTGCAGCTCCTGCCCGGTAAGGGAAACCGCGGCTTGCGCCGTGCTCACCGCAGAAGAGCGCGACGCGATGGCCGCTGCTGGGCGCACGCGCACGTTGAAGCGCGGCGAGATGCTGTTTGCTGCAGGGGACGAGGATGCCGCCTGCGCGACGCTGCTCTCCGGCGCGCTCAAGGTCTCGGCGGTGGACCACGATGGCAACGAGCAGATTCTCGCACTGGTCCATCCGTCCGGCTTCATCGGCGAATTGTTCGCGCCGTTTGCGCATCACGATGTGGTTGCGCTGACCGAAAGCAGGCTGTGCACTTTTGCCAAGCGCGACATCGAGCGCGCGATCGAGGACTATCCGGCGCTCGCCCGCGCACTGCTGCGCCGAAGTCAGGCCGATCTCCTGGCGACCCGCACGCTGCTCGAACTGGCCGGCCATGCCAGCGCCGAGGCGCGCCTTGCCGCGCTGCTGCATGATTTCGCGGCCGCCGCGAGCGAGAGCTCGTGCCATCTCGCGCAGCGGTTCGACCTGCCACTGACCCGCGGCGAGATCGGCAATATGCTCGGCCTCACGATCGAGACTGTCAGCCGCAAGCTTGGCGAGCTGGAAGATACCGGCGCGATCCAGCGCGATGGCAAGCGCGGCATTGTGGTCCGCGATGCCGAACTGCTCCATGAAATATCGGGGCGGTAACCCTAGCCACCGCCCCGCAGTCGGGGAGATTCTTGGTAGAGCCTTCAGCCGACGATCGCAGCGATTACGGCAATCGCGATACCCCACACCACCAGCAGCACCGGGAGCACCAGCACCTGCGTGGTCGCATCGCGCGCCGACAGCCGCCCGGTATTGGTCATGATCCCGCGCGTCTCGAACTCGCCGAGCGTCTGGGGCTGTGACCGATTGTCCCTGAGCCGGGTCCAGATCGCCGGAACCCCGAAGGCGGCCACCACCAGCAGCACGATGATCGCCAGCGGGATCGCCAGCAGCGGATTGGCAAAGGCGCTGCCGACAAT
>JBKDUW010000008.1:0-17412 GCA_046339235.1 Erythrobacteraceae bacterium | reverse complement strand
GTCGGCATGTTGGCCAAATGCGCTTTGCTCACCGAGTGTCGATCTGCCAACCCAATAGGACCCCGCCTATGACGTGTTCCGTGTTCGCAAGGTCTACATCCTGTGCGTTGGCTGCCAGTGTGGTCATGGCGATGGCTGCACTATCTCTTGCCCAGACGCAGTCGCCAGCTCGAACATGCGGGTAAACGCCGGCCCAATGCCGCCAGACCTATCGGCAATCAAATGTTCCAACACGGCCTCAATGGTCGTATCCTCGATCCTGTTCATTCCTTGGTCTCCACGGTTTGTTGCAATTCCATGGAATACCAGAATGGACAGCCCGTGCTGAAGCGCGCCTCAGCACGGGCTTCACACCCACACCCTTAACGAATTTCCAGACGTCAAGTTACACCACCTTGCGGGCCTGCTGGCGGATCATGCGGCGGCGGCGGGCCTTGTGGCGGGCTTTATCGATCCGTTCATGCAGGCCCTTCGCGCCGAGCCGCTGGCGCAATTGCCGCTCGGATTTTCGGCCAAGCCGGGCCTTGCGCGCATCCGGTTGGCGGAGAGCGGCCGCGCGGCGCTGAGCCTCGCGGTGTTCGCGCCCTGTGCACCGGTGCGTCCGGCATCGGTGCTGTTCCAGGATGGCGCTGCGCATGCATTGGTGCTTGCCGGAGCAGGAGAGGCGGCGCGCTTCCGGCTCGGAGCCAAGGGATTGACGCGCAAGGCGGACCAGCTGTGGCGTGCGGGTGAGCTATCGGGGAGCCGGATGGTCGCAGGGGCGGCGCTGCAGAAGCGCGCCGCGCTGGCCGCGTCCTAAAGCACCCCGCCTGCCAGCCGGTCGATCGCGCCCTGCAGGATCACCGCCGCGGCGTGGCTGTCGATTGCGGCGGCGCGTTTGGCGCGGCTCATGTCCTGCCCGATCATCGCGGCCTCGGCGGCCTGGGTTGACCAGCGTTCGTCCCACAGCAGGATCGGCAAGCCGAAAGCCTCGGCGCAGTTCCTGGCATAGGCGCGGCTGGCCTGTGCGCGCGGGCCTTCGGAGCCGTCCATGTTGCGCGGCAGGCCGAGCACCAGCCCCTTGATACTGCGGCTCTTGATCAGCGCGGCGAGCGTCTCGCGGTCGCGTCCCCACTTGCCGCGCTGGATGGTGGTGCCATTGGTGGCAAAGCGCCATCCGGCATCGCAGGTCGCAGTGCCGATGGTCTTGGTGCCGAGATCGAGCCCGAGCAGCGCGCCGCCTCCACCGCCGCCGATATCGCCGTTGTCAGCGCCGACCGCGTCGCCGAAGCCGCGCGCGTCCTCGAAAATCAGCGCTGGCTCGCCCATGCCTCGACCCGGCGGATCACGTCGGCCTTGGTGTTCGACCAGAAAAGCGGCAGGTCATAGACGTGGTAATTATTGCCCGGCAGCACGTAGGAGCCCATCTCGGGCGGTGGGCCGATCAACAGCAGCCCGCGCTTGTCGCAAGCCGCGGAGACAAGGCCGGGCTGCAAGGTGCCCTTTTCCATGCTGTCCTCGGGCACCAGCGTGCCGAGATTGGCGCTGGCGGGCGCGGTCCTGCCATACTGGCCGGTGAGCGGATTGGTGCACAGCATCGGCGTGGTACCGGGGGTAACGCCATCCAGCGCGGGCGTGCTGCCATAGGCGCTAAGCACCAGCGCGGGATCGGCGGGCTCGGCAAAGCTCGACCATGACAGGATGCACGCGCTCTGGTCAGGCGCGGCGCAGGCGGGAAAACCCATCGCGGGCAGATCATGCTGCAAACTGACCGGCCAGCCGATCACATAGGCCGCCGCCAGCCGCTCGGCGACCGGGGTGCCGCGCACCTCCTCGGCAATCAGGCGCTTCAGGTGCAGCGCGCCCTGCGAATGGCCGGCGAGCACGATCGGCGTCTTGGGATCGACGCTGGAGAGAAAATAGCGGAACGCCTCGCGCACATCGGCATAGGCCGCGTCGATTGCCTTCTTGCCCTCGGACGCGTCGGTGAGGAAGGCACCCATCGTTGCCTGCCGGTATCGCGGCGCCCAGATTTCGGAAGCCGCGTTGAACGGGCTCGCCATGCCGCGCAGATAGATGCGGGCAATACGCTCGGCCTCCGGGTCGCCGCCATTTTCGAGCGGAGCGTTCCAGCTGGCGCGGTTGAGGTAGCTGGTAGGGTGAACGAAGAAGACAGCGAAGCGGGGCGCCTTGGTTGCATCAGGGGTTGCAGCGGGCGCGCCTTCGGCCAGCGGCGGCTGCCAGCGCGCCGGGTCTTTCACCCCGATGCCGGGGCGCGAATACCATAGCTTGCTGTCCTCGTAGGCATTGGCTTCGAGCGGCTTGACCGGCGAAAATTCAGCCGAGGGCACCAGCGCGATTTCGGCCAGTTCTTCCTGAAACAGCTCGTAGACGATCCGCCCGGCGATCACGAGCGTGATGCAGATCGCGACGAAATAGAGGAACTTGCGGGCCATGCCTCAGCGTGCCTCCAGCTATTGCGCGGCAGGCTTGGGGGCGGCGCCTTCGGCCAGCGGCGGGCGCAGCGTGGTCCACGCCCGCTTCCCGCGCAGGCTGGTGAACCAGCTTGCCGGGTTCCAGGTGGTCGACCCGTCGAGGCTGAAGGTGATGAACTCCGCCCGTCCGCCGATATTGGCTAGCGGCACCCCGCCGCCCAGACCGCTCTCGATCGCCTCGGCGCGGCTGTCGGCGCTCTCGTCGCGGTTGTCGCCCATCACGAAGACATGGTCGGCCGGCACAGTGTAGGGGCCGAAATTGTCGAGCCGCTGGTCGCGGTAATCGATGGTGAGATAGGTTGCGCCGTTGGGCAGGGTCTCGCGCCACGTCGGCGGGGCGAAATATTCCTTCCCGTCAGAGCCGGTCTCGCGGAAATCCTCGAACGCCTCGAGACAGGGCGCGCCGCGGCACAAGAGATCGGGTTCGAAGGGCAGACGCACCGCGGGCACGACCTCGCGCTTGATCGGCGTGCCGTTGAGGATAATCTGGCCGCCGCTGACCTCGATCGTATCGCCCGGCAGCGCGACGACGCGCTTGATGTAGTCCTCGTCGCGCGTCGGGTGCACGGGGATAACGATGTCGCCATATTCGGGCGTCGATGGCATCACCCGCCAGTCGCTGCGCGGCAGCAGGTGGAAGCTCGCCGAGGCCCATGACCAGCCGTAAGGATATTTGCTCACCACCAGCCGGTCACCCACCCACAGGCTCGGCATCATCGAGGTCGAGGGAATATAGAACGGCTTGGCGACGAGGCTGTGGAACGCCAGCACCGCCAGCAGCATGATCGCCAGCCCGCGGATTTCGGCGAGCCAATCGACCTTCTGCGGCTGTTCGGGAGCGCTGGTTTCGGTCACTTGGGGGCTTTCGCTGGTTGCCATGTCGGGGGAGCTGCTCAGAGGGGGATGGCTTCGATGATCACGAAGGCCTGCGCCCAGGGATGATCGTCGGTGAGAGTAAGGTGAATGCGCGCCTCATGGCCTGCCGGGATCATTTCTTCAAGCCGCAATGCCGCCCCGCCGGTCAATGCGAGCGTCGGCGCGCCGGACGGGGCGTTGACCACACCAATGTCTTTCATGAAGACGCCGCGCTTGAAGCCGGTACCGACCGCTTTGGAGAACGCCTCCTTGGCGGCGAAGCGTTTCGCGTAGGTTCCGGCGATGGTGTAGGGCCGGCGGCGCGCCTTGGCGATTTCGATGGGGGTGAACACGCGGTTCTCGAACCGCTCGCCATAACGCGCGAGCGAATTGCCGATCCGCTCGATATTGCAGAGGTCTGAGCCGAGGCCGATGATCACGACGCACCTATCCTGAAAGCGGTGAAACGGGCGCGCAGCGACCGCAAGGCCGCCAAGAGGTTCGGACGCCCGCCCGCAGCGACGCGGCCTTCAGGCCGTGTGAGCGAGGAAATCGCTCGCCGAAGGGCGAGCGTCATCAAGAAAACGCTCGCATAAACACAGCCACCAGCAGCGCCAGCGCGATCACGTGCAGCATCACCTGCGACTTGAACAAAGGATGCGCGAAGTCGCCCTTGGCCATCCGCAATGCGCCGACATAGCCGAAGATCTGCAAGGCGATCCAGCCGACCGCGAAGACCATCATCACTTTGGTGCTGAGCGCAAAGCCGAGAAAGCCGATGGCGATCAGGAACAGCGCCGCGGCGCCGGCGGCCCACAGCTTCTGCTCGCGCGCCAGCGGGGGGAGGTCAGGCTCGGACACGGTCAGCGCACTTCATCCATCAGCCCGCGCATCCGCCGGATCGCGTGTTCGAGGCCGACGAACACCGCCTCACCGATCAGATAATGGCCGATATTGAGCTCGGCGATCTGGGGGATCGCGGCGATGGGCTGGACGTTCTCGAAGGTGAGGCCGTGGCCCGCGTGCGGCTCGATCCCGTTCTTGGCGGCGAGCGCGGCCATGTCGGTGATGCGGCGCAATTCGCGTTCGACCTTGTCGCGGTCGCCATCGAGGAAGGCGTGGGCATATTCGCCGGTGTGGAATTCCACCACCGGCGCGCCAAGGCGCAGCGCGGCGTCGAGCTGGCGTTCGTCGGCTTCGATGAACAGCGAGACGCGGATGCCCGCCGCGCGCAACTCCTCGGCAATCGGGGCGAGGGTGTTGTGCATGCCCGCCGCATCGAGCCCGCCCTCGGTGGTGCGCTCCTCGCGCTTTTCGGGGACGATGCAGGCGGCGTGCGGCTTGTGACGCAAGGCGATGGCGAGCATCTCGGGCGTCGCTGCCATTTCGAGGTTCAAGGGCAGGTTGGTCGCCGCCTGAATGCGCGCGAGGTCTTCGTCTCGGATATGGCGGCGGTCTTCGCGCAGGTGCGCGGTGATCCCGTCCCCGCCGACCGCCGCGACGATTTCCGCCGCGCGCACCGGATCGGGATGATCCCCGCCGCGCGCGTTCCTGATCGTCGCCACGTGATCGATGTTGACGCCGAGGCGCAAGGGGCGGGGATGGAGGGTCTGGCTCATTCTTTTCTACTTCCGGGCTTGGTCACTTCTATGCGCGCCAAAGCCTCGGGGATGTCGTTTTCGTCATAGGTGGGAAAATCAATGGCGAGCAGCGAGTAGAACGGCACGCCGAGATCGACCGACCCGCAAGACCGGTCGATGATCGCGCATTCGGCGATCACCTCGGCCCCCTCGCGCGCCACGGCGGCGATGGCTTCGCGGCTCGAGAGGCCGGTGGTGACGACATCTTCCACCATCAGCACCTTCGCGCCCGGCGCAAGCGCGAAGCCGCGGCGCAGGTGGAAAATGCCCTCGGGCCGTTCAAGGAACAGCGCATCGAGGCCGAGCGCGCGGCCGACTTCGTGGCCGATGATGATGCCGCCCATGGCGGGGGAGACCACCACGTCGATGCGCGAGCGCACATCCGCAGGAATTCCGGCCACCACCGCTTCGGCGAGGCGCGCGGCGCGCGCGGGGTTCATCAACACCCGCGCGCATTGCAGGTAGTGTCCGCTATGGCGGCCCGAAGAGAGCTTGAAGTGTCCTTCGAGCAAGGCACCACTGGCCCGGAATTCGGCCAGAACTTCATCGTCGGTCATCGCCGAACTCCATAGAAAACATGGGGGAAAGCGACGACTTGCGCCGCAGACATGGGGCCTTGCATAATTTTCTCCCTAGAAGCGCTTGAGGCCCTCGGCAAGCGCGGCTAAGGGCGATGGTCAAGGCTGTCCTCAGGGATGGCCAGAGCCTGTGCGCTGTGGGTCTTTAGGGGGCTGTTCGGCGGGCAGTATGGGATCAGATTCGAACCACTTGGACACATGATGATGGGTCAACGGCACACCCGTATGAAGAAGGCTATACTTGCGGCACTCGTCGCCGGACTCGCGGCGTTTGCGCCGATGACTGTGGCAGCGCAGGCTGCGCCCGCACCCGCTCCGGCGGCTGTCGTGGCGGCTCCGGCGCCAGCGGCAGCACCCGCACCTGAAGCAGCAGCGGCTCCGGCCGAGACTGCCCAAGTGGCACCGGCCAGCACCTACACCCCGATGGCTCCGACCGAGGGCAAGGGCATGCCGACGTCCTATGAGGACGACGCGATGAAGAGCCTGACCTTCCAGGACCAGTATTCCGACAACGGCAAATATGCGTTGTGGATGCATGACGTGATCCTGATGCCGGTGATCACCATCATCAGCCTGCTGGTGCTTGGCCTGCTGCTCTATGTGGTGGTGCGCTTCAACCGCAAGGCCAACCCGTTCGCCTCGCGCACCACGCACAACACCCTGATCGAGGTGGTGTGGACGATCGTTCCGGTGATCATTCTGGTGATCATCGCGGTGCCTTCGATCACGCTGCTGGCGCGCCAGTACGAAACCCCGCCGGCCGACGCCGTCACCATCAAGGCGACCGGCTACCAGTGGTACTGGGGCTACACCTATCCCGACCACGGCGAGATCGAAGTGATCTCGAACATGCTCGACGAGGCCGAGGCAAAGAAGCGCGGCGAGCCGGGGCAGCTGGCAGTGGACAACCGCATGGTCGTACCTGCCGGCGTGCCGCTGCGCATCCAGACCACCGCGACCGACGTGATCCACGCCTTCGCGGTGCCTTCGCTGTGGTTCAAGATGGACGCGGTGCCGGGCCGTCTCAATGAAAAGCTGCTGACCATCAAGGAGCCGGGCGTCTATTACGGCCAGTGCTCCGAGCTGTGCGGCGCGCGCCATGGCTATATGCCGATCGCGGTCGAAGCGCTCCCGCCGGCCGAATTCGCCGCCTGGGTGAAGGCGCAGGGCGGCAGCATGCCGGGCGAAGAAGCGGCGGCTCCGGCTGCTGCGCCCGCTCCGGCCGCTGGCGCTGCGGGTGCCGCACCTGCTGCTGCGGTTGCCGCTGCGCCGGATGTGGCTGCAGCTCCAGCCGCCGCCCGCTGAATAATGAACGACGAAACGCGAAAGAGTAGCTGACCATGGCAACCACCGCAGAAGGCTTCGACATCCATCACGACCATGCGCATGACGCGCATGATCACGCCGACCACAAGCCGGGCTTCTTCGCCCGCTGGTTCATGTCGACCAATCACAAGGACATCGGCACGATGTACCTTATCTTCGCGATCATCGCGGGGATCGTCGGTGGTGCCATCTCGGGCATCATGCGCGTTGAGCTCGCCGAGCCCGGCATCCAGTACCTGCAGTGGTGGGCCCAGTTCATGGGCGGCGGCAATGATCTCAACACCGCGCTGCACATGTGGAACGTGTTCATCACCGCCCACGGCCTCATCATGGTGTTCTTCATGGTCATGCCGGCGATGATCGGCGGCTTTGGCAACTGGTTCGTGCCGCTGATGATCGGCGCGCCGGATATGGCCTTCCCGCGCATGAACAATGTCAGCTTCTGGCTGACCGTGGCGGGCTTCTTCAGCCTGCTGTTCTCGCTGTTTGTCCCCGGCGGCTCGGGCCCCGGTGCCGGCACCGGATGGACCCTCTAAGCGCCGCTGTCGACCCGCGGTTCGGTTGGCCCGGCGGTCGACTTCGCGATCTTCTCGCTGCACCTAGCGGGCGCTGGCTCGATTCTGGGTGCGACCAACTTCATCACCACCATCTTCAACATGCGCGCGCCGGGGATGACCCTGCACAAGATGCCGCTGTTCGTGTGGTCGGTGCTGGTTACCGCCTTCCTGCTGCTGCTCGCGCTCCCCGTGCTGGCTGCGGCGATCACCATGCTGCTGACCGACCGCAACTTCGGCACGACCTTCTTCGATCCGGCCGGCGGCGGTGATCCGGTGCTTTACCAGCACCTGTTCTGGTTCTTCGGCCACCCCGAGGTTTACATCATGATCCTGCCGGGCTTCGGCATGATCTCGCAGATCGTTGCCACCTTCTCGAAGAAGCCGGTGTTCGGCTACCTCGGCATGGCCTACGCCATGGTCGCGATCGGTGTGGTCGGCTTCATCGTCTGGGCGCACAACATGTACACCGTGGGCCTCGACGTGAACACGAAGATGTATTTCACCGCAGCCACCATGGTGATCGCGGTGCCGACCGGCGTGAAGATCTTCAGCTGGATCGCCACCATGTGGGGCGGCAGCATCAGCTTCAAGTCGCCGATGGTGTGGTCGATGGGCTTCATCTTCCTGTTCACTGTGGGCGGTGTGACCGGCGTGGTGCTCGCCAATGGCGGGATCGACGACAACCTGCACGACACCTACTATGTGGTCGCTCACTTCCACTACGTGCTGTCGATGGGTGCGGTGTTCTCGCTGTTTGCCGGCTTCTACTACTGGTTCCCGAAGATGAGCGGGCGGATGCACAGCGAGCTGCTGAGCCACCTGCACTTCTGGACCTTCTTCGTCGGCGTGAACGTGATCTTCTTCCCGCAGCACTTCCTGGGAATGCAAGGCATGCCGCGCCGCTATCCCGACTATCCGGAGGCCTACACCTTCTGGCACGAGATCAGCACGCTGGGTTACTACATCATGGCTGTCTCGATGATCTTCTTCTTCGTCAACATCCTCTACGCTCTGGTGGCGGGCAAGAAGGCCGAGGCCAATCCGTGGGGCGAAGGCGCGACGACGCTTGAATGGACCCTGCCGAGCCCGCCGCCCTATCACCAGTTCGAAACCCTTCCGGTGATCACCGACGCGCATGACTACCACGATCACCGTCCGGCGACGGCGTGATCGGGACCTGACAGGCGGCAGGCCGCGGGGCATGAAATCCGCGCCGCGCTGACCGCAACGAGACGAGGGGGAGGGCGCGGCCATGGGGCACGCGCTCTTCGCCGATTGAGACACTGAGACCATGGAAACAGCCGCACCCCAGCCTGCCCCGACGAGCGCCGCCCCGGCCGCGCTCCCGGCGGAGTGGCGTGATTTCTTCACGCTGACCAAGCCGCGGGTGATGACACTGGTGATCTTCACCGCGATCTGCGGCGTCCTGGCGGCGCCGGGCCATATTCATCCGGTGCTCGGTTTCACCGCGATCCTCGCGATTGCGATGGGCGCAGGCGGTTCGGCGGCGCTCAACCACTGGTGGGAAGCCGATCTCGACAAGGGCATGAAGCGCACCATGAACCGCCCGATCCCCGCAGGCCGCATGCTGCGCGAGGATGCGCGCGATTTCGCGGTGTTCCTCTCGGCCGTGTCGGTCGGGCTGATGGGCGTGGCGATCGGCTGGCTGGCGGCGGCGCTGCTGCTGGCGGCGATCATCTATTACGCGGTGATTTACACCATGTGGCTGAAGCCGCGCACCCCGCAGAACATCGTCATCGGCGGCGGCGCGGGCGCCTTCCCGCCGCTGATCGGCTGGGTCGCGGTGACCGGCGAGATCACCGCCATGCCGATCTTGCTGTTCGCGATCATCTTCTTCTGGACCCCGCCGCATTTCTGGGCGCTGGCGCTGTTCGTGCAGTCCGATTACGCCAAGGTCGGCATCCCGATGCTGCCCGTGGTCGCGGGCGAGAAGGTCACCCGCCGTCAGATCTGGTGGTACACGGTGCTGCTCACCCCGATCGCGATCGCGCCCTGGGCGATTGGCGGGACGAGTTGGATCTATGGTTCGGTTGCGGTGGTGCTTTCAGCGCTGTTCCTGGTGCTGGCTTGGCCAGTCGGCGCGCGGATGAAGAGCGCCGAGGACAAGATGCTGCCCGAAAAGGCGCTGTTCAAGTATTCGATCGTCTATCTCTTCGTGCTGTTCGCGGCGCTGGTGGCAGACCGGGTGGCCGCCTATCAGGGGTGGATCGTATGACGCCCGAGGAAGAGGCCGAATTCCTGCGCCGCCGCAAGGCCCGCAATCTGGTGGTGGCCGGCACGCTGCTGTTCTTCGTGGTATTGTTCTACGCGATCACCATCGTGCGGATCGGAGATGCCGGCTGATGGCAACCCTGCCGCCCCTGACGCATGTCCACGACACCGCTCGCCGCAATGTGTGGGTGGGCGGGATGGCGTTTGCGGGCGCGCTGTTCATGCTCGGGCTCGGTTATGCCGCAGTGCCGCTCTACCAGATGTTCTGTCAGATCACCGGCTTCGGCGGCACCACGCAGGTGGCGAGCGAGGCCGAGGCCGCGCGCGCTGCGATGCTGGCCTCGGGGCAGAACATCGCGATCCGCTTCGACGCGTCGACCGCGAGCGACGTGCCGTGGACCTTCCGCCCTTCGCAGTCGACCGACACGATCACCATCGGCGAACGCGATATTGCCACCTACATCGCCCGCAACGAAGGCTCCAAACCCATCACCGGCATGGCGACCTTCAATGTCGAGCCGGAGCAGGCGGGCAAATATTTCAACAAGATCCAGTGCTTCTGCTTCACCGAGCAAACGCTCGCCCCCGGGCAGGAGGTCACCATGCCGGTGCTCTATTATGTCGATCCCGCGATGCTCGAGGACCCGAACATGAAGGGTGTCGAGCAGATCACCTTGAGCTATACTTTCCACCGCACGTCGAAGGCCCCAGCGGCCGCACCGGCGGGCACGAACTGACCCAAGCAAGCAACCCAGGGACGGGAACGACCAATGGCTGGCACGGCAAACCACGATTACCACATCCTCGAACCCGATATCTGGCCGCTGATCGGCTCGATCTCGGCGCTCACTTTCACCAGCGGCATGGTGCTGAGCTTCCACCCCGATCTGTTCGGCAAGTCCGCCAGCCTGGTGATGTGGGCAGGGCTTGCCGGCCTCTTGGCGACTTTCTTCTTCTGGTTCCGCAACATCGTGATCGAGGCCCAGCGCGGTGATCACACCCCGGTGGTGCAGCTTCACATGCGTTACGGCATGATCCTGTTCATCGCGTCCGAAGTGATGTTCTTCGTCGGTTGGTTCTGGAGCTTCTTCGACTTCGCGCTGTTCCCGACCGCGCTGGAATTCGATCACGAGACCGGCAAGACGCTGAGCCTGTTCGGCACCGAAGGCGCGATTGCCTCCTTCATCCCTGAAAGCATGGAAGTGCTCGATCCCTTCGCGCTGCCGCTGCTCAACACGCTGATCCTGCTCTGCTCGGGCACCACGGTGACCTGGGCGCACCATTCGCTGATACATGGTGATCGCACGGGCCTCAAGCAGGGCCTGTGGGCGACGATTGCGCTGGGCGTGCTGTTCAGCGCGATCCAGGCCTATGAATATTCGGTCGCGCCGTTCGGCTTTGGCGGCAACACCTATTCGTCCGCCTTCTACATGGCGACCGGGTTTCACGGCTTCCACGTGATCATCGGGACGATCTTCCTCGCCGTGTGTCTGTACCGCGCCTATCTCGGCCACTTCACCCCGCGCCAGCACTTCGGCTTCGAAGCGGCGGCGTGGTATTGGCACTTCGTCGACGTGGTTTGGCTGTTCCTGTTCGTCGCCATCTATGTGTGGGGCGGTTGGGGCGCTGAATACCACTGATGAACGCAGGGCCTTCCGGTCCGAGTGAACAGAAGGGGCAGCCGGGGTTAGTCTCGGCTGCCCTTTCCGGTTTGTGCCCGCGCTGCGGGGCGAAGACGTTGTTTGCCACGCCCGCCGCGCTGGCCGATGAATGCGCCAATTGCAGCATCGACATCATCAGCCTTGAACGCGGGGGGCGGTTTGTCGGCGTGGTTACCATGCTGCTGGCGCTGGCGCTGATCCTCGCTGCGCTCGGCGTGGACGAATGGCTGCGCCCGCCCTTGTGGGTCTCGCTGGTGTTCTGGGGGCCGGTGACAGTTGGTGCAGTGATCGGCGCGATCAGGTTCTACAAGACCATGTGGGTCTATCACCAATACGAAGAGAGCCAGAAGCCATGAGCCGCCGCGTGCCGATTATCTCGACCATCATCGTGCTGGCGGCGGTCGCTACGATGATCGCGCTGGGCTTCTGGCAGGTGCGGCGGATGGGCGAGAAGGCCGAGCTGCTCGCCCGCTATGAAGCTGCGGCAAGCTTCAGCAGCGAGGCCGCCTTTCCGTTGACGGGTGATGGGGCGCAAGTCTGGTTTCGCCGCAGCAGCCTGAACTGTGTAAGCGTCGCGAAGGTCGAAGCGGTCGCGGGCACCTCGGCAAAGGGGCAGAAGGGCTGGGTCCAGCGCGCCACCTGCACCTCGGGCGTGATCGTCGATTTGGGCTTTTCGCGCGACCTGGCCGCGCCCGCGTGGACAGGCGGCGAAGTCACCGGCGTTATCGCTCCCGGGCCGCGGCTGGTGGCCGATCCGCCGCTGGCGGGGCTCGAGGCGATGACGAGACCCGATCCCGGCGACCTTCCCAACAACCACTTGGCCTATGCCGGGCAGTGGTTCTTCTTCGCGCTGACCGCGCTCGTCATCTACGTGCTGGCCTTACGCCGCCGCCACCGCTAGGCGAACAGCCCCATGCAATATGTTTCGACACGCGGCAGCGCACCGGCGCTCGATTTCGAAGGGGTCACGCTCGCAGGGCTAGCCAGCGATGGCGGCCTCTATCTCCCCGCCGAATGGCCGCAGTTCACGCTGGACGAGATCCGGGCGATGCGCGGACTGGCCTATCCCGATCTGGCCGCGCGCATCATGGCGCCCTTTGTCGCGGGCAGCCTGACCGAGGAAGAACTGCTCTCGATCTGCCACGCGGTCTACGGCGATTTCGGCCATGCCGCTGTCGCCCCGCTGGTACAGCTCGACCAGCAGCACTGGCTGCTCGAACTGTTCCACGGGCCGACGCTGGCATTCAAGGATGTCGCGCTGCAATTGCTCGGCCACCTGTTCGAGCTATTCCTTGAACGCCGCGACCGGCGGCTGACGATTGTCGGCGCGACCAGCGGCGATACCGGCTCGGCGGCGATCGTTGCGGTGGCCGGGCGCAGCCGCGCCGAGATCTTCATGCTCCACCCCAGGGGCCGGGTGAGCGAGGTGCAGCGCCGCCAGATGACCACGGTTCGCGCGCCCAATGTCCATAACCTTGCAATCGAGGGCAGCTTCGATGACGCGCAGGCGCATGTGAAGCGGATGTTCAATGATGCCGACGTGACGACCACTTTGAACCTCGGCGCGGTGAACTCGATCAACTGGGCGCGGCTGATGGCGCAGGTGGTCTATTATTTCGCATCCGCGCTGCAACTCGGCGCGCCCGACCGCAAGGCGGCGTTTTCGGTGCCGACCGGCAATTTCGGTGACGTGTTCGCAGGCTATGTCGCAGCCAAGATGGGGCTGCCGATCGAACGCCTGATCGTAGCCACCAATGTGAACGACATTCTCCACCGCGCGCTGTCCGCAGGCGACTATTCGGCCAGCGGCGTCACCGCGACGATCACGCCGTCGATGGACATTCAGGTCAGCTCCAATTTCGAGCGGCTGCTGTTCGATGGCGGCGGGCGTGACGGGACGGCGATGGCCGCGCAGATGCACGCCTTTGAAGCGACCAAGGCGATGCATCTCACCAACGCGCAGGCTCAAGCTGCCGCTGCGCTGTTCACCAGCGCGCGGGCTGACCAGACCGAGACCGCGCGGGCGATGCAATGGGCTTACCGTGCTGCCGGGCAGGTGATCGATCCGCATACCGGCGTCGGTCTCCACGCCGCGCAGGCGCTCGCGGCGGCGAGGGTGATTGCGCGCGACGTGCCGCTGGTCACGCTGGCGACCGCGCATCCGGCCAAGTTCAACGATGCGGTCGAGCGCGCGATCGGCGTGCGTCCGGCGCTGCCGGGCCGGGTCGGCGATCTGTTCGGGCGCGAAGAAAGCTATGTCGAGCTGGCCGGCGATTATGCCACCACGCGCGATTATGTGCTGGGGCACGCGGCCCGATCCGGCGCAGCCTGATGGCGAGCCTCGTCCAGCAGCCGTTGGTGATGACCTGCACCGAGTGGGACTCGTATCGCCTGCTCGACAGCGGGGCAGGGCGCAAGTGGGAGTCTTTCGGCCCTCACACCTTCATCCGCCCCGAACCCCAGGCCATGTGGCAGCCGCGCTTCGACCAATGGTCCGCAGCGGGCGAGTTCATCCCCGGCTCGGACGAGGATGGGGGCGGGCGTTGGCAGTTTTCGGGGCAGTTCGCGCAAGAGGGCCTGCCCGACGAGGGCTGGGCGCTGGCGTGGGACGATGTCCGCTTCACCGCCAAACCCACGCCCTTCCGCCACTTGCAATTCTTCCCCGACATGGCCCCGGTGTGGGAATGGATGCGCGCGCAGCTGGGCGAGATGACCGAGGCGGAGACGCTCAACCTGTTCGGCTACACCGGGCTCGGCAGCCTTGCCCTGTCGCGGCATGGCAAGGTTACCCATGTCGATGCCTCGAAGAAATCGGTGGCGCAGGCGCGCGAGAACGCCGCGCTTTCCGGCATGGCGGAGCGCCCGATCCGCTGGCTGGTGGACGACGCGGCCAAATTCACTGGGCGCGAGGTGCGGCGCGAGCGTCGCTATGACGGGATCATCCTCGATCCGCCCAAGTTCGGGCGCGGGCCGGATGGCGAGGTGTGGCGGCTAGAGGAGCACCTGCCCGGCCTGATCAGCGATTGCGCCAAGCTGCTCGACACGGACAGCCGCGTCCTGTTCCTCACTGTCTATGCGGTGCGGATGAGCAGCCTTGCCATCGCCGGCCTGCTCCAAGAGGCCTTGCGCGGCCTCCCCGGGCAGATCGAGCACGGCGATCTTGCCGTCAGGGAAGAAGGGGAGGGCGGCCGCCTGCTCCCCACCGCTGTTTTCGCCAGATGGAGCAATCCCGTCTAAAGGCGCACCCCATGACCGATTCGCTCACTCTTGAAGTCAATGATCTCGTCGTCGATGTCCTCACCGGCATCTATTCCGAGGAGACCGGCAAGCCGCAGCCGCTGCGCATCTCGATCGCGGCGCGATACGCTGTCGCGGATCGCTATGATCCCGATACGCCGCTCGAGGCATCCAAGAACTACATGGACCTCAAATTCGCCGCTTCCGAAGGCCTGCCCAAGAGCGTGCATTTCAAGCTGATCGAGGCGGTGGCCGATCACATCTGCGCTACCCTGTTCGTGCAGGACGCCCGCGTGCAGGCGGTCACTGTCAAGATCGTCAAGCTGGCGATTGCCGAGGCCAATGAGCAGATCGGCATCACTCTCCACCGCGAGCGTCCTGCCGATCACGGCGCGGCCTGATGCAGCGGGAGCTTGCCGCCGAACACCTGCCGCAAAGCGCGCTAGATGCGGCGGGTGCCTTCATGGCGTTCCACCTCGAAGCGGCCCGTTTCGCGCTTGATCAGCCCGATTGCACCGCGTTGGCGATTATCCTTGCGCCGGCGGCTCACGACCATGCCGACTGGCGGCGGACGCTCGCCCGCGATCTGGCGCGCGAGGCCGCGCCCAAGCGGGTCAATGTTCTCGCCGGATCGCCCGGCGCAGCGCGCGAGGCAGGCTTACGCTTTTTGGCAGATGCGCCCGGGGTGACAGGGCACTATCTCGTGTGCCATGACTGATGACGTGCCCACCCGCCAGAACTCGCAGGCTCCCCGCAAGCCCGATCTGATCCTGCTGCGCGATCCTGCGGAGCGGCCGCCGCTGCTGGTCGACAGCTTCCAGCGCCGCATCACCTATCTGCGCCTTTCGGTCACCGACCGCTGCGACCTGCGCTGCGAATATTGCATGCCCGAACGCATGACCTTCCTGCCCAAAAAGGAAGTGCTCACGCTCGAGGAGCTTTATGATCTGGCCACCGGCTTCATCGCCCGCGGGGTGACCAAGATCCGCATTACCGGCGGCGAGCCGCTGGTGCGGCGCGATATCATCGATCTGTTCACCGCGCTGGGTCGCAGGCTGGGGCATGATCTGGCGGAGCTGACGCTCACCACCAACGGCACGCAGCTCGCTGAACACGCCGAGGCGCTGGCGCGCGCGGGGGTGAAGCGGGTCAATGTCTCGCTCGACACACTCGACCGCGCGCGGTTTGCCAAGCTCACCCGGCGCGATGCCTTGCTGCAGGTGCTCGAAGGCATCGCCGCGGCCAAGGCGGCGGGTCTCAAGGTCAAATTGAACGCGGTGGCGCTCAAGGGCGTCAACGCCGAGGAACTGCCCGATCTCATTGCTTGGGGCCATGCCGAGGGCCACGACGTGACGCTGATCGAGGTGATGCCGCTGGGCGATGTCGAGGCTGAACGGCTAGATCAGTATCTCCCGCTCGATTCGGTTCGCGAAGGCCTGGAGCAGCGCTGGACGATGACCGACAACAACCACGCCACCGGCGGCCCGGCGCACTATGTCGACATTGCCGAGACCGGTGGCAGGCTCGGCTTCATCACGCCCCACACCAACAATTTCTGCGCCGGCTGCAACCGCTTGCGGGTGACCGCCACCGGCCAGCTCTATCCCTGCCTTGGCGGGGGCGAGCAGGTCGATCTGCGCGCCGCGCTGCGCTCGGACGCGCCGGAGGCCAACCTCGCCGCCGCGCTCGACGAGGCGCTCAGGATCAAGCCCGAGAAGCACCACTTCCGCATGGATGCGCGCGGGGCCGATCCGGCGACCGCGCGGCATATGTCGATGACGGGCGGGTGAGGTGATCACCGTCGTTCTGCTCGGCAAGCTCGCCGATCTGGCGGGCGCGCCCGCGCTCCAGCTGGCCGCACCGCTCGACTGGGCCGGGCTCAAGGCGGCGCTGCCCGCTGCTCTTGCCGAAGCGATCGACGATCCGCGCAACCGCGTGGCGGTGAATGGCGCGCTGCTGGCCGACAAGGCGGCGCTCGCAGCGGGCGCGGGCGACGAGATCGCGCTGCTCCCGCCGGTATCGGGCGGCTGACCGATGGCCGCGCACGTGCCGATGCGCGACATCCGCCTGCTCGATCAGATGTTCCTCCCCGGCATGCTGATCGGCCCGTTCACGCAGGCCAACAAGGGGCTGGGGGGTGTGTGCACCTTCGTGGGCGAGGTGCGGCTTGATCAGGGCGTCGAGGCGCTCGAACTCACCCATTACGAACCGCTGACCCTTTCCGGGATGCATGACCTCGCCGACCGGGCGTTTGCGCGCTTTGAACTGATGGGCCTCCTCATGGTCCACCGCATCGGATTGATGCGCCCGGGCGAGCCGATTGTCTGCGTGTCCGCCGCTGCGCTCCACCGCCGCGATGCGATCGATGCGGTCGATTTCTGCATGGACCACCTAAAAAGCGCCGCGTGGTTCTGGAAGCGCGAGAAGCGGGCTGGCGAATGGCACTGGATCGAGCCGCTTGCGCAGGATGCGGTGGATCTTGCGCGCTGGCACAGCTGATTTGATCCCGGTCAAAGCAGCGCGGCGCGACGTGCGATAATTCTCCTACCAACACAGGAGGAGGATTATCCATGAGCCACAGCATCCACGATCTCATCGCCCGCGGCGACGCACGCATTGTCGAGCATCCCGCCGCCGCACCTGTGCGCCACCAGATCGAGGCCGACCGCAATTTCGGCCTGCCGACCACGCTCTACGGCGTGACCATTGCCTGCTATCTCGGGTTTCTGGTGATTGTCGGCAGCGCCTTTCCCTTAACGGCTCCCAACTTTCCGGGGCTGCATCTTCGCGTGCCTCACATTGCCGTTCGGTTGGCGGGACGTTTCTCTGCCCACCCGGACACCGCATCAGAT
>JBKDUW010000007.1:0-5657 GCA_046339235.1 Erythrobacteraceae bacterium | reverse complement strand
GCCGATGGCGAGGTGCTGCGCGCGCAGCAGGCGGTCGAGGCGGCGGGCGGGACTTTTCAGGCCTTGCGCGGCTTTCTTCACCTGCCAGCGCTGGTGCGGGCCGAGGACGAGCTCGTCATCCTCGCCGATGGTCTGCTGCCCGATCCGGCGCTGACCCAGCGGATGTTTGCTGCCGCGCCGGCGGGCAGCCCGCGCTTTGTTGCTTGTCTGCCAGCCGACAGCCCGCTGGTGGCGCGTTACCCGGAGGATTTCGAGCGGATTGATGCCGCGCGGCACTGGGCCGGGCTGCTGGTAATGCGCGGCGCGCCCGTCCAGCACCTTGCCGATTTTCCGCCCGATGCCGATGCGATTTCCTTGCTGCTTCGCCTCGCGCTGCAGACCGGTACGCCGTGCCGCGAACTGCCCGGCGGGAACCCGGCGCCCGAAGCGTGGCTGCTGGCAAATGACGAAGCCGCGCTGGCGGCGCAGGAGCAGGCGCTCATCATCCGCGCGGCGGGGCAGGCCGACTGGCGCAGGCCGTCTGCCGCGCTCGCCGGTCTGGCCGCGCGCGCGCTGGCTCCCGCAGGCCTCGCAAACGGCCCGCTGCTGGCGATGCTCGCTTCGGCGCTGACGGGGCTGGGGGGCTTGGCGGCGGCCGCCTGGGGCTGGGCAGCGTCGGGGCTGGCGCTGGCCGCCGCCGGCGCGATTGCCGCAGCGTTCGCCGGAGCGCTGGCCGCGCTCAAGCGGGAATTGCTTGGCGAGGGACCGCCACCAGCGCGGATTGCGCGGCTTGGCCTTGCAGTTGATACATCGGCAGCCGTCACCGCGCTGCTTGCCTTGTCACCTGCCGGATCGCTCGCGCCGCTGGCGGTGCTTGGCCCGGTGCTGATCGGCCTTGCCCGGCTGACCGCGCAAACCTTGCCCTTGGCGCCGCAAGCGGTGCTAACCGATCGCGGCGTCCTGCTTGGCCTGCTGGCGCTCGCGGCCGCCTTCGGCCTGCTCCCCCACGCCGCGGCGCTGTTTTCGCTCGTGCTGCTCGGCGGATTGCTGCTCCCTCAAGCCGGCAATCGGGGCTAACGCTGATTTAACTATGCCCGCGTTATGCGGGCAGGATGGGCGAAGACACGATGGACCTGGCTGACGGCGCAATGGTCGAGGCGATCCTGCGGGAGGAACTCGCGCGCGAGACCCGTGCGCTCGGTTCGGTCGTGCCGGTGCTGCGCCATCTGCTTGCCAGCGACGGCCAGCGGATGGTCAGCGATGCGATCCTCGCCCGGGTGCGCGGGATGCTCTCCGATCTCGCTGCGCAGCTCATCGCCGCTGCGGCCGGACGCGATCCGGCGCTGCGCCTCCCCGCCGATTCCGACCCGAAGGCGCGCGATGCGCTCGCCGAGGCGCTGGCGGGCGATGCACTACTGCTCGCCCATTGCCATGCGCTGGCGGCCGAGAGCCAGCTTGCCGAACGGCTCCACCAGCACGGCGCGATCGATCCGGTGCTGAGCCCGCTGTTGCAGGAACTGATCGCCTCGGACGAGCCGGTGATCGCCGAACTCGCGATGGCGACGCTTGCCGCCCAGTCGCGCTTTATCCAGAGCCAGCGCCGCATGGAGCTGCCGCTGGGCGAACTGCCTGCCGAGCTGTTCCATGCCATCACCGCCACCCACGTGCCCGAGGCCGAGGCCGGGCGGCGCCTCAACGCTGCTTATGACGAGGCCGCCAGCCGGCTCGGGCTGCTGGCGCGGCTTGTCTCGGCGATGCGGCGCGGGGCGATTGCCGCGCTCGCGCTCGACCATGCGGGGCCGGCGCTGTTTGCCAGCGCGCTGGCTGCGCTGTCGCGCGAGCCGCGGGAGCAGGCGGTGCTCGCCTGTCAGGAACGGCAGGGCGCAAGGCTTGCGCTGGCGCTGCGTGCCGCCGGTCTCGCGCCAGAGGCGATTGCGCGGCAATTTCTGCTGGTTGATCCCGCCGCGCGGCCGCTGCGCGACCTCGATGCCATCTCGCCCGAGCGGGCGCGGATGCTGCTTGGCGCGGGCTGAATGAATACGATGGACCGCCGCGACACTCTGCTTGGCGCCCGCGGGCTTACCGATGCGCGCGACTGGCTGCTCAATGCGGACGAGCCGCTGGCCGAGTTGCAGGCGCGCTGCGGCGGGCGGCTGCCGGGGCCGCTGGCGATCCCCGAACTGCTCGAACTGGTGCGGCAGGGCCGCCGCATGGGCCTCAAGATCGCGCGCGAGTTTTCTGCCTATGATGGCGACGCGCTGGTCTCCGGCTTTGCCCGCATCCATCCCGAAGCAGCCGACGATGCCGGCGCAAGCGGAGGGTGCGAGGTGCTGGTCGAGAACTGGCAGCGCAGCGTGCCGACTGCCCCCGAAGGCCGCGCCTATGCCGAACGGCTCGATGCGATTGATCGCGCTACGGCCGAGGTCAGCGCCCGGCTCGACGCCCGCCAGCGGGTGCAGGTGCTGAGCGCGCTCGCCCCTGACGCGATGGCGCTCCAGCACGCAAGCCTCGCCGCGCCGGGGCAGGTGTGGAGCGATCTCGTCGCCTTGCAGGGCATCGCCCACCACCAGCCGCTGCACTGGCGCCTGCTTGACGGGGCGGCCTGTCGTCTCGCCGGATCGCAGCGCCACTGGCGTGCGCGGCTGATCCCGCTCGGACCCGATCCCCAGGCGCCTGCAGGCTTTGAATTGCTGCTGATCGCCGATGAGCCGCTCACCGCGGAACTGGCGGGCGAGGGCATGGGCGATGGCGGAGAGGCGCCGCCGACCCGGCTGATCGGCAGCGCGCTCACCCCGGTGCTGCGCCAGCCGGTCGCGCGGATCATCGCCAATGCCGAGACCATCCGCGCGCGCCTCGCCGGGCCCTTGCGCGACGAATATAGCGATTATGCCGGCACCATCGCCAGCGCCGGACAGCACCTTGCCGCGATGCTCGATGATCTGGCCGACCTTGAAGTGGTCGAAACCCCCGGCTTTGCCACCGTGCGCGAGCCGGTCGATCTGGCCGATGCGGCGAGCCGGGCGGCGGGAATCCTCGGGGTGCGGGCGCAGAACCGCGACATCCGCCTTGTCGTCAACGGCGAGCGCGGGGCGGTGGTGGCGATGGCCGAGTTTCGCCGGGTGCTGCAGATCCTCATCAACCTGATCGGCAATGCGATCGCCTATTCGCCCGGCGGCAGCACGGTTACGATTGCCGTCGAGGCTGGCAGCGCGGGGCAGGTGGCGGTGAGCGTCAGCGACGAGGGGCCCGGCGTCACGCCCGAGCAGGCCTTGCGCATCTTCGAGAAGTTCGAACGGCTCGGACGCGACAGCGATGGCGGAAAGGACAAGGGCTCGGGCCTCGGCCTCTATATCTCGCGCCGCCTAGCCGACGCGATGGAAGGCAGCCTGAGCGTCCAAGCCGCGCAAGGGGGCGGAGCGCTGTTCACGCTGGAACTGCCCCCGGCCTGATCCTTGTCGCGCCTTAACGGCGGCGGCGTCTTTCACCAACCCAGAGCAGCACAGCGCCGACCAGCGCTGTGAGTCCTCCGTAGAGCACCCACTGGCGCTGCGAAAGCATGAAGCTGTTCGGCGGCCAGTCGAGCACCCCGAGACCTTGCAAGGCCCAGATCGCGCCCATCAGGCACAGGAACGCGCCTGCCGCCCTCAGCATAACCATGGGCCTTGCCGCCTTCGCTTAACGCTTGGTCAGAGGGATGTAGTCACGCTCAGTCGGGCCAGTGTAGAGCTGGCGCGGACGGCCGATCTTCTGGCCGGGATCCGAGATCATTTCGTTCCACTGTGCCACCCAGCCCACGGTACGGGCCAGCGCGAAGAGCGCCGTGAACATCGTGGTCGGGAAGCCGATCGCCGAGAGAATGATGCCCGAATAGAAATCGACGTTCGGGAAAAGCTTCTTCTCGATGAAATAGGGATCGCTGAGCGCGATTTCCTCGAGCCGCAGCGCGGTTTCGAACAGCGGATCGGTAACCTTGAGCGATTCGAACACCTCGCGCACGGTCTGCTGCATCACCGTCGCGCGCGGATCGTAGTTCTTGTAGACGCGGTGGCCGAAGCCCATCAGGCGGAACGGATCGTTCTTGTCCTTGGCGCGCTCGATATAGTGCGGAATCTTGTCGGGCGTGCCGATTTCGCGGAGCATGTTCAGCGCGGCTTCGTTCGCGCCGCCATGCGCCGGGCCCCACAGGCAGGCAATCCCGGCCGCGATGCAGGCAAACGGGTTCGCGCCCGAGGAACCGGCAAGTCGCACGGTCGAGGTCGAGGCGTTCTGTTCGTGATCGGCGTGAAGGATGAAAATCCGGTCGAGCGCGCGTTCCACGACCGGGTTCACCACATAGGGTTCAGCCGGAACGCCGAAGGTCATGCGCAGGAAGTTGCCGGTGTAGCTCAGCGAGTTGTCCGGATAGACGAAGGGCTGGCCGACCGAATACTTGTAGGCCATCGCCGCAATCGTCGGCATCTTGGCGATCAACCGGTGCGAGCTGATCTTGCGGTGCTCCGGATCGGAAATGTCGGTGCTGTCGTGATAGAAGGCCGACAAGGCCCCGACAACGCCGCACATGATCGCCATCGGGTGCGCATCGCGGCGGAACCCGCGGTAGAAGGTCATCAGCTGCTCGTGCAGCATGGTGTGGCGGGTAATGGTGTAGCTGAAATCGTCGAGCTCGTCCTTGCTCGGCAGTTCGCCGTTAAGCAGCAGATAGCTGACTTCCATGAAGCTCGAATGCTCGGCCAGCTGGCCGATCGGATAGCCACGGTGCAGCAGCACGCCTTCATCGCCGTCGATATAGGTCAGCGCGCTTTCGCAGCTGGCCGTCGAGGTGAAACCCGGGTCGAACGTGAAGGCACCCGTCTGCGCATAGAGCTTGCGGATATCGATCACATCGGGGCCGGTGCTGCCCTCGAGGACACTATATTCGAGCGATTTGCCGCCCAGCTCGAGTTTCGCCAGCTTGTCTGCCACGATCAGTCTCCTGTCCAAATTCCCCGACTCTTGACCCCGCTTACGCCGCTTGAGCGTCGAGCCGGGCTAGAGCCTCTTCCCGTCCCAGAAGGACCAGAACATCGAAAATACCGGGTGAGGTGGTCGTCCCGGTCAGCGCCGCGCGCATTGGCTGCGCCAGTTTGCCGAGGCCCAATCCCTGCTCCTCTGCAAGCGCCTTCGTAGTGGCTTCGAGCGCTTCGCTTGTCCAGTCGTTTTGCGCGGCGAGGTGATCGTGGATCCTGCGCAGGATCGCGCGGGCATCGCCTTCGAGCAGCACCGCCGCCTTTTCGGTCATGACGAGCGGGCGTTTGGCAAAGAGGAAAGCAGCGCCTTCAATCACTTCATTGAGGTTCTTCGCACGCACTTTAAGCACCGGCATGGCCCGCGCCAGTAGCGCCTCGTCGGCCGTTTCGCCAATGCGGGCTGCTACCAGCGCAGCCAGACGGGCATCCTCGGCTTCGCGCAGGTAATGGCCGTTGAGGTTCTCAAGCTTTTTCAGGTCGAAGCGCGAGGGGCTCTTGCCCACCCCGTCGAGATCGAACAGCGCCACCGCTTCCTCGCGGGTGATCTCCTCGCGGTCGCCGTGGCCCCAGCCCAGACGCAGCAGATAGTTGAACAAGGCTTCGGGAAGGATGCCGAATTCGTCGCGATAGGCCTCGACTCCGAGCGCGCCGTGGCGCTTCGAGAGCTTGGCC
>JBKDUW010000006.1:0-24371 GCA_046339235.1 Erythrobacteraceae bacterium | reverse complement strand
GAGGTCAGCGTGGTGGTCGTCACCCGCAACCTCGGCATGACGGTGGCTCAGTCCACCGCCCTGCGCGGAAAGATGCGCGAAGCTGGCGCCACCTACAAGGTTGCGAAGAACCGTCTCGCCAAGCTCGCGCTCAAGGACACCGACTATGTCGGGCTGGATGACATGCTCACCGGTCCGGTCGGGCTGGCCTGGTCGACTGACCCGGTCGCTGCCGCCAAGGCTGCTGTCGATTTCGCCAAGTCGAACGACAAGCTCGAAATCGTCGGCGGTTCGATGGGTTCGGTCGTTCTCGACGAAGCCGGGATCAAGGCGCTTGCCTCGATGCCGAGCCTCGACGAACTGCGTGCCAAGCTCATCGGTCTGGTCAATGCCCCGGCGACGAAGATCGCCCAGGTCGTTACCGCACCCGCCGCGAAGGTCGCCCGTGTATTCACCGCTTACGCGGACAAGGCAGCTTAAGAGACGTTTTTCGTCAGACGAAACAATCTCGGGGTTTTGGACATGGTGTCCGGCCCCGCCACAATTTGGAGTGAACCATCATGGCTGATATTGCCAAGCTTGTTGAAGAACTTTCGAAGCTGACCGTCCTTGAGGCGGCTGAACTGGCCAAGGCCCTCGAAGAAGCATGGGGCGTCAGCGCCGCTGCTGCCGTCGCGGTTGCCGCCGGCCCGGCCGCTGCTGTCGAAGCAGCCGAAGAGCAGACCGAATTCGACGTCATCCTGACCGGCGATGGCGGGAAGAAGATCCAGGTCATCAAGGAAGTCCGCGCCATCACCGGCCTGGGTCTGACCGAAGCTAAGACCCTCGTCGAATCGACCCCGAAGGCGGTCAAGGAAGGCGTGAACAAGGCCGAAGCCGAAGAGATCAAGAAGAAGATCGAAGAAGCCGGCGGCACCGTCGAGCTCAAGTAAGCTCGTCGGCCGGTTTCACCGGACGAAACAGGAAGGCGGCGCCAGCAATGGCGCCGCCTTTTTTGTTGCCAAAGATGCCTTCCCCTCAGGCGCTGCTCCTCCTATTGGAACCGGCCTGCCTGAGGGCGGGCAGGATCCGACCATGCAGCAAAACACATCTCTCTCGACGCCCGGCTGGGAGCAGGAACTGCGCGCGACGCTCGGCCTCGCTGTGCCGCTGGCGGCGACCAATCTGCTGCAGATGCTGATCCATGCGGTCGACGTGATCTTCATCGCGCGCCTCGGCGACCAGCCGCTGGCGGCCTCAAGCCTAGCCATCGCCATCTTCGGGCTGACAGTCTGGGCGATGACCGGACTGGTCGGAGCCTGCGCGCCCCTGATCGCGGCCGAGCGCGGGCGGCGTCTGCATTCGGTGCGCGATATTCGCCGCACGGTGCGCATGGGGATGTGGGTGGGGGTGGGCTTCGGCCTTGTCGGCATGGCGATCTGCTTCGGCGGCGAGGCGATCCTGCTGGCGAGCGGCCAGGACGCCCAAATCGCCGCGATGGCGGGCGACTTCCTCGCCCTGCTCGCCTGGGCGATGATCCCGATGGTCATGGCCGGCGTGTTCCGCATCTTCGTCGCCGCGCTGGGCAAGCCAGGCTATGCGACCGCGATCACGCTGCTGGCGCTGGGGACCAATGCGCTCGGCAACTGGGCGCTGGTGTTCGGCCATCTCGGGCTGCCCGCGCTCGGCCTGATGGGATCGGCGCTGTCGAGCGTGATCACCGCGCAGGCAATGCTGGTCGCCTACGTCGTGGTGATCACCCGCGACCGCACACTGCGCCGGTACCGCATCTTCGGGCGCTGGTGGCGCCCCGAGTGGGCGCGGCTCAAACAGATCATGGTGATCGGCACGCCCATCGCACTGACGGTGCTGGCCGAGGCCGGGCTGTTCAGCGGAGCGGCGCTGCTGATGGGGCGGATCGGCGAGACCGAGCTTGCCGCGCACACGCTGGCGCTCAATCTCGCTGCACTGGCGTTCCAGATCCCGTTCGGCACCGCGCAGGCGGCCACGATCCGGGTGGGCTATCATCACGGCGCTGGCGACCGGATCGCTGCGGGGCGCGCAGGCTGGGTCGCGCTCGCGATCGGGACGGGCTTCATGACCACGACGGCCTTGGCGATGCTGCTGATGCCGACCGCCTTGCTGCGGATCTATACCGACCCCGATGAACACGCCAATGCCGCGCTGATCGGCTTCGCGCTGCAATATCTCATGTGGGCGGCGATCTTCCAGCTGGCGGACGGGGTGCAGGCGGTGGCGGCGGGCGCGCTGCGCGGCCTGCAGGATACGCGCGTACCGATGTGGATCGCGATCTTCAGCTACTGGGTGCCGGGCTTCGGCATGGCGATCTGGCTCGGGTTCTTCACCCCGCTCGAGGGGACAGGGGTGTGGATCGGGCTTGCCACGGGGCTGTTCTTCGCCGCCGCCTTGCTGCTTTGGCGCTGGAGTCAGCGCGACGCGCTGGGGTTGGCGGGTTAGCGCACCGGCGCCGCGGCGGCCGGGGCTGCGAGGACCGGAATGGTCAGGCCCAAATGGTCGAACCGCAGCTTGACCGCCTCGGTCAACGCCCATGACAGCGCAAGGTAATCTCCGCTGGCGCACCACACCCTGAGCCCGATCCGCACCGCATTGTCGCCCAGTGAGGCGACGAAAGCGACCGGCGGCGGCTCGGCCAGCACCCGCGCATCGCCCGCTGCCAGCTCCAGCATTGCCTTGCGGGCAACGCGCAGATCGTCCTCGTAGGCGATCCCCAGCAGCAGCTCGAACCGGCGGGTCGGCATGCGCGAGAAGTTGACCACCGGCTTGTTCCAAAGCTCGTTGTTGGGAACCATCACATAGACGCCGTCGAGCTGGTGAACCTCGGTGGTGAACAGCCCGATCGCCTCGACCGTACCGTTGACGGTGCCTGCGCTGATCGTCTCGCCGACCCGGAACGGGCGCTGGATCAGAATCATCACCCCGGCCGCGACATTGCTCAGCGTGCCTTGCAAGGCGAGGCCGACTGCGAGCGCGAGACCGCCCAGCGCAGTGATAATGCTGGTGGTCTGCACCCCGAACTGGGTCAGCACGGTGATCACCACCACCACCCACAGCGCATACTTGATGATGTTGCTGAGGAACTTTGCGACCGTGGGCTCGATCCGCTCCGAACGGGTCAGCGCCCGGTCAGCCGCACGTGACAGCAGCCGCGCCAGCACGACCCCGATAAGCAGCACCAGCAACGCACCGGCGAGGTGAACCAGATTATCGCGCAACCAATTGAGCGTGTGGGCAGCGAGGGTAACCTCGCTCCTGATTTCGGACATCGCCTGCTTGGGAAGGTTCACGTAAGCTCGCGGCTAAGGGGTGGTCGGGGGAGCGGCACAGCGGCCTCTCCCCACGCCTTACTAGACACCGTTTACAGTGATTTCCACCCTGCGTGCGCCGGCCAGGTCGGTCGTTTCGTCCGAGGTATCCTCGGGCTTGACCAGATCAATCCGCGCGGCATCGACGCCTTCTTTGGCGAGTTCGGCAGCAACCGCCTCCGCCCGGTTCTTGGCCAGTACGGCGTTGGCGGCCGCATCGCCGGTAGGATCGGTGAACCCGCTCAACTGGACCCGGTCATCGGGATGGGCCGCGAGCCATTCACGCACCGGCGCAACTGCGGCGGCAAATTCAGGCGCGATCGCAAATTTGTCGACCGCAAAATAGACCGAAACCTTGGGCCGTCCTTCGATGACTTCGGAAACGATCCCGGCGCCTTCCGGTATGGCCGGTGCGGCGACGACGGCGGGGGCAGGCGCGACAGGCGCCGGCGGCTCAGCATCGAAGCGCCCAGCGGCATAGCTGCCGGCAATCGCGGCAATCAGCATGATCGCCGCCAAGCCGCCGCCCACCAGCGCTGCGTAACCCAAAAACCCGTCATCCGACTTGCGGCGCTGCGGGCTGCTCATGGCGTGGGCCGCAGCCGGAGCCGCTGCAGCGGCCAGCGTGGCAGCGGCTGCAATCGGGACGACCGGTGCGGCTGCCGCTGCAGCCACCGGCGCAGCGGCTCCGAACAGGCCGAGCTTGCCGAAATGTTCGGCCAGCAGGTAATAGACCGTCACCCGGTTGCGGTAGTTGGTATCGCTCATTCGCTCGCCGACCGCGGCAATCGCGCTGTCGAGCACCGCGTCAGGTTCGGTCAGCCCGAGCTTCTTCTTGCAGTAATTCTCGCGCACCCGGTCGGTTTCGACCGAGTCGGTGAAAGACACCAGCGAGGCATCGCGGGTCCTCAACGCTATTCCGCAATAGCTCACGATCTTGGCAATGACCCCGTCATCGGCATCCGGAACATAGCGTTTGACGTCGGCCGCCCAATCGGTCGGTTGCAAGTCTTCAGACATTAATGATTTCTCCCCCAACGCATGTGCGGGCGCCCATCGCCCCGCTTCCCACGATCTTGCACGATAACACCCAATCGCAGTAAGACTGCTCAATACCAGCCAATGCCCGCTACACAAATTTTTTGTTTGCCGCGCGCCTTGACTCAGCCACCCGCCACAACCAAATGCGGCTCGTTGGCGCTCTCGATAGGAGAGTGCCAATCAACCTCTAACTTATCAGGAAAGGTCATAACAATGGCATTTCGTCCGCTGCACGACCGCGTCGTGGTCCGTCGCATCGAAGCCGACCAGAAGACCGCTGGCGGCATCATCATCCCCGATAGCGCCCAGGAAAAGCCGAGCGAAGGCGAAATCATCGCTGTGGGCGAAGGCGCCCGCGACGACGATGGCGACCGTATCCCGCTCGACGTCAAGGTCGGCGACCGCGTCTTGTTCGGCAAGTGGTCGGGCACCGAAGTCAAGATCAACGGCGAAGACCTGCTGATCATGAAGGAAAGCGACATCATGGGGATCATCGGCTGATCGCCTGATCCCAATCGCCTCTTTCAACCCAAAACCAAATTTCAGGAGAAACAATCATGGCAGCCAAGGACGTCAAGTTCGGCCGCGAAGCCCGCGAAGGCATTCTGCGCGGCGTCGACATTCTCGCCAATGCCGTCAAGGTGACGCTCGGCCCCAAGGGCCGCAACGTCGTCATCGACAAGAGCTTCGGTGCCCCCCGCATCACCAAGGACGGCGTTACCGTCGCCAAGGAAATCGAGCTCAAGGACAAGTTCGAAAACATGGGCGCGCAGATGCTGCGCGAAGTCGCCAGCAAGGCGAATGACAGCGCCGGCGATGGCACCACTACCGCCACCGTGCTCGCCCAGGCGATCGTCACCGAAGGCATGAAGTCGGTTGCCGCCGGCATGAACCCGATGGATCTCAAGCGCGGGATCGATCAGGCCGTGCTCGCCGTGGTCGAGAACCTCAAGGGCCGCTCGAAGGCTGTCTCGGACAGCTCGGAAATCGCGCAGGTCGGGATCATCTCGGCCAATGGCGACCGCGAAGTCGGCGAGAAGATCGCCGAAGCGATGGACAAGGTCGGCAAGGAAGGCGTGATCACCGTCGAGGAAGCCAAGGGCCTCGAGTTCGAACTCGATGTCGTCGAAGGCATGCAGTTCGACCGTGGTTACCTGTCCCCCTACTTCATCACCAACCCCGACAAGATGACCGTGGAACTGGATAACCCCTACATCCTGATCCACGAGAAGAAGCTGTCGAACCTGCAGTCGATGCTGCCGATCCTCGAAGCCGTGGTGCAGTCGGGCCGTCCGCTCCTCATCATCGCCGAAGACATCGAAGGCGAAGCGCTGGCGACCCTCGTGGTCAACAAGCTGCGCGGGGGCCTCAAGGTTGCTGCGGTCAAGGCACCGGGCTTCGGCGATCGTCGCAAGGCGATGCTGCAGGACATCGCGATCCTGACCAAGGGCGAGATGATCAGCGAAGACCTCGGCATCAAGCTCGAGAACGTCACTGTCGGCATGCTCGGTCAAGCCAAGAAGGTCTCGATCGACAAGGACAACACCACCATCGTCGATGGCGCCGGCGCTGCCGACGACATCAAGGCGCGTGTGGCTGAAATCCGCACCCAGATCGACAACACCACCAGCGATTACGACCGCGAGAAGCTGCAAGAGCGCCTCGCCAAGCTCGCTGGCGGCGTGGCCGTGATCAAGGTTGGCGGCGCGACCGAAGTCGAAGTGAAGGAGCGCAAGGACCGCGTCGATGACGCACTTCACGCCACCCGCGCTGCCGTTGAAGAAGGCATCGTTCCGGGCGGCGGCACGGCGCTGCTCTACGCCATCAAGGCCCTCGAAGGCCTCAAGGGCCTGAACGAAGACCAGACCCGCGGCATCGACATCATCCGCAAGGCGATCACCGCCCCGATCAAGCAGATCGCCCAGAACGCCGGCCATGATGGCGCGGTGGTTGCAGGCAACCTGCTGCGCGAGGATGACGAAACGCAAGGCTTCAACGCGGCGACCGACGTATACGAAAACCTGGTCAAGGCCGGCGTGATCGACCCGACCAAGGTCGTGCGCACCGCGCTGCAGGATGCGGCCTCGGTCGCCGGCCTGCTGATCACCACTGAAGCGGCGATCGTCGAGCGTCCGGAAGACAAGCCGGCCTCGCCCCCGATGCCCGACATGGGCGGCATGGGGTTCTGACCGGATAGCGGGGCGCCGCGCCCCGTCTGACGACTCCGGCTCTGCCGGAGTCGTTCCCAACACCAAAAAACGAAACCCCGGCGGAGCGATCCGCCGGGGTTTTTCTTACGCCCGCTTTCGGGTGAATGGCCGGGACGAGCGGATGGTTGCTGAGGGGTGGAAATCTGCAAGTTACCGCTAGTGAGCGATCTTCTTTCTGACCACTGCCGGGATGATTTTCACGCTCGGTTCGCAATCGGTGATAAGTTCAAGGCAATCCCAATCTGTTGCGACCATGTATGAAAACTCGCAGCCTCTCATGATCCACAAGAGTTCACTCTCGGTCTGCCACAAATGCCCCTTGACCCTAAAGGTAGTAGAAGCGGGTCTTGGAGTGTTCTTTGAAGCGTTCCAAAGGTCAACGAGGCCATTCTCATCAAGCACACGGAAGCCGCTTACATCTCTGAAATAAAAGACAACACTAGCCATTTTTTCGCGGGAAATGAACGTGGCCTCCAATCCTCTCTCACAGTCAGCATAATTCAAGGTCAATTCGATTGTGTGAACGTCCTTTACAAAGTTGATCGCTGCATGACCGCCATTTCTAAGCCCCACCAAGGTGAGGTCGTCATCCTCGACGTCTGTTGGCCAAGGAGCAAACTCAATGATGTTCGGCTGCTCCGCGACGAGCTCGGGCTTATCAGTCATGCCGCTCGTATCCGCAAAGTTACGCGATTGATCAATGACCGCTAAGGGGTCGCGCCATGACCCTGCGCGGCGCGGCCTCACGCCGCCTTTCCTACCCGCGCACAAGCTGCCAGTTCGGCGCGCATGGCCTGCCGCTCGCGCCCCTCGTATCATCCCGAAACCCTGCTGCCGGGCTGCGTGCATGGCGCGGGGGGGTCTCGTGCTGGACAATGTCTCATGTGCCTCCAACAGGCACCAAGCCGGTGGCGGCGAGCGTTGGGCTGCGTCGGCGAGGCCTGCGCCATACGCCCTACTGACGGGGCCCTAGGCGGCTGGTATCGCGGCGGCTAGCAAACAGGGAGAATGGCGATCGCGGGACTGGCGGCTCTGCTCGCGGCGAGCCCGCTTGCTGCCGAGACTGCCCAAGCGGCTGGCATGGCGGAGGCTCCCGCCCCGCCCTTTGTCGCACCCGACTTTGCCGTGCCGACCCGTATCGAGGGGCCGGGCTTCGTGCTCGTGCCGCTCGGCCCGGCGCTGGTGGATATCGACTTTACCGCCTACATGTCCTCGATTACGCATCTCCAGCAGACCTTCAAGCGGAGCGCCGGCTGGCCGCGCGCCGATATCACGGCCGCCGAGGCAATGGCCGACAGGGAGAGCGAAGCAGGACGCTTCGCGCGGCGCGAATCCTTCGCCTATGCGGTGCTGACACCTGACGGCAAGCGCGAGCGCGGCTGCGTCTATGTCTATCCCAGCACTGTCCCCGGCCACGATGCGGTGGTGCGCCTGTGGGTCACTCAGGCCGAGTATGACGCCGGGTTCGACGCCGAGCTTTACGCGTGGACGCAAGACTGGATGGCGCGCGACTGGCCGTTCAAGAGCATTGCCTATCCCGGGCGGGCGACCGCGTGGGACACGTGAGACGCGATGGTTGCGGCGGCCAAGGGCAGCTGATCCGCGCCCGGGCTTCAGGCTTCCAGCTCGATGTCCCAATAGAGCCAGTCGCGCCAGGTTTCGTGGAGATAGCCCGGAGGAAACAGCTTGCCGTGCTGTTGCAACTGCCAGCTGGTCGGGCGGATCGGCGCCTGATGCAGCGGCATGCCGGCCTGTTTCGGCGTGCGCCCGCCCTTCTTCATGTTGCACGGCGCACAGGCGGTGATGATGTTCTCCCACGTGGTGCGCCCGCCGAGGCGCCGCGGGATCACGTGATCGAAGGTCAGATGATCGTGGCTGCCGCAATACTGGCACTGGAAGCGGTCGCGCAGGAACAGGTTGAAGCGGGTGAAGGCGGGAAACTCGCTCTGCTTCACATATTGCCGCAGCGCGATCACGCTGGGGATCTTCATGTCGAGGCTGGGCGAATGGACCTCGCGGTCATAGCTGGCGACGATGTCGACGCGGTCAAGGAACACCGCCTTGATCGCGGTCTGCCACGGCCACAGGCTGAGCGGATAATAGGACAGCGGCGTGTAATCGGCGTTCAGCACCAGCGCCGGACAGGCCGAAAGATTGCGGGTCGGGTCTTGATCGAAGCCGCGAAACCGGGCCGCTTTCTCGATCAGTTCGGCGTTGAACACGGTGGGCGTTCCTCCCTGATTGATTGCATCCTGCCGTGCCAAACCAAAGAGTCAAACCCGTGACAGGGTGGGTATCCACAGGGCCAAACTGTTCGGGGCCGGTGGATAGCCTGTGGATAGCGCAAGGATATGTCCTGTGGCATGGCGGCGAGGATGGAGAATTGCGTGCCACTTGTGACCCGGTTCGCGCCCAGCCCCAACGGGCCGCTGCACCTTGGCCATGCGCTTTCGGCGATCGTGGCGCATGATCTGGCGAAGGTAGGCGGCGGGCAATTCCTGCTGCGAATCGAGGATATCGACGGCCCGCGCTCGCAGCCGCAGCTGGCTGAAGAATTCCGCCGCGATCTCGAATGGCTGGGGCTGGAATGGGACGAGGCGCCAGCGCAATCGACCCGCCTCGCCCGCTATGCCGCCGCCGCCGAGGCACTGCAGGCGCGCGGGTTGCTCTATGCTTGCACTTGCACCCGCAAACAGATCGATGAGGCGGGCGGCCCGATCTACCCCGGCACCTGCAAGCACACGCCCCCCGATCCGGCACTGCCCGCTGCTTGGCGGCTCGATGCGGAAAAGGCGCTGGCGGCCACCGGCCCGCTGGTGTGGGAGGATGATTTCGCCGGCCCGGTCGCTGCCGAACTGTCGGAGCTCGGCGATGTGGTGCTGGTGCGCAAGGATCTGCCCGCCAGCTACCACCTTGCCGTGACGCTCGACGATGCCGCAGACGGCGTGACTTTGGTGACGCGCGGGGCAGATCTGTTCGCGGCCACCCACGTCCATCGCAGCTTGCAAGCCCTGCTGGGCCTGCCGGTGCCGCGCTGGCACCACCATGCGCTGCTGGTCGACCAAACCGGGCAAAAGCTCGCCAAGCGCCGCGGTTCGCCCGCGCTCGCCGAAAGACGCCGTGCCGGCGAGGACGGACGGATGCTTGCCGAGCAACTGCGCTTGCAGCATTTGCGGCTTGGAACCTGAGGCGGGAGCGTCCATTATAGCGCTATGACCTATGTCCTCGTGCCCGTATTGCTTGTCCTGATGGGACTGGTGGCCTTTTCGCTGATCAAGGGGATCATCGCGTTCCTCAAGACAACCAAGATCGACCTCGAAACCGGCGAGGGTTCGACCGCGACCGATATGCAGCTCGCCCAGAACAAGGCGATGTTCGCGCGCATCAAGTATCAGGCGCTGGCGATTGTGGTGGTGGCCATCATCCTAGCGGTTTCGCGCTGAGTCCTTCGCCTTATGGTCAAGCTGAACCGCATCTATACCCGCACCGGGGATGATGGAACGACAGGCCTCGTCGATGGCTCGCGCTGCCCGAAATATTCGGTCCGCATCACCGCGATGGGGCTGGTGGACGAAGCCAACAGCGCGATTGGCCTCGCCATTTGCGCGCTGACCAATGCAGACCAGCGTGCGCTGTTGACCCGGGTGCAGAATGATTTGTTCGATCTCGGCGCAGACCTCGCCACCCCGGCGGAGAATGACGACTTCAGCCCGTCGGACATGGTGCTGCGGATCGTGGCATCGCAGCCCGCGTGGCTCGAGGCGCAGATCGATGCGCTCAACGAACAGCTCGAACCGCTGACCAGCTTCGTGCTACCGGGCGGTAGCGAGGCGGCGGCGCGCGTCCACGTTGCCCGCGCCACCACGCGCGCGGCCGAGCGGGCGATGGTGCAGCTCGCAGACCAAGTCCCGGTCAATCCGGCGGCGCTCGCCTATATCAACCGCCTGTCCGACCTGCTGTTCGTTCTCGCCCGGGTCACCAATGATGATGGCCGGGCGGACGTGAAATGGGTGCCCGGGAAAAACAGGTAACGCGCTAATCGCTAGCTTTTGCAAGAGGCCCTCGCTAACAGCGCGGGCAATTGCTGCACCTGCGAAGGAATAGATATGCGCAAAATTGCCGTTATCGGCGCCGGCCAGATGGGGACCGGTATCGCTCAGACTGTAGCCGCCAACGGCATGGCCGTGATGCTCTCCGACGTCGATCTGGCCCATGCCGAGGCAGGCAAGGCCAAAGTCGAAAAGGCGCTGGTCAAGCTGATGGGCCGCGGCAAGATCGAGGCTGCCGAGGCCGAAGCGCTGCTAGCGCGGATAAGCCCCGTCGCCGATTACGCCCCGATGAGCGAGGCCGACCTCATCATCGAAGCCGCGACCGAGCGCGAGGCAGTCAAGAACGCGATCTTCGAGGCGGCTGGCAAGGTGCTGTCGGCGGATGCGATCATGGCGTCAAACACCTCGTCGATCCCGATCACTCGCATGGCCAATTTCTCGCCCGATCCGGCGCGCTTCATCGGCCTGCACTTCTTTAATCCGGTGCCGGTGATGGGCCTGATCGAAGTCATCCCCGGCCTCGCCACCTCGCCCGCGACAACCGACCGCGTCACCGCCTTTGCGCGGGGTCTGGGCAAGGAAGTAGTGCTGAGCCAGGACGAGCCCGGCTTCGTCGTCAACCGCATCCTCTTGCCGATGATCAACGAGGCGGTGTTCGTGCTCGGTCAGAGCACAGCCGGGATCGAGGATATCGACAAGGGCTGCCGCCTCGGCCTCAATCATCCGATGGGGCCGTTGCAACTGGCTGATTTCGTCGGGCTCGATACCTGTCTCGACATCATCAAGGTGCTCTACAAGACCACCCGCGACAGCAAGTATCGCCCCGCCCCGCTGCTGGTGAAATATGTCGAGGCCGGCTGGCTCGGTCGCAAGACCGGGCGCGGGTTCTACGACTATACCGGCGAAGTCCCCGTCCCGACCCGCTGAGGCGGAACGGGCCGCCTATTGCGGCTGGATGCTAAGCTTGCGCGAGGTCACGACGGGAATCGCGCGTGATGCGGCGCGATCGCGCGCGTCATCATCACCCGGCACGACAATTCCGGGCGCATCGGCGACCTCCGGCCCGCCGACCGGAACCGATTGCTCGTAAACCTGCGGCGCGTAACGCGCCGGTGCCGAAGCCGGTTCGACGCTTTCTTCTACGATCGCTTCCTCGACCGGTTCTTCGGTGAACTCGCCGAACACCGCATTGGCGGTGCCGCCCCAGCCCGCGGCCGGATCAAGCGGCTCGATCACTTCGGTGACTTGTGCCGAAACAACGCGCGCCTGTTCGACAACCGCCTCTTTTTGCTGGCCGATGCTGCCCACCGCCTGATCAAGCACGCCGCCGCCGCCTTGCGGGCCAACCATCACAATCGCGCTGACGATGGTGATCGCTGCGAAAACGAGCGCGGCCTTGGGGTTTGTTAGCACGCCTTTTGACATTAGGCAGAGCCTAGCGCGGGTTTGTTAAGCTTTGGTGGATGTCAGGCCTTCGCGCGGGGCAAATCGCGCTTCCATTCATAGAGCAGATCGAGCGCCTCGCGCGGGGTCAGCGCATCGAGATCGGCGGCGCGCAAAGCCTCGGCCAGTTGCTGCTCGGGCGAGGCTTGCGGCGGCTCGGCGCGCAGGGCTGCAAACAGCGGCAGATCGCCGAGCCCTGCGGCAATTCCGCCGGTTGCCTCGCGGGTGGCTTCAAGCTTATCGAGCACTGCCCGCGCCCGCTCGACCACCGGCCCCGGCACCCCCGCCAGCCGCGCCACGGCAAGGCCATAAGAGCGATCCGCAGGCCCGGTCGCCAATTCGTGCAGCAGCACCAGATCGCCCTGCCACTCGCGCGCGCGAACGTGATGGAGCGAGAGTGCCTCGCAGGTTTCCGCCAGCCGTGCGAGTTCGTGGTAATGCGTGGCGAACAGGCAGCGGCAGCGGATCTGCGAATGCACCGCCTCGGCCACCGCCCAGGCCAGCGCCAAGCCATCATAGGTCGAAGTGCCGCGCCCGACCTCGTCGAGGATCACGAAACTGCGGGTGGTGGCCTGCGCCAGAATGGCCGCGGTCTCGACCATCTCGACCATAAAGGTGGAGCGCCCGCGCGCCAGATTGTCGGCTGCACCGACGCGGCTGAACAGGCGGTCGACCAGCCCGATCCGCGCCGCCGTAGCAGGAACAAAACACCCGGCCTGCGCGAGCAGCACGATCAGCGCGTTCTGCCTGAGGAAGGTCGATTTGCCGCCCATGTTCGGCCCGCCGATCAGCCACAGCCGATCCGGCGCACCCAGCGCGCAATCATTCGCCACGAAGCGCTCGCCGGCCTTGGCGAGCGCCGCCTCGACCACCGGATGCCGCCCGCCGGTAATCGCGAGGCCTGCATCCTCGGCGATGTCGGGGCGGCACCAGTCGCCCTCGGCAGCCCGTTCGGCATTCCCGGCGGCGACGTCGATCCGGGCGAGCGCGGCGGCGGTGGCGGCAATGGCTTCGCGCGCGGCGACCACCTCGGCCACTAACTCCTCGAAATGCGCATCCTCGGCCGCCAGCGCATGGCCGCCTGCCTGGGCGATCCGCGCGGCTTCCTCGTGCAGGCGCAGCGAATTGAAGCGCACCGCGTCCTTCATCGTCTGACGGTGGGTGAAGCCGATGTCGGGTGCCATCAGCCGGTCGGCATGGCGCGCTGCGACCTCGATGAAATAGCCGAGCACACCATTGTGGCGGATCTTCAATGTCGCGATGCCCGTCTGGTCGCGGTAGCGCGCTTCCATCGCCGCAATCGCCCGGCGCGCATCGCCCGAGGTGGCGCGCAGCTCGTCGAGGGCGGCATCATAGCCATCGGCGATAAAGCCGCCATTGCCGCGCTCGGTCGGCGGCGTGGGCACCAGCGCGCGGGCGAGCCAGTCAGTCAGCGCACCGTGGCCGGTGAGGCGGGCAAGCACATCGTCGAGCAGCGCAGGCCGGTCGGGCGCGCCGCTCAGCCAGTGATGCAGCCGCGCCCCTTCGCTTAAGCCGTCGCGAAGCTGGCCGAGATCGCGCGGGGATCCCCGGCCTGCGACCACCCGCCCGAGCGCGCGGCCCAGATCAGGGATGGCGCGCAAGGCTTCGCGCAGCTGTGCGCGCTCGATCGGCCGTTCGTGCCAGAACTGCACCAGCGCGAGGCGCGCCTCGATTGCGCCGACATCGAGCAGCGGGGCCGAGAGGTCTTCGGCCAGCAACCGCGAACCGGCACCGGTGATGCAGCGATCGACCGCGCCGATCAGACTGCCCGCGCGGCCTCCCGTGGTGCTTTCGAGGATTTCGAGGCTCGCCCTAGTCGCCTCGTCCATCGCCATGCCGGCTTCGGCAGCGCGCAGCACCGGGGGCAGCAGCAGCGGCAGATTGCCGCGCCCGACGTGGTCGAGATAGGCGATCAGGCCGCCCGCCGCGCTCAGCATCGCGCGGCTGAAGGCACCAAAGGCGTCGAGCGTGGCGACACCGTGGAGCGCCTTCAGCCGTTCGGCCCCGGCATCGCTGGCAAAGGTGCTGCGCGGGCGGAAAATCGCATCCTCTGGGCCGTGCTCCCAGTCCTCGGCCACCACCACCTCGCTCGGGGACATCCGCGCGAGCCCCGCGCCGAGCATGGCTGGGTCGCATTCTTCCAGCACCATCGCGCCGGTCGAGATATCGCAGGCGGCAATCCCGATGGTCCCGCGCAGCTCGGCGAGCGCCACCAGCACATTGGCACGGCGCGGCTCGAGCAAGGCTTCCTCGGTCAGAGTGCCAGCCGTCACAAGCCGCACAATCGCGCGCCCGACCAGCACCTTGGACGACGGCGTGCCCTCGCGCTTGGCCCGCGCCTTGGCCTCGTCGGGAGTTTCGACCTGTTCGGCAATCGCCACCCGGCAGCCAGCCTTGATCAGGCGCGCCAGATAGCTCGTGGCCGAATGCACCGGCACCCCGCACATCGGGATCGGCGCGCCCTGATGCTCGCCCCGCGTGGTCAGCGCGATGTCGAGAATGGCCGCCGCTTGCCGCGCGTCCTCGAAGAACAGCTCGAAGAAATCGCCCATCCGGTAGAACAGCAGCGCATCACCCGCCTCCTCCCGCAGCGCAAGATATTGCGCCATCATCGGGGTGGGTTTGGGATCATCGAGCGCGGCCATCCTGCGGGCCTAGCCCTGCGCGCACCGATTCGGAATGTCCGCCGCAGGCGCTTTCCCCCGAACTCGGGCGAATTCGGCCCTATCGCTTGGCGCTCCTCGCGGTTAATACGTGGCCCGGGACAAACGGCACATCAGCTAGAGGGGGATCGAGCATCATGGCCGAAGAGAACAAGGGCGGCTTCACCGCGCGCGAAGCGCTGTTCTATCACGAGACGATCCGGCCGGGTAAGCTCGAGATCGTCGCGACCAAGCCGATGACCTCACAGCGCGATCTCAGCCTCGCCTATTCGCCCGGCGTGGCCGTGCCGGTGGAAGCCATCGCCGCCGACCCGGCGCTCGCCGCACGCTACACCGCCAAGGCCAATCTGGTGGCGGTCATCAGCAATGGCACCGCCATTCTCGGCCTCGGCAATCTGGGCGCACTCGCATCCAAGCCGGTGATGGAAGGCAAGGCGGTGCTGTTCAAGCGCTTCGCCGACGTCGATTCGATCGACATCGAACTCGACACCGAGGACCCCGAAGCCTTCATCAACGCGGTCGCGCTGATGGAGCCGACCTTTGGGGGCATCAACCTTGAGGATATCAAGGCGCCCGAATGCTTCATCATCGAAGCCGCACTGCGCGAGCGCATGAAGATCCCGGTGATGCATGATGACCAGCACGGCACCGCGATCATCACCGCCGCCGGCCTGCTCAACGCCTGCCACATCACCGGGCGCAGTTTTCAGGAGGTGAAGGTGGTGGTCAACGGCGCCGGCGCGGCGGCGATTGCGTGCACCGCGCTGATCAAGGCGATGGGCGTGCGGCACGAAAACGTCATCATGTGCGACCGTTCCGGCCCGATCACCCCGGGCCGTGACGGCGTGGACCAGTGGAAGAGCGCGCACGCGGTCGCCACCTCGGCCACCAGCCTTGAAGAAGCGCTGGTGGGCGCGGACATCTTCCTCGGCCTTTCGGCAGCGGGCGCTTTGAAGCCCGAGTGGGTCAAGAAGATGGCCGACAAGCCGATCATCTTCGCAATGGCCAACCCGACGCCTGAAATCATGCCCGATGAAGCCAAGGCGGTGCGCCCCGATGCGATCGTCGCCACCGGACGCAGCGATTTCCCCAACCAGGTCAACAATGTGCTGGGCTTTCCCTTCATCTTCCGCGGCGCGCTCGACGTGCAGGCGACCAGCATCAACGAGGAAATGAAGGTTGCGGCCGCCAAGGCGATTGCCGAGCTGGCGCGCCAGCAGGTGCCCGAGGAAGTCGCGAGCGCCTATGGCAAGAACCACAAGTTCGGCACCGATTACATCATCCCCGCCCCGTTCGATCCGCGCCTGATCGAGGTGGTGTCCTCGGCGGTTGCCAAGGCGGCGATGGATTCGGGCGTGGCGAAGATCCGGATCGAGGATTTCGACACCTACCGCGTGGCGCTGCGTTCGCGGCTCAACCCCACCACTTCGGTGCTGACCGGGGTTTATGAAAGCGCCAAGGCGAATCCGAAGCGCATGGTCTTTGCCGAAGCGGAAGAGGAAGTGGTGCTGCGCGCCGCGATCCAGTTCCGCGATTTCGGCTATGGCACGCCCATTCTGGTGGGCCGTACCAAGGCGGTGCTCGACAAGCTGCACCAGCTTTCGGTGAGCGATCCTTCGAGCTTCGAAATCCAGAACTCGGCCGATAGCGCGCATGTGCCCGCGATGGTCGATTATCTCTATAAGCGGCTGCAGCGGCGCGGCTACACCATCCGTGATGTGCGGCGGATGGTGAACCAGGATCGCAACGTCTTCGCCTCGCTGCTGGTCGCGCTGGGCCACGGCGACGGGATCATCACCGGCATGACCCGCACCTTTGCGCAAACCGTGCGCGAGGTGAACATGGTGCTCGATCACAAGCCCGATGCGCTGCCTTTCGGCATCCACATGATGATCGGCAAGAACCACACCACCTTCCTCGCTGACACCACCATCAACGAGCGCCCCAACGCCGATGAACTCGCCCATATCGCAAAGGAGACCGCCGCGGTCGCCAAGCGCATGGGCCACGAACCGCGCGTTGCCTTCCTGAGCTATTCGACCTTCGGCAACCCCTCGGGCCAGTGGCTCGGCAGCATCCGCGAGGCCGTGGCAATCCTCGACCGCGAGGAGCCGGGCTTCGAATATGAAGGCGAAATGGCCCCAGATGCCGCGCTCAATCCCAAGGTGATGGCGCTCTATCCCTTCAGCCGCCTGTCGGGCCCGGCCAATGTGCTGATCATGCCGGGGCTGCAATCGGCCAACCTCTCGGCCAAGCTGCTGCGCGAGCTCGGCAGCAACGCCACGATCGGCCCGATGCTGATCGGTATGGAAAAGCCGGTGCAGATCGTGCCTATGACCGCGACCGTGCCCGATGTGCTGACGCTGGCGGTGCTGGCCGGCGCGGGCGTGGTGGGATGACAATCCTGGGCGCCGCCGCCGCCTACTGGGCGGCGGTGTTCGCGCTGGGGTTTGCGCTCGGCACGATCCGCGTGCTGTGGGTGATCCCGCTGGTCGGGCTGATGCCGGCGACGCTGATCGAGCTACCGCTGATCCTCACGGCAAGCTGGCTTGCCGCGGGGTGGCTGGTGCGGCGCTTCCGGATTGCGTCCACTGAAGAGGCGCTCACCGCAGGGGCTCTCGCCTTTGCAATCCTGATGGTGGCGGAATGCGCGTTGGCCTCAGTCCTAACGGGGCAATCGCCTGCTGAGTGGCTCGCCGGATTACGCCAGCCGCACGCGCTGCTCGGACTGGCGGGACAGGTTGTGTTCGCGCTGATGCCGTGGTGGCGGGTGCGGCGGAGCCTCAGCGCCGCCTGAACCGGAAATACCAGACCTCGTGCCCGTACACGGTGCGGGCCTTGTGTTCGTAGCGGGTCTCGGGCCAGCCGGAGGGGCGCACCTGCCAGTCAGCGGGCTTTCCCACCACCCATTCGAACAGGTCGGTATGGCGCTGCATCACCATCAGTGCGTGGCGCAGGTAGATGTCGTGATCAGTCCCGAAGCGGAACTCGCCGCCGGGCTTGAGCTTGTCGGCGATCAGCCGCACCGGCCCGTCATTTATCATCCGCCGCTTGGCATGGCGCGCCTTGGGCCAGGGATCGGGGTGGAGCAGATAGAGCATCGTCAGCGTGCCATCGGGAATGCGCTGGAGCACTTCGAGCGCGTCGCCATGATGCAGCCGGATATTGGCGAGGCGCTGGTCCTCGATATGGGTGAGCGCCTGCGCCACGCCGTTGACGAAAGGTTCAGCCCCGATGAAGCCGTGATCGGGCAGCAGATCGGCGCGATAGATCAGATGCTCGCCGCCGCCGAAGCCGATCTCGAAGTGCATGGGACGATCATCGCCGAACAGCACCTCGGACGTCACTGGGCCTTCGAGAGGCACGGCGATCTGCGGCAGGAGGTTGTCGACCAGCCCCTGCTGATACTTGCGCAATTTCTTCCCGACGCTGCGGCCATAGAGCCGCGCAATGGTGGTCGGATCGCCTTCCTTGAACGCTGTCATGGGGCGGCCATAGAAAAACGCCCGAGGTCTTTCCACCCCGGGCGTCCGAATTCGATCATCGGAGCTGTTACGGCCCGAAGGGCCGCAAGGCCTACCGGCCGCCTGCAGGTGCCCCGAAGCACAGCTGAGGGATCGGCACCGAGGACGAGGGCGCGGAGGCGCACTCGCAAAGCGAATTACGCCGCTTCCATTTCCTCGTTCGGGTCGCGCAGCACGTAGCCGCGGCCCCATACGGTCTCGATGTAGTTCTCGCCGCCGCAAGCCAACGACAACTTCTTGCGCAGCTTGCAGATGAACACGTCGATGATCTTGAGTTCGGGCTCGTCCATCCCACCGTAGAGGTGGTTGAGGAACATTTCCTTGGTGAGCGTGGTGCCCTTGCGAAGCGAGAGCAGTTCGAGCATCGCATATTCCTTGCCGGTCAGGTGCACGCGGGCACCATCGACTTCAACCGTCTTGGCATCAAGGTTCACCGCCAGCTTGCCGGTCCGGATGATCGACTGCGAGTGGCCCTTGCTCCGGCGCACCACAGCGTGGATGCGGGCGACCAGTTCTTCGCGGTGGAACGGCTTGGTCACGTAATCGTCGGCGCCGAAGCCGAAGCTGCGCACCTTGGAGTCCATTTCGCTGATACCCGAAAGGATCAGCACCGGGGTCTGCACCTTGGCAACGCGCAGCTTCTTGAGCACGTCATAGCCATGCATATCGGGCAGGTTCAGGTCGAGCAGGATGATATCGTAATCATACAGCTTGCCGAGATCCAAGCCTTCTTCGCCGAGGTCGGTCGAGTAGACATTAAAGCCTTCGGTGGTAAGCATCAGCTCGATCGCCTTGGCGGTGGTCGGTTCGTCTTCGATCAGCAGCACGCGCATCACTGGGTCCCCTGTTTGCCCCTGGCAACCCCTGCTTAGGAGAGGTTGCCGTGAATTAACCACGACGCTTCTCACCAAAAAAGGTTAATAAGACGTTTAAGCCGTTAACGTTTTGAAGTGAGTCTTTCGAGCCACACTCGGGCAAGCGCCATTCCTGCGAAAGGCTAGAGCTTAACTTGCGTCCCATCGCCTAAGGGAGAACTCTAGGAGGCGCCCGCAAGCCGCTTGGCACGCCGCCGTTCGGCGCTGGAGCCGATGCCGATGGCCTCGCGATATTTGGCCACGGTGCGGCGCGCGAGATCGAAGCCTTCCTGCTGCAGCATCTCGGCAAGCAGCTGGTCGGACAGGATGTTTTTCGCCGTCTCGGCATCGACCAGTGCCTTGATCCGGGCCTTGATCGCAACGGAGGATGCACCCTCGCCATCGGCTGACGCGACCCCGCTAGTGAAGAAGTATTTCAGTTCGAATGTCCCGCGCGCGCAGGCGAGATACTTGTTGCTGGTCACTCGGCTGACGGTGCTTTCGTGCATCTCGATCTTCTCGGCCACCTCGCGCAAGGTCAGCGGGCGCAGCTCGGAAACCCCGCGGCGGAAGAACCCGTCCTGCTGGCGCACGATCTCGGCGGCGGTCTTGAGAATGGTCTTCTGGCGCTGGTCCAATGCGCGGATCAGCCAATGCGCGTCGGCCAGTTTCTCCTTCAGCCAGCCCTGCGATTCTTTGTTGGCAGCGCCGGCATTGAGTTCGAGGAAATAGCCGCGGTTGACGATCAGCTTGGGCAGCGTCTCCTCGTTCAGGGCAATGTCCCACCCGCCCTTGCCGTTTTCGGTGAGCAGGATATCGGGCTGCACCGTGCTGGTAGCCGAGGGCGCAAAGGTGAGGCCCGGGCGCGGGTTGTAGCTGCGCAGCTCGCGCAGCATGTCGGCAAAATCCTCGTCATCCACGCGGCACAGGCGCTTCAACCGCTCGACTTCGCCGCGCGCCACCAGTTCCAGATTGTCGATCAGCGCCTTCATGCACGGATCATAGCGATCCACCTCGCGCGCCTGAATGGCGATGCATTCGGCCAGATTGCGCGCGCCCACGCCCGAGGGATCGAGCGACTGCACCAGCCGGAGCGCGGATTTGGCATCGAACACATCGACACCGAGATCGTCCGCCACCTCGTCCAGCGGCGTGGGCAGGTAGCCCGCCTCGTCGAGCAACCCGATAATGTGGCGCGCGATGAAGGCCGCCTGCGGATCAGGCGAAGCCGCGCCGATCTGTGCCTCCAGGTGTTCGACCAGCGTCAGCTCGGCGGCGCGCAGCTGCTCCCAGTCGGGCATCTCATCGAAGTCGCCGCCCGCACTCCCGGCTGCAGCGCCCCATTCGGCATCGCGGGACGAGCGCGCCTCGCCGTCCCCCGTATCCCAGTCACGATCGACCGATGCGAGATCGAGCGGCGCATCGCCCTCCCCGCCGCCGCGTAGCATCAATTCGTCGGCCGATGCACCTTCGGGCAGCGCTTCGAGCGCCTCGCCGCGGTCCGGCTCGTCAGGCGCGGGCGCAGCGGTATCGAGCAGCGGATTGGCTTCAAGTGCCTCGGCAATGAAGGTCTCGATTTCGAGATTGGAGGCCGCCAGCAGCTTGATCGCCTGCTGCAGTTGCGGCGTCATCACCAGCGATTGCGTCTGCCTGAGATCGAGGCGGGGGCCTAATGCCATCGCGTATCGCTAAAGCGTGAAGCTCTCGCCGAGATAGAGCCGGCGCACGTTCTCGTCGGCGACCAGTTCCTGCGGACTGCCGGCGAACAGCACCTGCCCGCCATAGATGATGCAGGCGCGGTCAACGATGTCGAGCGTTTCACGCACATTGTGATCGGTGATCAGCACACCGATGCCGCGCGCTTTGAGGTCGCGGATCAGATCGCGGATATCGTTGATCGAGAGCGGATCGATCCCGGCGAAAGGTTCGTCGAGCAGCATGATCGAAGGCTTGGCGGCAAGCGCACGCGCAATCTCGCAGCGCCGCCGCTCCCCGCCCGAAAGCGCCATGGCCGGTGATTGGCGCAGGCGTATAAGGCCAAACTCGTCGAGCAGCCGCTCCAGCTCGCCCGCGCGGGTGCCAGCATCGGGCTCGACCAGTTCGAGCACGCAGGCGATGTTCTGTTCCACCGTCATGCCGCGAAAGATGCTGGTTTCCTGCGGCAGATAGCCGAGGCCGAGGATCGCGCGGCGATACATCGGCAGCTTGGTCACATCCTCGCCGTCCATCAAGATGCGGCCCGAGTCCGGCTTCACCAGCCCCATGATCGAATAGAAGCAGGTGGTCTTGCCCGCGCCATTGGGGCCGAGCAGGCCGAGCACTTCGCCCTTGGCCACTGTCAGCGAGATATCGGTCAGCACCGCGCGCTTGTCATAGCTCTTGGCGATCGAGATCACCTCCAGCCCGCTCCCCAGCGGCTGGGCGGTCGCGGGGGCATCGACGGCCAGCGTTGCGAGAGAGGACTCGGTCATAACCAGCGGTCTTTAGCAGCCCTGAAGCCCTAGGAAAGACCTCGAAGGCGTTTGGCAGGATTTTTGCTTAGTCACTGTGGCGCAGCGGACTCACCGGACAAACTGTGCGCGATTCCCGCCGCTTGCGGGGTGGCCCATGCGCACTGTGTAACTATGGGGCTATTTTCCACGCCATGTTGCAACTGTGTGAAGGCTGAGCGATACTCCGAGAATGCACATGCAACCGTTGGAGAGCGGTAAGATGGTAAAAGCGACCGGACAGAAGCAAGCGCAGGCAGCAAGCAGAACGCGGGTGCGCGACTGGCGCAGGGCGATGAGCGATCATGTCGCCTATGGCCTGCTCGTATACACGGGCTTGCAGATTTTCGTGACCGTCAAGGCGCTGAGCGAAGGCACGTCGGGCCTGCTGCCCTAGCTCGCCCTGATCGTGCTTGTGGCCGGGATCATCCCGGCGCTGCGCTGGTTCGAGCGCCGCTGGGCTTTGCTGGACGACGATCAGGCCGCCGACGAAGCCTATGCCGCCGCCTTCCGCCGCGACACGATAGGGCTGTGGCTGCTGGCGATCGGCCTGCCCTTCATTCTCACGCTGCTGTGCAAGGCCGTGCTGAGCGCGTTTTGATTTGTGCAGCCCATCCGGGCTGCGTCCTCGGCGCTGTTTCAAGCCCAGCGGGCTTGAGCGTCTGTGGCTCGAGCTCGGGCTCGGGCGCATGCCCTTGCGGTCGCTGCGCGACCGGTCAAGGACTTCAAAGCTAACGTTTGGCGATGATCGGTTCCGCAGCAACCGCAAGGCCGACTAGCCGCCCGCAGCGGAAGCAAAGTTGAGCCGCCGCAGGCGAATCACCCGGCCTTCAGGCCGCGTGAGCGAGGATTTCGCACGCCGGAGGGCGTGCGGAGATCAAGAATTCTTATATCTATCGATCGCCTCGATCGTGACCTGACGCGCTTCGGCCGCGTCGCCCCACTTGCCGACGCGCACCCACTTTTCGGCTTCCAGGTCCTTGTAGTGGGTAAAGAAGTGTTCGATCTGCTGGAAGATGATCGAGGGCAGATCGCTCGTCTCGATCACATCGGCGTAGTACGGGAAGGTCTCGTTCACCGGCACGCAGATCAGCTTCTCATCGCCGCCCTGCTCGTCTTCGAGGTTGAGCACGCCGATCGGCCGCGCACGCACCACGCAGCCGGGGATGAAGGGCGAACGCGAGATCACCAGCGCGTCCAGCGGATCGCCATCGGGCGAGAGCGTGTGCGGCACAAAGCCATAATTGGCCGGATAGCGCATCGGGGTGTGCAGGATGCGGTCGACGAACAGCGCACCGCTTTCCTTGTCGAATTCGTACTTCACCGGCTCGCCCCCGGTGGGCACTTCGATGATGACGTTGAGATCTTCGGGCGGGTTCACGCCGGTGGGGATCTTGTCGATGCGCATGGATGTTCTCTTTTGTGAACGGCGGTGTGAGACGTAACGCGCAGCGCCTTAATCGGTGCCGCAGGATTGCGAAAGGGGCTGCGTGGTCTTAACTGCGCGCCCTATGAGCAAGAACACGCCCACCAAAACCCCCGGCGCCATTCGCGGCACCCAGGATATCTTCGGCGCCGAGGCCGAGGCCTTCGCCTTCGTGGTAGAGACCTTCGAACGCGTGCGGCGCCTATACCGCTTCCGCCGGGTGGAAATGCCGGTGTTCGAAAAGACCGAGGTCTTCGCCCGCTCGCTCGGCGAAACCACCGATGTGGTGTCGAAGGAAATGTATTCCTTCGAGGATCGCGGCGGAGATTCGCTCACCCTGCGCCCTGAGTTCACCGCCGGGATCGCGCGCGCTTTCCTCACCAACGGCTGGCAACAATTTGCGCCGCTCAAGGTCGCGACCCACGGCCCGCTGTTCCGCTATGAGCGCCCGCAAAAGGGCCGCTACCGCCAGTTCCACCAGATCGACGCCGAGGTGATCGGCGCGGGCGAGCCGCAGGCCGATGTTGAGCTGCTGGCGATGGCGGACCAGCTGCTGAAGGAGCTGGGCATCGCGGATGTAACCCTGCACCTCAACACGCTGGGCGACGGCGCAAGCCGCGAGGCGTGGCGGGCGGCTTTGATCGACTATTTCCGTGCGGTGAAGGATCAGCTCTCCGAAGAATCGCAGGAGCGACTGGAGAAGAACCCGCTGCGCATCCTCGATTCCAAGGATGCGCGCGACAAGCCGTTTTTGGCGGATGCGCCCAAGATCGACGCGTTTCTTTCCGAGGATGCGAGCGCGTTCTTTGCCGCCGTCACCAGCGGGCTGGATGCGGCAGGCGTGACGTGGGTGCGCGCCGAAAGTCTGGTGCGCGGGCTCGATTACTATCGCCACACCGCCTTCGAGTTCATCCCCGACGAAGGCAGCGCTTCGGCTGCGGCCTTGGGGAGCCAGAGCACGGTGCTCGGCGGCGGGCGCTATGACGGGCTGATGGAATCGCTCGGCGGCGCGCCGACGCCTGCGGTCGGCTGGGCTGCCGGGATCGAGCGGCTGGCGATGCTGGTGGGCTCGCGCGAGGAGGAGCGTGCCGTCCTCATCATCGTCGTCGAGGATGACACCCGGATTGCCGAAGCGATTGGCTTGATTGGCGATGTCCGAAAGGCCGGCTTCACGGCTGAGCTGATTGCCTCAGGATCGCCGCGAAAGCGTTACGACAAGGCCGTGAAGCGCGGTGCTGAAGTCATTCTTGCGCTCAGGCCCGAGGCAGGTCGTGGCATTGCAACCGACAATCTCGAAGCTAAGGTCCTGGGCGTGCTCGGCGCCTATCGTTAGCCACCCTCGTCACCCC
>JBKDUW010000005.1:0-11050 GCA_046339235.1 Erythrobacteraceae bacterium | reverse complement strand
CGAGGCCCATGCGCTCGGACAGGTCAAGCGCGCCCAGCATGTCGACGCCGAACAGCTTGCCGAGGCCCGAAAGCGTGGTGCCGCCGCGCGAGTCCACGGCATAGCCGGGGATTTCGGTGCCATCGGGCAGGATGAAGGCCGAGTTGGCGGCGCCGTTGCCGACGGTGAGCGGACCAGAGGGGCCACCCTTTGGGCCGCCAATCGGGCGACCCGTACCGACGCCGAAGCGGAAACCGCTGGTGCCGTCAAAGGTGTTGAGATTGCCGCTAATCGCACGCACCAGCGAGCGGCTGACTTCAGCGAAGGTAACCTTGAGGTTGACCTGCAGCGGGGTCGCGGTGCGCAGGCGGGTGATGACATTGGCTTCCTCGCCCAGGAAGGCCTGCACCAGACGTTCGGCTTCAGCCGCATCCTCGGGCGCGCCCACAGTGCCGGTCAGCAGCACAGTGTTGGTGCCCATGGTCGACACGCTGATCTTGGCGTCGGGCATGGCCAGCGCCATCATCTGATCGACGCTGCCGATGTTCGAGCCGACCCGGATGTTGGCCGAGAAGATCACATCGCCGCGTTCGTTGCTGGCGTAGATCGTGGTCTCGCCGCCCGAACGCCCGAAGACGTAAAGCTGGCGCTGCGACTTGATCTGGACGTCGGCGACTTCCTCGTTGGCGACAAACACGTCGGTCATGTTGCCGGGCACCTGCACCAGCTCGCCCTGGCCGATCGACAGGACGATTTCCTGCGACGGCCTGACGAGCTGCTGCGCGGTGGCCGTGGCTGCCGGCATGGTCGCAATCGGCGCGACCGCAACGGCGGCAAGCAGCAGCTTGGCTTTGAGGTTCAGTTTCATTCTGCGGCCCCCCTCGGGTTTGCCAGAGTTCGCTTTGTTAGAAAGCGGACGGATCGGATTGGTCGTGCCTACGTTCATTTCCCTCAGTTACCCGTGACCGAGCCGATGACCTGACCGGTGCGGCGGATGCCGTTCGCTTGCGGACGGAGGATGCCGCCGCTCACGGCCTGCGGGCTCACCGGGGTTTCTTCGGTGGCCTTGCCGCGGGTAACCCGAACGCTCGGGCCCTTGTAGACCGGCTCGCTGTTGATTTGGGCCGAGACGCCGGGCGAGGGCGGGGTGTATTCCTCCTGACGACGCTCGCTTCCCTGCGGCGGCACGGTCTTGCGCTGGAAGCGCGAGACATCGCCGCCGGTCACGAAGGTCGTACCCTTGTCGATCGGACGGGCCATCGCGGCCTTGAGCAGTTTTTCTTCCTGCTCGGGCGTGGCGTTGGCGGGGATGGCGATATCGCCGGCCGCAATCGCCCGCTCGAGTTCGCCGTCATTGTCAGCCAGCGAGCGCAGCGCGAGGCTGAGCGTGCCGATGGTCTGGGCAACCGCGACCTTCTCGGCGATCTTCGGTGTGACTTCGAGTGTGACGGTGCTGAACGCAGCCACGACGGTCTTGCCGTTCTCGTCGGTGGTGGTCTCGGTGGTCTGGTCGGTGGCGAGCACACGCAGGTTGCGGATCACCGTTTCGGCAGCGCGCAGCGACTGGCCGCTATTGCCTTCGACGGTCTGGGTCAGCACCAGGTCGATGCGGTCACCCGGGAAGATAAAGCCCCCCACACCGGTCATCGCCGACACCGGCACCGTAACAGCGCGCATGCCCGGGCCAAGCGCCGCAGCAAGGAAGCCGCGGTCACCCCGAGCCACAATCGAGCCTTGCGTGACCGGCTCACCAGCGGTGATCGGGAAACGCACGACCGTGCCGAGCAGCTCTTCCATTTTGGCTTCGCCGTCGATGAAGTAAGCATCCTTCACCAGCTCGTTGGGCCAGGGCTGGAAGCCCAGAGCGTCAGCGGTGATGATTGTGCCCGCGGTCAGGGCGCGCTTGGCCACCAGCACCCGAGGGCCGGTAGGTTGGGCAGGTTGGGCAGCTTCAGCTGAAGGCGCACCACCTCCAACGAAGAGTGTCCGAGCAGCAAAGGCAGTTCCGATCGCGATGATCAGAGCGCCGATCAGCAGAACCAGTTTCTTCCTATCCATGGCTGAAATAGCCCCCTCGTAATCGCCCCAGGTTGGTTAGCGGGCAGGTATGGTTGCGAGGCGTAAGCCCCGACTGGTTAAAGTCAGGTTCACGCCGGACCTGCCGCCATGGCCGCAGCCGGCAAAAGATTGAAATAAAGCACCCACAGGCCGCCGAATGCGATTGCGACGCCATAGGGGATCGCTAGACGGTCGCGCTGGCGGCGCATGATGTGATAGATGCCCATCACTATGGTCAGCACACCGCCGGCGAGCGCCATCACCATCAAGAGTTGGATAAAGGCGTCCCACGGGACCCACAGCGCCAGCGCGGTCAGCAGCTTCACATCGCCGCCGCCCATCATCTTGATCGCGAACAGGCCGGCCAGCGGCACGAAGGCAGCCAGCGCCACGCCCAGCTGCAAGGCGACGTCGGGCCACAGCGGCAGGCCGCTCGACCACCAGAAGGCGGGCGCGGCCAGCGCGATCGCCGCATTCAGCCAATTGTCGATCTGACGCCGGCGGAGGTCGGTAAAAGCGGCAAAGGCCAGCGCGATTGCCAAGACAATCAGCAGCCCGTAGTGAATGGTTGTCGTCAGCATTGTGCCCTCGAAGTTGCATCGCGCAAGGTGCGCAGCGGCCTTCTGGACAGAGTGCTACAGATGTTTGCTTACCAAAAAGTAACCAAGCTGGGAGGCTCCCGATTCACGACCTCAGCGATTCTGCGTTGATCGACCGCCGGGCTATTCCCACCGCCGCGCGCGAGACCATCTGGCGCGCGGGCGACGGCCATGGCTTGCGGCGGATCGACTGGCCGGGCAGCGGCGATGCAGGCATGCGCGGGTCGATCCTGTTCTTCCCCGGGCGCGGCGACAATTACGAGAAATATCTCGAGACGCTGGAGCAATGGCACCGCGCCGGCTGGCGGGTGACGGCGGCTGACTGGCGCGGGCAGGCCGGCTCCGGACGGCTCGGCAAGGATGCGGTGACCGGCCATATCGAGGATTTCGCGATCTGGATCGATGATCTTGCCGCTTTCTGGGACAGCTGGGTGGCCGAGACGCCGGGGCCGCATGTGCTCGCGGGCCACTCGATGGGCGGGCATCTGGTGCTGCGCGCGCTTGCGGACCGCCGCGTCAGCCCCGATGCGATGGTACTCAGCGCGCCGATGATCGGGGTCAACGGCCCGCCGTTGCCGCTGCCGCTGCTGCACGCCGTTGCGAAGGTCATGAATGCGGTCGGCGACCCGACGCGCCCGGCGTGGAAATGGAGCGAGAAGCCGGGCGAACTGCCCGCCGCCCGCGCAAACCTGCTCACCCATGATGCGAACCGCTATGCCGACGAATTGTGGTGGCGCGAGCATCGTCCCGAACTGGTGATGGGGCCGGCGAGCTGGCGCTGGGTCGAGCAAGCCTATGCCTCCTCGCGCGGACTCGAGGCCTCGGGCGCGCTCGAAGCCATTGCGGTGCCGGTGCTGATTCTTTCGACCAGTGCGGACAAGCTGGTCAGCCACCCCGCCAATCTGCGCGCCGCGCGCCGCCTGCCCAAGGGCGAGATGGTCGCCTTCGGGCCCGAAGCCCACCACGAGATCCTGCGCGAGGTCGATGCTGTGCGCGACAAGGCAATGGCGGCGATTGCGGACTTCCTTGATCGGGTAGCGCCAAAGGGGTCAGCCGCCGCATGATCTACGATTTTGCCGTCATCGGCGCCGGGATGGCCGGTGCGAGCATCGCGGCCGAACTCGCGCCTCATGCGCGGGTGCTACTGCTCGAGGCCGAGGATGCGCCGGGCTATCACGCCACCGGGCGCTCGGCCGCGTTCTGGGAGGAATGCTATGGCGGCCCGGGCGTGGTGCCGCTGACGCTCGCCTCGGGGCCCTACCTTGCCGAGCATGGCTTTCTTGCTCCGCGCGGCGCGCTCTATGTCGGGCGGGCCGAGGATACCGGGGCGATGGACGAATTCGTCGCCACTTTTGCAGGCACCGGCGTGACGATCGAGCGGCTGGACCGCGCCGGGCTGGAGCGGCTGGTGCCGCAGATGCGCGGCGACTGGTGCGATGCGATCCACGAGCCGGCCTGCGCCGATATCGACGTGGCGGGGCTGCACCAGCACTATCTGGCCGCCGCGCGCCGGGGCGGGGTGGAACTGCTATGCCGCGCGCAGGTGACGGGCTTGGTGCGCGAAGCGGGCGGCTGGCGGATTGCGACAGCCGCCGGAGCAGAACTCCGCGCCGCGCGGATCATCAATGCCGCCGGCGCCTGGGCCGATACGCTGGCCGGGCTGGCCGGCGTCGCCCCGCTCGGCATTCAGCCCTTGCGCCGCACCGTGGTGCAACTGCGCGTCGATCCCGAGGCTCCGGCGGATCTGCCGCTGGTGCTCGACATCAATGGCGGGTTCTATTTCAAGCCCGATGGCGGGCGCTTGTGGCTCAGCCCGCATGACGAGATCCCGAGCGAACCGGGCGATGTCGCGCCCGAGGAGCTTGATGTCGCGATCGCGATCGACCGGTTCGAGCAGGCGACCGGCTGGCGCATCGCGGCGCTCGAGCGGCGCTGGGCGGGCTTACGCAGCTTCGCGCCCGACCGGCTGCCGGTTTACGGGGCCGATCCGGCGGACGCGGCGTTCTTCTGGTTTGCAGGCCAGGGCGGCTTTGGCATCCAGACCGCGCCCGCTGCCGTGCGGCTCGCCGCCCAGCTGGCGCTGGGGCAGGGGCCGGACGCGATGACGCGCGACCTTGATCCGGCGTGCTATTCGCCGGCGCGTTTCGCCGACGAACGCAAGGCGCGCAGCGCCTAGCAAAGCCTTGCTCAATTTGTCGGGTTGCAGGCGAGGGGCTGCGCCGCCGCAGGTGGCTCTTTCAAAAACGTGCCGCCTCAGCGCTGGCCAGCGCATCGCAGCGCTCGTTCTCGGGGTGGCCCGAGTGGCCCTTGACCCATTCCCACGATACCTTGTGCGGACGCGCGGCGGCGATCAACTCGCGCCACAGATCCTCGTTGGCGACGGGCTTCTTCGCCGCATTGAGCCAACCGCGCTTCTGCCAGCTGAAGATCCATTGGGTCATGCCGTCGATGACATAGCGGCTGTCGGTGTGGACGGTGACAGCGCAGGGTTCGTTGAGCGCCGAGAGGCCGCGCAGGATCGCGGTCATCTCCATCCGGTTATTGGTGGTCGCCACCTGGCCGCCGGTAAGTTCCTTTTCGTGCGCGCCCATGCGCAGGATCGCGGCCCAGCCGCCTGGCCCCGGATTGCCCTTGCACGCCCCGTCGGTGAAGATGTCGACCTGTTTCATCGCCGGGTCATTGGCGGGTCGTTGCTCATTCATCAAGCAGGCGTGCACCCGTCTTTTCGTAGAATTGCCAGCGTTCCACAAATTGCATCGGGTCCTTGCGCGTGACGAGCGCATCGTCGGGCGTATCAAGCCAATCCTCAGCGCGACTGGCGACAAACCTCAGGCACGCGCCCTTGGCCACTTCGGCGAACAGTGCGCGCTCGGCGCTCTCGAGCGGGCGGATGCTTTCGTACCCCTCCACCAGCGCCGCGCCGAGCGCGGGCAGATAGCGGTTATCGCGGTCGAAGCACCACGCGGCGTGGGTCACGGCCAGATCGAGCACCATCGGCCCGGTGCAGGCGAAGTAGAAATCGATCAGCCCCGTGACATGTTCGCCCAGCATCAGCACATTGTCAGGGAACAGATCGGTGTGGGTCTGCTATTGCGGCAGGGCGGCGAGATCGAGCGCGGCGGCCTGATGCGCGGGGGCCAGCATCGCGGGCAGGTCCGCGTGGATCGTCGCCAGTCGCTGCGCTGTGCAAGCATCGAGGATCGCGGCGCTCGCGGCGAAATCCATGCCATTGGCGCGGGTTCGCGGAAAGTCGCGCGCGGCCAGATGCAGCTGCGCGAGCACCGCACCGACGCTGCGCGCTTGTGCTGCAGTGGGGCGGGTGGGGGAGACACCGGGCAGGAACTCGATCAGCGCCCCCGCCTTGCCTTCGACCATCCGGTAGGACGCGCCGCTACGATCATGCATGGTGCGCGGCACCGGGCAGCCCTTGCCGGCAAGGTGATCGAGCAGATCGAGGAAATAGGGCAGATCGGCATAGTCGATCCGCCGCTCATACAGCGTCAGGATAAAACGTGTGCCCGAATGGCCTGCGCCGGTCGTCTCGACCAGCCAGTTGGAATTGGACACGCCCTCGGCAATGCCCTTGGCCGAGACCAGCTCGCCGACATCATATTGCGCGATCAGCCGCGCAAGGTCTTCGGCCCCGAGGTGGGTATAGACCGCCAAGGGCGCCTCTCCCGCGCGCTATTCGGTAAGCTGGCGCGGCAGCTTGAACACCATCTTTTCTTCCGCAGCGGTGATGGTCTTCTCGCTGATCGGGCGATAGCCGGCCAGCGCCGCCACGACTTCGCGCACCAAGATTTCCGGCGCCGAGGCACCCGCTGTCAGCCCCAGCGTATTGACCCCTTCGAGCCAGGCGAAATCGATCTCGTCGGCGCGCTGGATCAGTTTGGCCGGTGTGCCTAGCCGTTCGGCGACTTCGACCAGCCGCAGCGCGTTCGACGAATTGGGCGAGCCGATCACCAGCACCAGCTCGCAATCATGCGCCAGTTCCTTGACCGCGGCCTGCCGGTTCGAGGTGGCGTAGCAGATGTCCTCCGCCTTCGGCCCGCTGATATTGGGATAGCGCCAGTCCAATGCCTCGATTACCTCGCGCGTGTCATCCACCGAAAGCGTGGTCTGGGTGAGGTAGGCGAGATCCTCGTCGGCATCGAAGGGCAGCTTTTCGACGTCCTCGATCGTCTCGACGAGACTCATCTGGCCGGGCTCGACCTGCCCCATGGTGCCGATCACCTCGGGGTGGCCTTCGTGGCCGATGAAGATGATGTGGCGGCCCTTTTCGATCTGGCGTTCGGCCTGCCGGTGCACCTTGCTCACCAGCGGGCAGGTGGCATCGACATAGACCAGCTTGCGCCGCTTGGCCTCGGCCGGGACCGCCTTGGGCACCCCGTGCGCGCTGAACACCACCGGGGAATCATCGGGCACTTCGTCGAGCTCCTCGACAAAGATCGCGCCCTTGGCCTTCAGCCCTTCGACGACATATTTGTTGTGGACGATCTCGTGCCGCACGTAGACCGGTCTGCCATAGAGATCGAGCGCCTTCTCGACGATCTCGATCGCGCGGTCGACCCCGGCGCAGAAGCCGCGCGGGGCGGCGATCAGCAGGTTGAGCACGGGGCGGTCGGTGACGGCGGCGTCGCCGGAGGCCGGGGCGGAAGCGGGAAAGGGCGCGTTCATGTCTCACCCTCTAGCGCTTTCCGCACGTCCTCGCTAGGGCGTGGATGCGCGTCCCCCTACGCATTTGGGCAGCGCGCTTGGATCCGGTTTTCGAGGACGGCCCTTTGATGATGTTTCGCACCCGTGCCATTCCGGCCCCCGCTTTTGCCTCGCTTGCTGCGCTGGCGGCGCTCGCCGGCTGTTCCAATGAGGGCGAGCTGGTTGTCGATCAGGGCGTCGGCATCTCCTCGGTGCTCACCACCTGCCCGGCGGTCGGCATCCCCGACTATACCGGCGATATCACCACCTTCCTTGCCGGCGAGGACCGCAGCACTGCGAGCCTCGATGTTAGCGCCGCGATCACCAATCTGCGCGCGACCTGCAATGATGGGGAGGAGCAGGTCTACAGCGAGGCCACCTTCGAAGTGCACGCCCGCCGCACCGATGTGCGCGGCGCGCGCACGGTGACGCTGCCCTATTTCGTCACCGTCCTGCAGGGCGGCGGCGCGGTGGTGAGCAAGCGCGTGGGCGAAGTGACGCTGACCTTTGCCGACGGGCAGGAGCGCGCGGTGGCGACCGCCAGGGCCGGTTCCTTCGTCAGCCGCGCCGCGGCCGCCTTGCCCGAGGATATCCGCGAGAAGATCACCAAGCGACGACGCGCCGGCGAAGTCGACGCGGCGCTTGATCCGCTTGCCGATCCCGAAGTGAAGGCCGCGATTGCGCGCACCCGCTTCGAAATGCTGGTCGGCTTTCAACTGACCGAGGATCAGCTGGCGTATAATGTGAGAAGGTGATGTGTTCCGCAGCCCCTCCGGGCTGCGATATCCCCGCCCATGCGACCTGAAGGCCGCGTCGCTGCGGGCGGGCGCCCAAGCCCTTTGGCGCCCTTGCGACGCCTACGGCGTCGTCTCAGTGCCGCACGCTGCCTTGTGAGGTATTCCTTCACCCCTTCCCGGGCTTGACCCGGGACCCAGCTTCCTATCTTGCACGCGCGATAAAGCGCGCGCACCGCACGAGACCACGATGACCGAAACGAAAACTCTCTATGCCGCCCATGCGGCACTAATCGAAACCGTGCTGGACGCGCTGGTGACAGACAGCGTGCTGCCGTCAGGCACCTCCTACGCCAACGTTACGCTCGAGCCGCCGCGCGATGCCTCCCACGGCGATCTTGCCACCAATGCCGCGATGGTGCTGGCCAAGGGTGCGGGCATGAACCCGCGCGCGCTGGCCGAGGCGATCACCGCCAAGCTTTCCGCACACCCCACCATCACCAGCGCCGACATTGCAGGTCCGGGCTTCATCAACCTGCGGCTTGCGTCTGAGGCGTGGCTCGATGAACTCGCTGCCATCTCCGCGCTTGGCGCGGATTATGGCCGCTCGGGAATGGGCGAGAACCGGGTCGTGAATGTCGAGTATGTCTCGGCCAACCCCACCGGGCCGATGCACATGGGCCATTGCCGCGGCGCGGTGGTGGGCGACGCGCTGGGCAGCCTGCTCGAATTTGCCGGCCATCAGGTGACCCGCGAATATTACGTCAATGATGCCGGCGCGCAGGTCGATGTTCTCGCCCGCTCGGTGCACCTGCGTTATCTTGAGGCGCTGGGGCAGAGCATCACCATTCCCGAAGGGCTCTATCCCGGCGACTACCTCGTCGATATCGGCCAGGAGCTCGCCGCCGAATTCGGCGACCAATACGCCGCCGCGCCCGAGAGCGACTGGTTGATCCTGTTCCGCACCCGCGCGGTGGCGGCGATGATGGACATGATCCGCGCCGATCTCGCCACGCTCGGCATCGCGCACGACCTGTTTTCCTCGGAGGCCGAATTGCAGGCTTCGGGCAAGGTTGATGCCGCCGAAGCCTGGCTGCGCGCGCATGATCTGGTTTATGACGGCGTGCTCGAAGCGCCCAAGGGCAAGGCGCCTCCTGAGGACTGGGAGCCGATCCAGCTGCCGCTGTTCCGTTCCACCAAGTTCGGGGACGATCAGGATCGCCCGATCAAGAAATCGAACGGGGCGTGGACCTATTTCGGCGCGGATCTCGCGTACCACTTCCAAAAGGCGCAAACTGCCGATGCGCTGGTGGATATCTGGGGCGCGGACCATGCCGGCACGGTCAAGCGGATCAAGGCAGCTGTGGCTGCGCTGACCAGCGCCGACGGCGCGGCGCCCAAGCCGTTCGAGGTCAAGCTGGTGCAGATGGTGCAGCTGATGAAGGGCGGCCAGCCGTTCAAGATGTCGAAGCGCGCAGGCAATTTCGTTACGCTGGCAGACGTCGTCGAGATGGTCGGCAAGGACGTGGTGCGTTTCACCATGCTGACCCGCAAGCCCGATGCGCAGATGGACTTCGACTTCGACAAGGTGGTCGAGGCCTCGAAGGATAATCCGGTGTTCTATGTGCAATATGCCCATGCCCGGATCCGCTCGACGCTGAGGAAGGCGGCCGACTTGGGGCTAACCCCGTCGGATGCCGATCTGGCGCGGCTCGGCACCGAGGAGCTGGCGCTGGTCGCCCGCGCCGCGCAATTCCCGCGCGAGATCGAGGCCGCCGCGCGCGCGCGGGAGCCGCACCGCATCGCCTTTTATCTCTACGATCTGGCGGGCGACCTCCATTCCTACTGGAATCTCGGTAATGACCGGCCGGAAAAGCGCTTCATCCTAGAACAAGATGCGGGCCTGACCGCGGCAAGGCTTTTCCTTGCAGGCGCAATCGGGCAAGTGATCCGCAATGGTCTCGGCGTGCTTGGCGTTGAGGCGGTCGAGTCTATGTAGGGCTCTGGGTAGTGGCCGGGGGAAGGGCACCAAAGCCGTGATGATCGATGCCGAATACGAGGAACTGGACGACGGCACCGGCGAGCTTGATCTCGCCGACACCGACAACCTGCCGTGGCTCGAATCCGACGCGGATGACGAGGATGCGGGCGGGCTCGATATCGGGCAGGTCCTAGGCTTTGTCGGAGGGTTGATCCTGCTGCTTGCGGTGGTGGTCGGCGCGGTGTGGTATGTATCCAACCGTTCCGCCGGAGTCGAGGTTGTGGCCGACGGCAGCGTGATCGCCGCGCCCGAAGGCCCGATCAAGACACGCCCCGACAATCCCGGCGGCAAGGAATTCGCCGGCACCGGCAATGTCGCCCCTGTGGTCGGCGAAGGCGGCACCCGCGAGGCGGTGGTGGCCGAAAAGACCGTCACAGCCCCAACTCCAGCCCCTGCACCCAAACCCACGCCCTCGCCCTCGCCCAGCGCTTCGGCGAACGCAACGGCAGCTCCAGCGGCGGTCTCCGGCGTCGGCGTGCAACTGGCCGCCTATGGCACCCGCGCCCGCGCCGAACAGGGGTGGAGCGATCTTTCGCGCCGCACCGATGCGCTCGCCGGGGTCAAGTACCGGGTAGTCGAAGGCAAGGTCGATATCGGCACGGTGTTCCGCCTGCAGGCGGTCGCAGCGAGCCGCGCCGAGGCGGACAAGCTGTGCGCCGCGCTGAAAGCCGACGGGCTCGACTGCCAAGTGAAGTAGCGGGCAGGTCAAGTAGAGCCGCTTTTCCCCGTTCCGGATGGTTAGCCCGCTTGCCTGAATCGGGGATGCCTGCAAGGCTGCACCCATGTTTCCGGCGATCTTTGGCCTGAGCGGCCCGCATCTCACTGATGACGAGCGCGCCTTCTTCCGCGAGGCTGATCCGGCAGGCTACATCCTGTTCGGGCGCAATTGCGTGGACCCTGCACAGCTGCGCGCCCTGACCGACGATCTCCGCGCGATCCACGGG
>JBKDUW010000004.1:0-14758 GCA_046339235.1 Erythrobacteraceae bacterium | reverse complement strand
GCGGTGCGGTCGGCTCCAAGTGGATCCGTGAAGTCTACGGCGAAATCGACGTTCCGCTCGCTGCTGGTGAAACCCTCGTCGAGGAACTCACCTTTAACGCCTCGGGCCGTATCACCGACGAAGAGTTCTATGGCACCAACGGCACCTTCTCGCTCAAGGGCGGCTGGCGTCCGGTGGCACCGCTGCTGTTCAAGTTCAGCTACGGCACCTCGTTCCGTGCGCCGAACCTGCGCGAGAACTTCCTGCTCAGCCAGTCGGGCTTCGGCAACATCTTCGATCCCTGCGCTGTGCCGGCAGCTGCGTTCAACGCGGCGAACGGCTACGTTGCGGCTGATGATACGCGCGATCCGGCCATCCTTGCCAACTGCCGCCGTGAAGGTCGCGATCCGACTGTCGTGGGTACCGATCGTTTGCTCGGCAACACCATCCAGGCGACCAGCGTCCAGATCTTCAGCGGTGGTTCGCTGGACATCGATCCGGAAACCTCGCGCTCGATCACGGCCGGCATGGCGTTCGAGGAAGATTGGGCCAGCGGCTTCCGCTTTGCCTTCAACTTCAACTACTACGACATCAAGTTGAAGGACTCGATCGTCGAAGCGAGCGGTACCTTTATCGTCAACGACTGCTTCAGCCGTCTGGATGGCGGCCGGAGCCCCTTCTGTGACCGTATCACGGCGAGCGATCAGGCATCGGCGCGGTTCCTGATCACACAGGTGCAGGCCGCGTTCATCAACCTCGACCAGGAATCGGTCCGCGGGATCGACCTCAACGCAACCTTCGGTTACCCGGTGATGATCGGTGAGGACGAGTTCGACCTGTCGGTCAACCTCACCGCCAACCACCTGATCGAACGTTCGACCACCACGCGTGATGCCAACGGCAACCGTCTGACTGACGATTTCGCTGGCCGGTTCTTCTTCCCGAGCTGGGTCGGCCGTGCGACGTTCAACGTCCGCTACGACGACTTCCTGTTCACCTGGCAGACCCGCTACGTCGGTGACGTGTCGCAGGATCCGGACTTTGTCGATCCGTTCTCGGATGCCTTCGGCTTCGGTCCTGACGGTGTGGCGACCGGCTTCGTGTCGAACACCTGCCTCGGCAGCGGTTCGCGCAACCCGGCTGGCACGGCGAACGCGGGCGCGCTCAACGGGATCGTCGCCGGTGACGGCGTGTTCTGCCGGAACGTTGGTTTTGCCGAAGAATATTTCGAGCACACCGCATCGCTGCGTTGGGACAACGGCGACTTCCGCATCATCGCGGGCGTCACCAACATCTTCAACCAGGATCCGCCGCGGGTCGACAGTTCGGAAGTGCTGGCGATCGGCAACACCCCACTGGGTGGCGGTTACAACCTCAACGGTCGCGAGTACTTTGCGCAGCTCCTGTACCGGTTCTAGTCAAAGCATGATCTGAACGGTCAAGAAAAGACGGCCTCTCGCGACTTGTCGAGAGGCCGTTTTTTTGTTCTTATCTACCATCTTCCGCAGTTTGCCCCCTTACAGAAGAGTTGCTCATATGAAGTTCCTCAAAGCCCCCCTGATGGCCGCGATGGCCGGTGTTTCGGTTCTCGGCCTTTCGGTCGCTGCCCCGGCCGACACCCAGGCCCAGTCGGCCGCCAGCGTCCCGGTTGATGTCTGGGCGCTGCGCGATGTCGTGAACGCCGTGCAGATCTCGCCCGATGGCAAGCACCTCTTGGTCCACAAGGTCGAGAGCAAGGAAGGCGAATATCTGCTCGAGATCTACAAGACCGACGATCTCTCGAAGCCGTTCCGGCGCCTGAACGCGGATCCGATGGAGATCCTCAGCGCGCAGTGGGTCGATGACGGTTACATCTTCGGCACCGCCTGGCAGGTCAAGCGCGCGACGGTGAAGGGGCCGGAAGAGGACGTGCGCGACTATCTTGCCTATTCCTACAGCCTCGAGGCGAACAAGTTCACCCGGGTCGACGGCAATTTCGGCATCGTCAACACGCTGCCCAATGATCCCGATCACGTGCTGATCAGCACCGGCACGGCGATTGCCGATCCGACCGGGGTCGATCCGCTCGCCGCATTCCGTCCGCGCTCCTATTACAAGCTCAACCTCAAGACCGGCGTGCGCGAGCTGGTGCTGCGCACCGGCGGCAAGATCCGGAGCGTTTCGGCCTGGGATAACGAGGGCAACCCGCGCTTTGCGGTGTCGCCCGATTTCGACGCCGGAAAGTACATCTACTATTACCGCAAGCCGGGCGATGGCGACTGGACCAAGTTCCAGGAACTCGACATCGAGGATCCCAAGAACATCTACCGCGTGCTCAGCGGCTTTCACGGGATCGCCGGATTTGATCCGAACAACCCCAATATCGGCTATCTGATCGACAATCCCAATGGCGAGGACAAGGCCGGGCTCTACGAGTTCGACTTCACCAACGGCCAGATTGGCAAGAAGCTGTTCCAGGCCGAGGATGCCGACGTCATGGGCATCCAGACCCACTCGATCCCCGGCAACGACAAACTGGTCGCGGCCCGCTACCCTGGCCCCAGGATGGAGCGGCACTGGTTCGACGAGGAGGAGAAGGCGCTTTACGAGGCGCTCGAAAAGCAGATCCCCTATGCCCATCAGGTGACCATCGCCAGCCGCTCGCTCGATGGCGCGTCGATGGTGGTGACCAATCGCGGCCCGCACGATCCCGGCTCGTTCTGGCTGGTCAAGGACGGCAAGCTCGCCAAGCTCGGCAGCCGCAACCCGCTGGTGACCGGCGAGGCGCTCGCCGATGTGAAGTATATCCGCTATCCGGCGCGCGACGGGCTGATGATCCCCGGCTATGTCACCGTGCCCAAGGGCAAGGGGCCGTTCCCGCTGATTGTCGAGCACCTTGGCGGTCCGGCGGTGAATGGCATGGTCAGCTATGACGAGATGGCCCAGATGATGGCCGCGCAGGGCTACATGGTGTTTCACCCCGAAAACCGCATCTCGGTGGGCTGGGGTCAGAAGCACTTCGATGCAGGCTACAAGCAGCACGGCCTCGCGATGCAGGACGACAAGGACGACGGGGTAAAATACCTGATCGAACAGGGTCTGGTCGATCCCAACCGTGTCGCCTTCTTCGGCTGGTCCTATGGGGGCTATGCGGCGCTGGTCTCGCTGAGCCGCGAGGAGCAGCTCTATCAATGCGCGATCGCAGTGGCGGCGGTGGCCGATGCCGAGAAGCAATATCTCGGGCGGCGCGACCCTACCCTCAAGACGCTGGACGACTGGAACCGCCACCGCGGCGGCACCACGGTCAACCCGATCAACGAGGTGTCCAAGGTCAATATCCCGCTACTGATGGTCCATGGCGATGTCGATCGCCGCGTGATGTATTACCACCTCAAGGACTACCAGAAGGCGTTCACCGCCGCTGGCAAGACCGGCGAGTTCATCACGATGGAAGGCGCGGATCACTTCGGCAACACGCTGATGTATACCCACCAGCAGCAGCTCTACACCAAGATGCTCGACTATCTCGCCAATGACTGCGGCCCCGGCGGCCTGTAAGCGCGAGACCAGAGCGCAAAACGAAAGGGGCTCGGCTGCAAGGCCGGGCTCCTTTGGTTTGCGCCGAAGCGCGCGGCTTACTGGATCCGCTTGCCCTTGACCCCCATCTGGCCGTTGATGCGGACGAAATAATAGCCCAGCGAGGCCTTCTTGAAGACCACCGTGTCGCCCGGATTGATGGGCGCGATGCGGCGCGGGGGATTGCTGATTTCCCACACCGCGTTTTCCGCGGTGGTGAAGCGCCATGAATTGCCGGACAATTGGCGCGCTCTGGTAATGGTGGTTTCGAGCAGATCCGTAACCACCTCGTCTTTGCCGTCGCTCTTGAGGATCGCAAGCTCCGGGGCGCCCGTTCCGAACAATTGCCGCCGGGTGAGGCGCACGTCTTCGCGGCTGACGACCCGCACATCGCCGACATCGCTGGCCGAGACGATCGCGCCGACCTTGGCGTCGTAGCAGGCGAGGCGGTCATCCTCGTCCTCGATGCTGAGACAGGTTTTGAGCTGGGCCAGGTAATCGGCGTCCTGCGCGCTGGCCGAATGCGGCACGGCGAAGGTGAGCAGGCAGCCCGCAGCCGCCACCAAAGGCATCGCTGCGCGGAATCTCGGCCCGTATCTGGTCATCTCGTCCTCTCCCTTGCCGCGCATGATGGCAGGACGGACTTTCGCCCTGACGTTGCGTCGCCGCGTATCAATATTGCCAAACGCGGTCGATATAAAGACTGACTGAAACACTACTGTCGCCAGAATGCAACAGTCCCACCGCAACTCGAAAGCCACAGTACGCGCGTGATTGCGATGCACGCACCGAATATTCTAAAGACGTCAAATCCGGGTATCCACTCGAGACTTTAGCTTGCACGCGCCGCGTTAGGCATGCGCGCATCAAGGGGACTATAATGACTCGTTTGAACAAGGCTTCGCTCATGGCGGGCACGATCATGGCTGGTGCCGTGTTCGCCATGCCGGCTTATGCTCAAGACACCGCGACGGATGTCACCACCACCGCTGCCGAACAGGTTGAAGAGCAGCAGGCTATTCTCGTCACCGGTTCGCGTATCACGCGCACCGATCTCAGCTCGACCAGCCCGGTCGCTGTCGTTTCGCCCGAAGAATTCCGTCTGACCGGTGCGGTCAACGTCGAGCAGGTGCTGAACACCCTGCCGCAGATCCTTCCCGGCATCACCGGCTTCTCGAACAACCCCGGCAACGGCGCGGTTACGCTGAACCTGCGTAACCTCGGCGCGACCCGCACCCTGGTGCTGGTCAACGGCCGTCGCTGGATGTTCTACGATACCAACCAGATCGTCGACCTCAACACCATCCCGCAGTTCCTGCTGGGCGGCGTCGAAGTCGTGACCGGCGGCGCCTCGGCCGTTTACGGTTCGGACGCGGTCGCCGGTGTCGTCAACTTCAAGCTGCGCGACGTTGAAGGTCTCGAGGTCGGCGGCAGCTACTCGCTGACCGGCCGCGGCGATGCGGCCCGTTACCAGTTCAACGCTGCCATCGGTTCGTCGTTCGACGATGGCCGCGGTGCGGTGACCATGTTCGCCAACTACACCCGTCGTGATCCCGTGTTCCAGGACCAGCGTGAATTCTCCGAGCGTGCAGGCGGTGACGGCTGTATCGTTCCGGGCAGCACCGGCCGTGGTGATATCGGTACGCCGAACCCGACCGGCATCTCTGCGGCGACCTGCCTTGCGCGCGGTGGTGAACTCGGCTTCATCCCGCAGGGTTCGGCGACCACGCCGACCGGCACCTTCACCGCAGGCGGCACGGGCTACATCTTCAACCCGACCGGTGGCGGTTCGCGGACCTTCCAGGATCCGGCCGACCTCTACAACTTCGCGCCGGACAACTACCTCCAGCTTCCGCAGGAGCGTTACCTGATTGGCGCCTATGGCCACTACGAGTTCACTGACGGCATCGAAGCCTATTCGGAACTCTCGTTCGTGCGCAACAACGTCAGCCAGGAACTCGCGCCGACTCCGGCGGGCGTTTCGGCTCCGCTGTTCGTCAACAGCCCGTTCTTCAACGACCAGACCCGCGGTCTGCTCAACCTGAACCCGGTGAGCACCACGGCTGGCCCGACCCTCGGGAACCCGCTCTACCGTCAGACCTCGGTCAGCTTCCGCTTTAACGACATCGGTTCGCGTAACTCGGAATTCAGCCGTGAGGCGTTCCGTGTGCTCGGCGGTGTTCGCGGTGGGATCACCGACAACATCAACTTCGATGCGTTCTATTCGTATTCGCGTACGACCAACACCAACATCCAGAAGGGCAACATTTCGGCGAGCCGTTTCCGCAACGCGCTGACCACCGAGTTCGTGCCGGGCAGCACCACCCAGGTGCGTTGCGTTGACGCTGCAGCCCGCGCCGCAGGCTGTGTGCCGCTCAACATCTTTGGGACGGGCCTGGCGAGCCGCGCTGCGCTGAATTATCTCGCAATTCAAGCGACCAACATCACCACATCCGAACTGACCAACGCCGTGGCCTCGGTTAACGGTACGCTGTTCAACCTCGGCTTCGGTGCGGATGATGTCGGCTTCGCGGCCGGTGTCGAATACCGCAAGATGGGCTCGGAATTCATCCCCGACACCTTCCTGGCCTCGGGCGACGTGCTCGGCTTTAACGCCGGACTGCCGACCAAGGGCGGCTACAACGTGAAGGAAATGTTCGGCGAAGTCCGCGTTCCGATCGTCCAGGATGGCTTCATCCATTCGCTCGAAGTGAACGGTGCGTTCCGTTACTCGGATTACTCGCTCGATCGCGTTGGCGGCAACTGGACCTACAATATTGGCGGTGATTTCGCGCCGATCCAGGACATCCGGTTCCGCGGCCAGTACTCGCGTGCGGTCCGCGCTCCGAACGTGCAGGATCTGTTCGGCGGTGCCTCGACCGGCTTCCCCGGTGCGATCGATCCCTGCTCGGATCGTGGTCCGGCTTCGGATCGTACCCCCGAGCTGCGTGCCTTCTGTATCGCTTCGGGCGTGCCGGATGCGGCCGTCTTCACGCGCGGTGTGCAGCCCAACGCGCAGATCCAGGCCGACTTCGGCGGCAACCCGAACGTGGGTGAGGAAACCTCGGACACCTTCACCGTCGGTGCTGTCATCCAGCCGCGCTGGGTCCCGCGTCTGAACATCACGGTCGACTACTTCAACATCAAGGTTGAAGACACCATCGGCACCCGTCTGGGCGGCATGAACACCGCGCTTTCGATCTGCTTCAACACCGTGCGCAACTTCGCCGATCCGTCGTGCCAGATCTTTGCCGGTCAGCGTAACGCGGCCACCGGCGCGTTGGGTCTGACCGTTGGCGGCGGCAACGCTTCGTTCGTGCAGGACAACGTCGGCAAGCTCGAAACCAGCGGTATCGATTTCCAGGTCGACTACAGCCTGCCGCTGTTCGACGGCGAGCTCGGGTTCTTTTACCTCGGCACCTGGCTCGACGAGTTCCGCAACACCCCGGTGGCGGTGCTGCCGCTGCGCGAGAACATCACCGAAGGCACCTTTGGTCTGCCCGAGTATCGTCACAACATGCGTGTGACCTACACCCAGGGTCCGGCGCTGTTCTCGGTGCGTTGGCGCTACGAAGGCCCGACTGAAGACTTCCGCGTCCAGAACACTTTCAACGGCAACGACCGCGTGCCCAACACTGCTCTGCCGCGTCCGGAAATCGGTGCGTGGAACTACATCGATCTCGCTGTCGGCTTCGACGTCACCGAGCGTATGTCGTTCAACGCCGGTGTGAACAACGTGTTCGACAAGCAGCCCCCGGTTCTCGGTTCGGCTGCCGAACAGGCGAACACCCTGCCGAGCTTCTTCGACGTGCTCGGCCGTGATTTCTTCGTGGGTGTGAACTTCCGCTTCTGATCCTGTCAGAACTGCACCACGCAAAAGAAGGGCGGCGGATCGAAAGGTCCGCCGCCTTTTCGTTTCGGCGCGGCTCCAGCGCGCGGGGCGGGCGTTGCCCTGCAGGCCTGAAGCTAGGGTGGGGCTAGGCCTCGTTTTCGGCGGTGATATCGAACGCCACGGTCATCCGCGTGCCTCGGTGGATCGGGCGGGTGCCGTGGAACAGCGTGCTCGGAAACAGCGCAAGCGTGCCTTCAAGCGGGCGGATCGCGTGGAGCGGCCCAAGCCCTTCGGCAAGGCCCGGCGGCGGATTGCCGAGTTCGAGCCAGCCAGGCCCGCCGGGCGCATCGACCTCGTCCGGCACCAGCCAGTAACTTGCCGAGGACAGCACGCCGCGCGGGTGGATATGCGCAGCGTGATGCCCCTGTCCTTCAAGCCGGATCGACCAGCTGCCGGTGATGTCCCAAGCCGCATCGCGCCGCGAAAGCAGCGGATGGCGCGCGTCGGGAGCGGGCAAGCCTGCGCGGTATTCTGCCATCGCGTCCCGCAGAGCCTGTTCAAGCCGTGCCAGTTCCGGCTCGGTGCGGGCAAACAGCGCGCCCTTGGTCTGCGAGCCCTGTTTGACCGATTGCCCGATCGGCATCGCCGAATGGCGGTGCAAGCCGCCAAGCAGCGCGGTGATCTGCGCCCTCTCGTCGTCGGTCAGCGGCAGCGCGATCTGGCGCACCAGTCCGGGCTGGCCGTGCAGCCATGTGTGACGTTCATCGTCGCGCAGCCGCCAGCACAGATCGGTCAGCGCCCAGGCGACGACATCCCTTGGGTGCAGGGCCAACACCCCGGCAAGCTGGGCTTCAGCGGCGAGCGGATCGCCCAGCCGCAACAGGTTGCGTCCGCGGGCGGTGGCCCATTCGGGCGCCGTGAGAGAGGCAAAGCTGCCGAGCACAGCCTGCGCCTTGTCCGCCATCCCGGCCTCGCCGAGCGAGATTGCTTCGGCAAGCGCGAGTGCCGGATCATCCGGCCAGATGCGGCGTGCGCGCTCGAGGATGGCGGCGCTTTCCTCCGGTCGGTCGACCCCATCGAGCGTTTCGGCCCAGGCGAGATAGACCGCCGGCGGGGCTCCCGCCATTGCGGCGACCGTTTCGAAGTGGTCGGCAAAGCGCGCCCTTTCGCCGGCCGCCCAGCGCAGTTCGGCGTGCAGCTTGAGGCCGTCGGTCCAGCCTGGCACCTGCGTCACCAGCGTGGAGGTGCATTCGAGCGCCTCGTCCATCCGCCCGCCGATCGCGAGTGCCTGGGCGTAATCGAACAGCAGGTTGGGATCGCCGCGGTTGGCGGTCAGCGCCTGTTCGAGATGCCCGATCGCGTCCGGATCATGCCGCTCGAGCGACAGTCTGGCGCGGCTGCGAGCGGTGCGCGGATTGGCGGGGTCGAGCGCCACCGCGCTTGCCATCGCGAGGCTGGCGTCGTGAAACCGTCCGGCCTGCCGCAGGCTATCCGCGCGCACGCGCCAGTAACCTGCATTCGCGTGGGCGTACGGCTCCAGCGGTGCAAGCAGCGTGGCTGCGCGCCCTGCCTGCCCGAGCCGGCCGAGCGCGATCGCGGCGTTGATCCCGGCTTCCACCAGATCGGGCGCCAAAGCGAGCGCGCGCTCGAACAGCACCAGCGCGCGCGCGAGCCGCCCGGCTTTGAAATGGAAATTGCCCGCGCTGTTGGCGAGCCGCGCATCTTGCGGAAGCGCCGCGAGCGCGCGTTCGAACAGCATATCGGCGCCGCTGTCATCCCCCTGCTGGGCGAGCTGGCTGGCTTCAAAGGCGAGGGACTGGGCGCTTGCTGTCATGACCTTTCCGCCTCTCCGCATGTCAGGCCGTCTTGCAAGCGCTCACTTGCTGCGCAGCCAGCCGGTCACCGCCAACCGGCCCACCGGGGCAAACGGCGGGACGTAGCTGACAAGGTGCGGCGTCGGGACGCGGAACAGGTTCAATGCGTTGAAGCGCGGACGGAAGCCTTCGACCACGTCGCCCTCTTCGTCGAGGAACAGCAGATAGCCGCCCCAGTCCGGGTGCCAGTCATCCCGCGCGAGATTGAGGACATAGGCGACCTCCCAGCCCTCGGCGACATGGCTGTCGATGTGCTGGCCGAGATAGTGGGTCGCCGCAAACAGCGTGGCCTGCCCGTCGGCCTTGACCAGATCGATCCCGGTCACATCGCGCGTAAGGTCCATGAAGTCGGGGGCGTTGAGGTGTTCGAGCAGCACCTCGTGCGGCCCGTCGCGGTCCCAGCCTTCTCGCAGCGCTTCGAGGATCGGGTAATGGGCGAAGCGGAATCCATATTCACCGCGCGCGCTGTGCTCCTCGGCGCGGCGGGCGGCCTGCGCCAAGGCCTGCTGGCCTTCCGGCAGGCGCGTCTCGGCGGCGCGAAAACTGCGCGGCTTTTCCGTCCCCGCTCCCACCGCCATGCCCCACGCCGTAGCCCGCGCGAGCACCATCTGCAATTCGCGCGCGCTGTCTTCGGTGAGCACATTGCGGATCTGCACACGGCCCGTGGCGGCAAAGCGCGCTGCCAGCGCCGCGACGTCGAGTGCAGGGTTGAGTTCGAACAGGGTCTTCATCACCACTCCAAGCGGGTGCCTGCCACCGCGCCCGCCCCAAGGCAAGCGCCCCGCGCCCCGCGCCGCCATCATTTTGCCCGCTTGATTTGCTGTTCACGCTTCAATAGGCGGTTTGCCCAAGGCAAGTGGCGAACAGCAACTGATTGGCGCGCGCCCGGCCAGAGCACGGAATTCAAGGAGAGAGCAATGAGCACTGCCTACATCGTCGAAGCGGTCCGCACCGCTGGCGGCCGCCGCGGCGGGCGTCTGGCCGGGGTGCACCCGGTGGATCTGCTGGCCAAGTCGCTCGACGCCCTCGTCGAGCGCAGCGGGATCGATCCCAAGGCCATCGATGATGTGGTGACCGGCTGCGTCAGTCAGGCGGGCGAGCAGGCGATGCAGGTTGGCCGTATGGGCGTGCTGGCGAGCAAGCTGCTCCCGCAGTCGACCCCGGCGGTGACGATCGATCGCCAGTGCGGCTCCAGCCAGCAGGCGATCCAGTTTGCCGCGCAAGCCGTGATGAGCGGCACGCAGGACGTGGTGATCGCCAGCGGCGTGGAAAGCATGACCCGCGTGCCGATGGGCTCCAATGTCACGCTGCACATGAAGGAAGGCCTCTATCACAAGGCCGACGGGATCGAGGCGAAGTGGCCGGGAATCAATTTCAGCCAGTTCATGGGCGCCGAGATGATCGTCAAGAAGCACGGCTTCACCAAGGATGATCTCGACCGGTTCGCCTATGAGAGCCACCAGAAGGCGATTGCCGCGACCAAGGCGGGCGCGTTCGACAACGAAATCGTCGGCGTGGATATCGAAACCCCCGAAGGTGCAGCGCTGCACACCATCGACGAAGGCATCCGCTTCGATGCGACGCTGGAAGGCATCGCGGGGGTCAAGCTGCTCTCGCCCGATGGCGCGATCACCGCGGCTTCGGCAAGCCAGATCTGTGATGGATCCTCGGCGGTGCTGGTGGTGTCCGAAGCGGCGCTGAAGGCCCACGGTCTGACCCCGCTGGCGCGCATCCACAACCTCACGGTGACGGCGGGCGATCCGGTGATCATGCTTGAAGAACCGCTGTTCGCCACCGACCGCGCCTTGCAGCGCGCCGGGCTCAGCATGGCCGATATCGACCTTTACGAAGTCAACGAGGCCTTCGCCAGCGTGCCGCTTGCATGGCTCAAGCACACCGGCGCTGATCCGGAAAAGCTCAATGTCCACGGCGGCGCGATCGCGCGGGGCAACCCGCTCGGTGCGAGCGGCACCAAGCTGATGGCGACGCTGGTCTATGCCTTGAAGCGCCACGGCAAGAAGTATGGCCTCCAGACCATGTGCGAAGGCGGCGGTGGCGCCAACGTGACGAGTATCGAGAGCCTTTGAGCGCCTCGCCCCACTGTTTGAATATCAGGAGAGAATAATGGAAGTTTCTGCCAATACCCCCGCTGTCGTCACCGGCGGTGCCTCGGGTCTGGGTGCGGCCACCGCGCGCGCGCTCGCTGCCAAGGGTGCCAAGGTCGCAATCTTTGACATGAACGCGGAAAAAGGCGAAGCGCTTGCCGCTGAACTCGGCGGGGTGTTCTGTCTGGTCAACGTCACCAGCGATGCCGATGTCGATGCAGGGTTCGCCAAGGCCCGCGCCGCGCACGGGCAGGAGCGGATTCTGGTGAACTGCGCCGGGATCGGTAACGCGATCAAGACCGCCAGCCGCTCGAAGGAAGACGGCTCGATCAAGCACTTCCCGATTTCGGCCTTCGATTTCGTCATTCAGGTCAACCTGATCGGCACCTTCCGCTGCATCGCCAAGTCGGCCGCGGGGATGATGAGCCTCGATCCGCTCGACGAATTCGGCGAGCGCGGCGCGATCGTCAACACCGCCTCGGTCGCGGGTGAAGACGGCCAGATCGGCCAGGCGGCTTACTCGGCTTCGAAGGCCGGTGTGATCGGCATGACGCTCCCCATCGCGCGCGACCTTATGAACGAGGGCATCCGCGTCAACACTATCCTGCCGGGCATCTTCGACACCCCGCTGCTCGCCGCCGCGCCGCAGAACGTGCGCGATGCGCTCGCCGCCAGCGTGCCGTTCCCCAAGCGCCTCGGGATGCCGGTGGAATATGCCAAGCTCGCCATGACCATGATCGAGACTGGCTATTTCAACGGCGAGGACGTGCGCCTCGACGGCGCGATCAGGATGGCCCCTCGCTAATCGCTCGGGGTGGCCGCATGGCGCCGCGCTAAGCGCAACCCCCGCCACCGGTGCACAAGGAAAGCCCTCGCTTTTGCGGGGGTTTTCTTTTGCGTGGCTCATGGCATCACCTGCGATACGCAAGGAGAGGGATTTCATGACCGACTACACCCAGATCATCGTCGCCAAGACTGGCGGGATTGCCACCATCACCTTGAACCGTCCGGACAAGCTCAACGCCTATACCCGCACCATGGGGCAGGAGATCATGGCGGCGATGGACGATATCGATGCCGATGACAGCGTGCGCGCGGTGATCTTTACAGGTAGCGGCGAGCGGGCGTTCTGCGCAGGCGCCGATCTGACACCCGAAGGGGGCGGGCAGGTGTTCTCCGATCCCACCCAGATCGATGACCTGTCGGACACCCGCGTGCGCGACGGCGGGGGCCTGCTGACCCTGCGGCTGTTCGAATCGAAAAAGCCGCTGATTTCGGCTTGCAACGGCGTGGCGGTGGGCGTCGGCGCGACGATGCAGCTGGCGATGGACATCCGCCTTGCCAGCAGCACTGCGCGTTATGGCTTTGTGTTTGCCCGGCGCGGGATCGTGCCCGAGGCCGCCTCGAGCTGGTTCCTGCCCCGCATTGTCGGCATCAGCCAGGCTTTGGAGTGGTGCTACACCGGCCGGATCTTCGATGCCGAGGAAGCCAGGGCCGGCGCGCTGGTGCGTTCGGTTCACGCGCCCGAGGATCTGCTGATCGCGGCGCGCATGCTCGCAACCGAGATTGCCGAGAACACCTCGGCGATTTCGGTGGCGATGACGCGGGCGATGATGTGGCGGCTGGCGGCGGCCGATCACCCGATGGAGGCACACAAGATCGATAGCCGCGCGATTTACCGCCTCAGCCGCGGGGCCGACGCCAAGGAAGGCATCGCCAGTTTCCTCGAGAAGCGCCGCCCGGCCTATCCCGGCAAGGTGAGTGAGGACATGCCCGACTTCTATCCCTGGTGGGACGCGCGGCCCTATGAGTGAGGGCGGGGCAGGCGGGGACGCGGGGCGGCTTGCCGGGTTCCTGCCCTACCAGCTCTCGGTCGCGTCCAATGCGGTGAGTGATCTCATCGCCGAGCGCTATCGTAAGCGGTTTGCGCTCAAAATCCCCGAATGGCGGGTGATGGCGATCCTTGGCGATCATGGCGCGGCCAGCGCAGCGGGCGAGGGGGCGATGACCCAGCGCGCGCTGACAGCGGCGACGCTCATGGACAAGGTTGCGGTCAATCGCGCGGTACGGGTGCTCGAGGATCGCGGGCTGGTGGCGCGGGTGCCCAATCCGGTCGACGGGCGCTCGCATCTGCTGGCTTTGACGGGCGAGGGGCAGGCGATCCACGCCGAGGTCATGCCGCTGGCGCTGGCGACCGAGCGCGATCTGCTGGCCGGCTTTGCCCCCGAACAGCAGACAATGCTGCGCGTCATGCTGGAGGCGGTCCGGATGCGCGCCGGAGAAATGACGCGCGGGTAGCAATGGCACCCCGGATGGGTGAGCGTGCCGCTTCACCATCCCGCCGCACTGCTATTGGCGCGGCGGGATGGTGCGCAGGTCCGGTTACTGGTTTGCCATCGCGCCGTTTGGGCTGATCAGCGCGTCCGAGATCGCACAGGCTGCCGGGCCGAGAATAACGACAAACAGCGTCGGCAGAATGAACAGGATCAGCGGGATGGTCATGATCGCGGGCAGACGTGCAGCCTTTTCCTCCGCGCGCATCATACGCTCGTTGCGGAACTCGGCCGACAGCACGCGCAGCGCGCTGGCGAGCGGGGTCCCATAACGCTCGGTCTGGACCATGGTGGTGACCACGCCCTTCACGGCTTCAAGATTGACGCGGTAAGCGAGGTTGTTGAACGCCATTTTGCGTTCGTTGAGGAACGACAATTCGATCGCGGTCAGCGCGAATTCGTCGCCCAGTTCGGGATAGGCGCGGCCCAGTTCCTTGGCGACGCGGTTGAAGGCGGCGTCGACGGTCAGACCGGCCTCGGCGCAGATCACCAGCAAGTCGAGCGCGTCGGGCAGACCCTTCTGGATTTCCTTGGTGCGCTTGGAGGCCTTGTTGCTGAGGAAGATTTCCGGGCCCTTGTAGGACACGATCAGCACCACGGCGAAAGCGCCGAAGCGGGTCATCGAGCCCCAGTCGGGAAAGTAGTCGATGACATAGATCATCAGCGCGGCAAGCCCGCCCAGCACGATCGGCGCGATCGCGCGCGCGCCGATGATGTAATAGGCCAGTTCCTTGTTGCGATAGCCGGCATGCGCCAGCTTCTGCTGGATCGTCTTGATCTGGCTGTCCTGCAGCACGTTGAGGCGGCCGAGGTTGTCCTTGACCTTTTCGGTCGAGCCGGTGCTGCGGACCAGACGCGAGCGCTTCTTGATCACCGACTTGACGATCCCGGCCTTGAGCTCATCGCGCCGGGCTTCGAGCACCTTGACGCGCTTGGCCATCGGATCGCGGATTGTGACCGCGGCGTAGATCGCCAGCACCATTGCAAAGGCGGCAAGACCGGCCAGCACGGTGCCGACCATGATCACGTCGAAACCGAGCACCATGGGTCCGTTGAGTTGATCGATCATCGCGGTGTGTC
>JBKDUW010000003.1:0-4035 GCA_046339235.1 Erythrobacteraceae bacterium | reverse complement strand
TCTGACCGGTTGCGGATTGCGGGCAAAGCGCAAGGTGACGCGCGTTCCCCCGCTGGAGGTGCTGGCAAAACTCATGTCGCCGCCATGTTCGTCGACGATCTTATTGACGATCGCAAGCCCAAGGCCGGTGCCTTTCTCGCGCGTCGTGACATAGGGCTCGGTGAGGCGCTCGCGGTCAGCCGGAAGGCCGATGCCATTATCCTCGATAGTGATCACGATAGCCTCGCCAGCATCGGCGATCGTGAGCGCGATTTCGCCGGCATAGGCGCCCTTGGCCTCGCCCGCACGCGCTTCCACCGCTTCGACCGCGTTCTTGAGCACGTTGGTCATCGCTTGGCTGAACTGGTGGCGATCGCAGCGTACTTCGCGGTCATGCAGCGCTGTCGAAGCGACGCTAAAGGCGATGCCCGAATGCGCGACTTCCTGCAGGAATACCGATTGCCGCAGCAGATCCAGCGCGTCCTCGTCGCGGAACACCGGCTTGGGCAGGCGCGCGAAGGAGGAGAATTCATCGACCATTTTCCGAAGGTCGCCCACCTGCCGCACGATGGTGCTGGTGAGATCGTCGAACAGCTCTTGCTCGCTTTCCTCCACCTGCGTCCGGTAGCGCCGCTTGAGGCGCTCGGTGGCGAGCTGGATCGGGGTGAGCGGGTTCTTGATCTCGTGCGCGATCCGCCGTGCCACGTCGGACCACGCCGCCTGTCGCTGATCGAGCAGCTGGCGGGTGATGTCCTCGAAGGTGATCACATGGCCGCTGGTGCCGGGCGCGACCTTAACCGCAAGGGTCAGCAGTTCGGTGCCCTTTGCGTGGGTGATGATCGCGCGTTCCTTGCCCTCTGCAATAATGCGCAGGAGCTCGGGCGAGAGCGCTTCGAGTGCCTCTCCGATCAAGCTCGCCTCCCCTTCAGATGCAAGCAAAGTCTGCGCCGAGGAGTTCATCAGCGTCACCCGCGCATCGGCATCAACCGAGATCACCCCGGCAGTGACTGATTCGAGCACGGCTTCGGTGAAGGCGCGGCGATCATCGATCTGGCGGTTGGCGCTGACCAGCGCCTGCGTCTGCTTGTCGAGCTGCGCGGTCATGCGGTTGAAGGCACGGTTGAGAAGGCCGATCTCGTCCGCCCCGGTGCGCCCTTCCAATCTGAGCCCGAAGTTGCCCTGCCCGACCTTGCGCGCCGCGCCGACCAGATCGGTGAGCGGCTTCACCTGCCGGTCTGCAAAGCGCAGCGCGAACCATATCGCAAGGCTCACCAGCAGCAGACTGACCGCGACCAACGCGATGTTGAAGCGCAGCTGGAGCATCCGTGCGCTGCCGGTCAACCGGTCATAGGCCGACACGATCGACTGCGCGCGCGACCACGAATTGAACATGCTCTCTTCGGTGGTGCGGGCATTGTAGAGGTAGATGCCGCCCGCCGGATCAATCGGCGCCAATGCCTCGATCCGCTCGGGGCTGCCCACCACCACCACAAATTCGCCCTGATCAAGCCGCGGCAGGGCCTCGGCGCTGAAATCGAGCGGGCTGTTGTCCTCGGTCAGGTTGAGGATCGCGGCCGTGCGCAGCGACTTGTCGGGCATGCGCTGGAGGATCGCGCTCTCCGAAATCTGCCGTCCCTGTGCCTGCAAGGCGTAGAAATCGGGGAAGTCATTATCGGTGATCGTCACGCGCTCGAGAATGAAGCGCATGTCGCTCGCCATCGCCAGCGTTTCCTGCAGCACATCGCGCTGGATGGCAACGTAGTAGATCTGCGCCAGCGCATTTGCATTTTCCATCAGCCCGCGGGAATCGTCGGAGAACCAGAAGTCGACGCCGGTCTGGAACAGGAAGGCGGCAAAGCCCGCCACCAGCAGCGTCGGCAGGGCGGCGACCATCGAGAAGAAAAATACCAGGCGCACGTGCAGCCGCGCGGTGCTGCCCGCCGCGCGCCGCAGCGCGACCCGCCTCCCGATCAGCACCAGCAGCGCCATCGCCGGCACCAGCGTCGCCATCAACAGCACCGAGACTTGAATTGTCGGCAGCAGGGTATCGGGCGCAGTGGCGCGCGAATAGGTCAGCCAGGTCGCCCCGACCGCGAGCAGCAGCGCCAATGCGCAGAAGATTTCGAGCCAGCGGAAGATGTTTGCCCGACGCGAGGCGATGATGAACGACCGCCACCAGCGCGGCGGTTGCCGAGGCGTTGTGCTCAGCAGGCGAGACAGGGGCGCGTCCATCGTTGCTCCTTTACAACAATGGTGTGGCAAATGTGCAAGATCAAACTATTCCGCCACGCCCCTGCTTGCGTCAGGACGTCCCGGAAAAGCGATCAGGCTCAAGTCCGAGCTCGCCGATCCGCTTGCGCAGCGTGTTGCGGTTGATGCCGAGCAACTGGGCCGCGCGCAGCTGATTGCCCCCGGTGCGGCCCAGCGCGTGCTCGATGAGCGGCTTTTCGAAGGCGGCAAGCGCACGGTGATAGACCGTCCCGGACGGCGGTACTTCGTTCGCGAGCCAGGCTGCCAGCGCCGATGCAAAGCCCTCGCCGCCCTCACGCGCGGCCTGACCGCTCGGCAGCACTTCCTCGCCGATCAGATCGACCAGCGTGTCGGCATCGATCCGCTCCTCACGCGCCATCAGGGCAAGGCGGTAGACGACATTGCGGAGCTCGCGGACATTGCCGCGCCAGCCGCGCTGTTCGAGCCGCGCGATGGCATCGGGCGTCAGATAGCGCCGCGGGAGGCCGTCCTCGGCGGCGAGCACGAGGAAATGCTGCGCCAGCGCGCCGACATCCTCGCGCCGTTCGCGCAGGGGTGGCAGTTCGATCGGCACCACGTTGAGGCGGTAGAACAGATCCTCGCGGAAGGTGCCGGCGGCGATCATCGGTGCCAGATCGCGGTTGGTGGCAGCAACGATGCGGACATTGACCGCAATCTCCTGCCGCCCGCCTACACGCCGGATGCGCCCCGATTGCAGCGCGCGCAGCAGACGGGTCTGCGCTTCGGCGGGCATGTCGCCGATCTCGTCGAGGAACAGCGTGCCGCCATTGGCCTGCTCGAACTTGCCGATCGCCTGCGCGATGGCGCCGGTGAAGGCCCCTTTCTCGTGCCCGAACAGCTCGCTTTCGACCAGATCGGCGGGGATGGCCGCGGTGTTGACTGCCACGAACGGCCCGGTGCGGCGGCTGCCAAGCTCGTGGATCGCTTCGGCGACCAGTTCCTTGCCGGTGCCGCTTTCGCCGGTAATCAGCACCGTAAGATCATTGCGCAGCACACGGGTGATCATGCGGTAGACAGTCTGCATCGCCGGACTGCGGCCGACCAGCGGCATCCGCTCGCCCTCGCTTTCGCCCTCGCCGCGCTGTTCCAGATCGTCGGCGCCAGGGACGCGCTGCCCGGCGGCCTGGCGCACCGCGTGAACCAACTCGTCGAGATCAAACGGCTTGGGGAAGTATTCGAAGGCGTCGCTCTCGCTCGCGCGGACTGCGGTATCGAGCGTGTTCTGCGCCGACAGCACAATCACCGGCATATCGGGCGCAGTTTCACGCACTGCGACAAGTGACGCCAATCCATCACCATCTTCAAGGATGACGTCGGTCAGCATCACCGCGAACCGGCGTTCGGCCAGCAGGCGGTCACGAGCGGCGATCCCCGTACAATGCGAGATCGCAAAACCTTCATCCTCCAGGGCCGCGATGATCACCGTTGCGATCGCGGCATCATCCTCGACCAGCAGGATCGGGTTGCGGGGGCTTTTGGGCATGGACTGGCGCTACCTCGGGGCCTGCGGCAAATGCAGGCGGAAATGGGTGATACCGGCGCGGGCGTCGCGCTCGTGGCTGATGTTCCCGCTCATGTCGCGCACGAGCTTGCGCACCAGCGACAGTCCGAGCCCCTGGCCCGAGGGCTTGGACGAGACGAACGGCTCGAACACGTGATCGCGCAGCGCGGGATCGATCCCGGGGCCATTGTCGCTGACGGTGATCTCGATCGGCAGCGGCACCGCGCGGCCCTGACGGATGGCGTTGAACGCGAGACCGCTGACAAAGCGGGTCTGCACCACGA
>JBKDUW010000002.1:0-16603 GCA_046339235.1 Erythrobacteraceae bacterium | reverse complement strand
AGCGCTCGCCGGGGTGGAGGTGCCGCCCGCCATCGCGATTGCGGGCATTTTCATCGCCAGCGTGATCAGCCTCAGCGCCGTCAGCCTGCCCGGATCGATCAGCTTCGTCGTCTCGATCGGGCCGATTGCGCTTGCGATGGGAGTGCCGATCGAGCCGCTGGCATTGCTGGTCGCCGTCGAGATGCTGCCCGATCTGATGCGCACCTTGGGCAATGTCACCATGAACGTCGCTGTCACAAGCGCGGTTGACCGTTCTGCAGGGGCAGACCAGCCCCCCCAAGCGACCGGCACGACTTGAAGCTGCAACCCTTCGCGCACATCTGCGTTGCTGCTAAAGAACCGATCCATTCACCCAATGCCTTTGGAGAACATCATGGCTTTCGCACTTTCCCCCCTGCCCTATCCCGACACCGCGCTTGAACCGGCGATCTCGGCCGAGACGCTGTCGTTCCACTACGGCAAGCATCACCAGACCTATCTCGACAAGATGAACGCCGCGATCGAAGGCACTCCGCACGCCGATGCCTCGCTTGAGGCGATCATCGCCGCCTCGCGCGGCACCAACCAGGGCCTGTTCAACAACTCGGCGCAGACCTGGAACCACGCTTTCTACTGGGCCTCGATGGCCCCGGCGAGCACCGCGCCTTCGGCTGATCTGGCCGCCAAGATCGACGAAGCCTTCGGTTCGCTCGACGCCTTGAAGCAGCAGCTCAAGGTTCGCGGCGTAGGCCACTTCGCTAGCGGCTGGGTGTGGCTCGCCGATAAGGACGGCAAGCTGAGCATCGAGGAAACCCACGATGCCGACACGCTGGCCGATAGCGGCTTCAACCCGCTGCTGGTTCTCGACGTGTGGGAGCACGCCTATTACCTTGATCACCAGAACAAGCGTCCGGCCTATCTGGATGCCGTGGTCGAAGGGAAGCTCAACCTCGCCTTCGCCAGCGAGAACCTCGCCCGCGGGACGGTGTGGACTTACTAAGTCCAACGCCTGAATTCAGGATACAGAGAGGCCCGGGGCAGCGATGCCGCGGGCCTTTTTGCTGGCTCAGATGCGGGTGCTGGCGAGATTGCCCGCCGCGACTTCGTCGAGTTCCTCTAGGATCGCGCGGTGGGCGGACTCGTCGTCGGTCGAGCGGCGCGGGATGTTGCCGCTCGCAAGCATTTCGGTGAGCGCAGCGCGCGCGCGGCCCACGCGGCTCTTGATCGTGCCGACCGCGCAGCCGCAGATCTCGGCGGCTTCCTCGTAGGAAAACCCGCCCGCGCCGACCAGCAGCAGCGCCTCGCGCCGTTCGGGCTGGAGGGTGAGCAGCGCGCGGTGGAGATCGCTGAGGTGGATCGGTTCTTCCTGCCCCGCAGGCGCGGTCAGGATGCGTTCGGCCATGCCTTCGTCATACTCGCCGCGAAAACGGTTGCGGCGCATGTCGGTGAGATAGGCGTTGCGTAAAATCACGAAGGTCCAGGCGCGCATCGAGGTGCCGGGCTCGAACCGGTCCTGCGCGGCCCAGGCCTTGAGCAGCGTTTCCTGCACCAGATCATCGGCCATGTCGGGCCGGCCGCATAGCCCGCGGGCGAAGGCGCGCAGGTGCGGGACGACATCGGTCAATTCGCGCTTGAAGGCGGCCTTTTCCGCGGCCGTTCGGGGGCTGTTACTGGCAGGCTCGCTATCGCTCATCCGCGCTCTCCCCGGCCATCCGGGGATTGCGAGGGGCGGCCCTCCTGCCTGCTGCCATTGTCGTTGCTGCCGCGGCGGGGATCGATCTCGTCGAGCTGGGCGAGCAGGTTCTTGAAACTGTCGGGCAGATCTTCCTCGACCACCGAATCATACAGCTGCTTCAATCCGTCAGACCATTCCGGCGCGCGCCCTTGCGCGGCGTTTGCTGAAGGCGGTTTGCGGTCTGAAGCCATGATATTGTCGGTTTTCCCTGATCCCGGTCCGGCGCGTATCCACCTGGCGCGGCCTGCGCCGTGCCAGAGGCTCTAGCACAGGCGCGGTCAAAGGCGGCATTGTAAACGCGTTTGGACTGTTCGGGAACGATGCGGCATATGTTTGGTTCCGACGGCACAAACCCGCCCGCTATCCACGCAGGACCATCAGCGATTTCCAGCGCCCCGTTCACCCCGCCCCCTGAAGCCAGCGCGTCGGCCGCCGACAGCCGCGCGCGGCGCTGGCTGGTGCTCTATCCGCGCGCGATCCCGCTGGTGATCTTCCTCGCCATCGCCGCGATCACGGCGCTGAGCGTGTTCGCAATCGAGAGCACTGCCCGCGCGCGCGAGCGAGCGGTGATGCGCGAATATGCCCGCACCGTCGCCGCCTCGCTCGATCGCAGCAGCAACAGCTTTTCCTCCTATCTTCGCGCGGGCGCCGCGCTGTTTGCCAGTATCGCGGACGTGCAACCCGAAACCTTCGACAATTTCGTGCGGGCGCTGCGGCTCGACACCGATTACCCGGGGGCCGAGGGGATCGGTTGGCTGCCGGTGATCGAGGCGAGCGATGTCCCTGCCTTCATGGCGCAGGTCCGCGCCCGCCAGCCCGGCTTTCCCGACATCTATCCGCAAGGCCCCGCCACCACAGGGCGGATTGCGCCGGTGACGATGTTCGCACCCGCATCGGCGCGCAACCGCCGCGCCCTGGGCTATGACATGTATTCCGATCCCGCCCGCGCCGCCGCCATGGCCGAGGCAGAACTCGCACGCCGTCCGACCGCATCGGGACGGATCGTGCTCGAACAGGAGCAATCGGGCAACCTGCCGGCCTTTGCGATCTACATGCCGGTGTTCCGCACCTTCGGCGAGGATGACCGGCGGCTGATCGGCTTCGTCTACACCTCGTTTCGCGCGCGCGAATTCCTCGATACGGCGCTGGCGCAGAAGACCGCGTCAGATTTCGGCGTGCGGCTTTATGATGGCGAGGCCAGCACCGGGCACCTGTTGGTGACCCATACCATCGGCGATGCCGCGAGCGAGCGTGTGGAAGAGCAGGTCACCATCGCCAATCGCAAACTGCTGCTGGTGATCGAATCCGCTCGTGCGCGGATGCTCAGCCCGCTATCCATGGTGACATTGGTGTTCGGCCTCGCGCTGGCAAGCCTGCTGATGCTGCTTGCCCGGCTGCTGACCCAGCAGGCCTACGAGGATCAGGCGCGGCTGGCGTTCTTTGAAGAACAGCATTCGATCCGCAATTCCCTGACCCGCGAATTGAACCACCGGGTCAAAAACACGCTCGCCAATGTGCTGTCTATCCTCTCGCTCACCCGCCGCCGCACCCGCGATCTCGATGAATTCGCGGATAGTCTCGAAGGCCGCATCCGCGCGCTCTCGGCAACGCATGATCTGCTCACCGTGACCGACTGGGGCACCACCCCGATCCGCTCAGTGATCGAGGCGGAGTTGCAGCATTTCCGCTTGGCGCTCGATGATGCGATTCTGCTCGACGGGCCGCCGCTGGAACTGGCGCCCAATGATGCGCTGTCCTTCGGGCTGGCGGTGCACGAACTGGCGACCAACGCCGCCAAATACGGCGCGCTGAGCGTGGCGGGCGGGCAGGTGACGATCCGCTGGCAGATGGTGGGCGAGCACTTGGCCGAGGTCGAGTGGCGCGAGAGCGGCGGGCCGCCGGTGACCACCGAGCGCAATCGCGGCTTCGGCACCGAACTCATCGAAAAAATCGTCGCCCATGAATTGCGCCAGCCGGTCGCGCTCGATTTTCGCCATAAGGGCGTCGTCTGCACCATGCGCGTGCCGATCCGGCGGCCGGCGGATTTCCGGATAAGGGAAGGGGTTAGGGAAGCTTAACCTAGCGGCTTGCTCGACTGGAAGAACAGCGCCTGGCTGATTGCCGCGCGCACCGTAGCTTCCTGGAACGGCTTGGTGACGAGATAGGTCGGCTCGGGCCGGTCGCCGGTCAGCAGGCGTTCGGGATAGGCAGTGATGAAGATCACTGGCACGCGGCCCACCCCCAGAATATCGTCGACCGCATCGAGGCCGGACGAGCCATCGGCGAGCTGGATATCGGCCAGCACCAGTCCGGGGAGGGTGTCCCCCACCACTTCGCGCGCCTGCGTCCGCGTGGCAGCGGTGCCATAAATCCTGTGGCCCAGCCCGCTGACGAGATCTTCCAGCTGCATCGCGATCAGCGGCTCGTCCTCGATGATAAGCACCGAGGTTTTCTGTTCCGCCTCGATCTCGGCCACCGCCTCGGCGACCAGCGCAGCGACGGCTGCATTGTCGAGTTCTAGGATCGCTGCGGCCTCGGCCGTGGTGAAATCCTCCAGCGTGGTCAGCAGCAGCGCCTGGCGGGCGGGCGGGGTCATGGCGCCGAGCCTGAGCTGCGCGCCGGCCTCGTGCTCGCTCGTGTTGGCCCCGGCCACCGGCGCATCAGCCAGCTGCGCGCTCGCCCAGACCTTGGTAAAGGCGCGGTAGAGCGGCACGCGGCAGCCATCCAGCGAGGCCATCAGCGCCGCATCGGCCACCACCGCCTCAAGCATCGCGCGGACAAATGCATCGCCTGCCGCCTGCGATCCGGTCAGCGCACGGGCATAACGCCGCAGGTAGGGCAGGTTGGCGGCGATCTGGCTTCCGAGTGACATGGTCGGCTCCGCTGGATGGGTCAGCAACTGGGGCTGTGATGGCATAAGCGATTCGGACGCCTAGCGGTTCCGGCCCGCGCCGTCGCCTGTCTCGCGAAGGCGACCGCGCTGCCGACCGCAAGCGCTCGCAAAAAAATTTCTGCGGGCCGGGAACCGGATTTCAGAAGGTGCATTTTTACTTTGTCACCGCCAAGACCCCCCTCCCGTCCAAGTGGCTGGTGATACGATCCCGAAAGGCCTCCGCTCTCCCGAGTGGAGGCCTTTTTTCTTGGGGGTGGATGGTCTGCATCGCGCGAAAGCGCGACCGAAAATCACCCCAGCTTCTTCTCATAGATCGCATATTCGCGGTTGATCTTGCTCTGGATCGTGTCGGCGATTGCAATCATGCCCTGATTGTCATCGAGCACCCAGCCAAGCTCGCCGCGGGACGCCTGGAATTTGCTGTTGGCCTCCTGGCGGATCGTCTCGATCATCATGAAGGCCAGTTGGCTCGCCATCCGGCTGTTGTGGAGTTCTTTCAGCACCCCCATCAGCGGCACCCGCATGCCTGCGCCCTTGGGGTGCCGGAGCCAGCGCAGCATGTGGATCCAGCCGAACGGGAACAGCTTGCCATTGATCTTCGCCAGCGCATCATTGACGTCGGGGAAGGTCAGCATGAAGGCCACCGGCCGCCCGTCGACTTCGGCGATCATGTTGAGTTCCTCGTGAATGATCTGGCGCAGCTTCTTGCCGGCATAGGCGACTTCTTCGGGGGTGAAGGGCACGAAGCCCCAATTGTCCGACCATGCATCGTTGAGGATCGCCAGAATGATCGCGACCTCGTCATCCCAGCGGCTTTTGTCGACCCGGCGGACATTGATCCGTGCGTTCTTGTGGCCCGATTGCACGATGCGCTGGATCAGCGGCGAGAACGGGCGGGTGATGTCGAGATCATAGGTGTAGAGTGTCTTGGCGCGGGTGAAACCGAAGGCCTCGATCCAGGCGGCATAATGCGCCGGATGGTGGCCCATCATGATCATCGGCGGGTGATCTTGGCCGCGCACCAGCAGCCCTGGTTCCTCCCAGATCGACAGTGAGATCGGGCCGAGCACGCGGGTCATGCCCTCGCCCGCCAGCCAGGCCTCGGCCGTAGACAGCAAGGCGCGGGCGATTTCCTCGTCCTCGGCATCGAAATAGCCGAAAAAGCCGGTGCCCGGGCCGAACCCCTGCTCTGCCGGCATCGCGAGTGCGAGTTCGTCGATATGGGCCGAAATCCGCCCGACCGCGCGGCCGCCGGCCTTGGCAATGAACAGCTGCACCCGCCCGTGGCCGAAGAACGGGTTCTTGCCGGGATCGATCAGTTCCAGCTGCTCGGCGCGGATCTGCGGGACGAAATTGGGGAGGCGGTCCGAAAACGCCCGACCGCAATCGACAAACGCGGCCCGACCGCGCTTGTCCGAGACCGGCTCGATGCTTATCTGGGCGCGAGTGGTGTTTGCATCTGACACGCGGTCGTCCCCGTAGTTGCTCAATATCAAGGTGTCTGTGTCGCGCCTGCGCCATTGACGCAAGACAATCGATCACACTCACCGACAGGACACGTTTGGCTTGACCCCCGATTTCGAGTAGGGCGGGCCACAGGATTTTGCCAGCCATGACCTCGCCCAACACGATGAACCACACCCTCGACACCCTCGTCCCTTGTGACCCCGCGCCTGCCAAGGCGACCCGCATCCAGTTCATGGCGGCGGACGACAAGGATATGCTGCGCGCCGCGCGCGATCTGACCAAGGGGCTGGGCGAGACGAAACCCGGCATCTACTGGCCCGATATGCTCATTTCGGCCGGGCTGGGCTATGCCGGGATTGCCACCGCGATCCTTTCCGGCAGCCTTGCGGTGCAACTGGCCGCCGGACTGGTGGCGGCGCTCGCGCTCTACCGCGCGCTAATGTTCATCCACGAACTCACCCACATCCACCGCGATGCGCTGCCCGGTTTCCGCACGGCATGGAATCGGCTGGTCGGCATCCCGCTGCTGACGCCCAGTTTCATGTACGAGGGCGTCCACACCATCCACCACAAGCGCACGCAATATGGCACGGTCGAGGACCCCGAATATCTCCCGCTCGCGCTGATGAAGCCGTGGAGCCTGCCGCTGTTCGTGATTGTCGCGATCCTCGCGCCGGTGGCGCTGATTGTGCGCGCGGCGGTGCTGGTGCCGCTGGGCGCGCTGATCCCTGCGGTGCGCACGCTCACGTGGGAGCGGTTCTCGTCGCTCCAGATCAACCCCGAAGTCCGCCGCCGCCCGCCCGAGGGCGAGTTTGCCAATCGCGTGCGCTGGCAGGAGGCGGGCGTGTTCGTGTGGTCGTGGACGCTGATCGGCAGCGTGGCTGTGATCGGCTGGCAGCCACTGGCGATTGCCCTGTCGATCCTGTCGCTCACTGCACTGCTCAACCAGTTGCGCACGCTCGTCGCCCACCTGTGGGAGAACGAGAGCGAGGCGATGACGGTGACCGCGCAGTTCCTCGATTCTGTCAACGTGCCGCCTCCGGGTCTGGCTGCGGAAATCTGGGCACCGGTCGGCCTGCGCTATCACGCGCTGCACCACCTGATGCCTTCGATGCCCTATCACGATCTGCCCGAAGCGCACCGGCGGCTGGCGCGTGAGCTTGGCACCGGATCAACCTATGAAGGTGCGAACCATCCCGGGATGATGGTGCTGGTGGCGCGGATTGCGCGCAGCACGATGGGGAAAAGAAGGTAGGGTTTCCCCCGCCTCATCAATCTACAAAACAGATCATCGCGCAGCGCCGCTCCATCGGCAGACCGATGGCGGCCGCGCCTTGGTGACTTTCCACCAGATGCGGCCGCCCTTCGAAGTTCTCGACTTCCACAAAGCCGAAGCGGGCATAGAACGGCGCGTTCCACGGAATGTCGCGATAGGTGTTGAGCGTGACTGCCCGATAGCCCGAATTGCGTGCATCGATCATCATCGCGCGAATCAGCAATGAGCCCACACCGCAGCGCTGATGGGCGCGGGCAACGCTCAATTCGCTCAAATGCAGCTCGCGCCCTGCCGGTCCGATCGCGGCAAAGCCGATGATTTCCTCGCCGTGCAGTGCAGCAAGACTGCGGCCCTTGGCGATAATGCGGGCGTGATCTGCTGTTGAAGCGGTCGGCGGGATCACCGTGCCGGCGAGAGATGGCTCTTCGCGCAAGAGGCTGGCGGCATCGTCCTCGACCAGATGAAACGATGTAGCATCGTCAGGCCTCGCCAACCTAATCCGGTAGGCGCTCACTCTTCCTTCCGGAGCAGCACCGTCTCGCCCAGCAGCAGGAACAGGAAGAACGGCGCCCAGGCGGCGAGGAAGGGCGGGTATCCGCCGAAGCTGCCCATCGCCAGCGCGGCATTGTCGACCACGAAATAGGCAAAGCCCAGCGCCATGCCGATGATCGCGCGCACGAAGAGCTGGCCCGAACGCGCCAACCCGAAGGCGGCGACCGAGCCCAAGAGCGGCATCAGCAATGCCGATAAGGGCCCCGACAAGCGGTGCCACCACTTGGCGCGCATTTCATTGGTGTTGCGGCCGGCCGCCTCGAAGGCATCGATGGTTTCGGACAGCTCCCAGAAGCTCTGCGAATCCGGATCGACCGATTGCAGATCGATCCGCTCGGGGCTGAGCGACTTGCCCACCACCAGCGCCTGCGTCTGTTCGGTGATTGCGCCGGCCACGTCGAAGCGCACCGGGTTTTCCAGCCGCCAGCCGGGCGCGGCATAGACGGCGCGCGGGGCTCGGATCTGCTCGCGGATGATGCCCGAAGCTGCGCGCTCGTACCAGGTGACATTGGTGAGCACGATATCCGTGCCGCTCCCGGTTAGCGTGGCTGCTGACAGGATGTTACGCCCGTCGGTGAGATAGACGTTGGAGCGCACCGCGCCCGCGTCGCCCGTGCTTTCGGGCACGGGCCCATAATCCGCCGCCTCCCACGCCTTCAATGTGGCATTGGCGCGGGTGACAATGCGTTCGTTGAAGGCAAAACTCACCACCGCCACCAGCGCAGCGGTCAGCAGCAGCGGCGCGAGCACCTGATGCGCGCTGAGCCCTGCGGCCTTCATCGCCACCACTTCGCTGTTCTGGTTCAATGTCACTAGCGTGATCAGCGTCGCCAGCAGCACCGAATAGGGCAGGAACCGGCTTGCCAGCTGCGGAATACGCAAGCTGGCATAGCGAGCGATCTCGGCTTGGCCATTGCCCGGCACCTTGAGAATGTCGCCCGTCGCTGCCAGCAGATCGAGCGCCATCAGCACCAGTACCAGCATGATCAGCACCGCGAGGATGCGCACCACGAACATCTTTGCCAGGTAGAGCGTCAGCGTGCGCGAGGGGAAGAAATCGAGCTGCATCGCTGCCTATTCCGCCGGCGCTGTCGCGGTGAGCTCGGGCACGGCCGGATAGCCTTTTGGACGGCGGCGCGTGAACAGTTTGGTTACCCGCTTTGACAGCTTGGCAAAGGCAGTCTCGAGCGCGCCGATCGCCTGACCACCCGGCACATGGGCCACGCGGTAATACATCCACAGGATGAGCGCAGCGAAGATCACGAAGGGTACCCAAAGCGCGAGGATCGGATCAAGCCGGCCGAGCGCCGCGACATCCTCGCCGTATTGGTTGACCTTGTGATAGGCTACCACCATGACGATCGAGACGAACACGCCCAAGGCGCTGGTTGAACGCTTTGGCGGGATCGCCAGCGCCACCGCCAGCAGCGGCATCAGCAGCATCATGACGATCTCGACCAGCCGGTAATTGAAGCTTGCCACACTGGCATCGCGCTGACGCGGGGCGCTCTTGTCGCTCCATCCGATGCTGAGCAGTTCGGGCAGGATGTATTCGCGCGTGGCATCGCCGCGGGCGCGGAACTTCTCGATTGCGGGCAGGTCGATCGGCAGATCGTGGCGGCTGAAGCTGAGCACGCGCGGGGTCTGCTTGCCGCCCTCATGCATTCCTGTGTCCTGCACGATGGTGCCTTCGGTCAGGCGCAGGATGATCGTATCGGGATTGTCGCGGGTGGCAAGGAACGCCCCCTCGCGCGCCGAGATCGAGAGCACCTGCCCCTTGTCGTTCGAGACGCGGGCGAAGATGCCGATCAGCCGCCGGCCCTCGTCCTCGCTTTCCTCGATCCGCAGCGCCATGCGGTCCGCCAGCGTGGTGAATTCGCCAACCTTGATTGAGGCGCCCAGCGCGCCCGAGCGCAGTTCGTATTCCATCTGCTCGTAGTAATAGCGGCTGATTGGCTGGATGTAGAACACCAGCGCCACGTTCCCCGCCAGCAGCAGCAGCGTGATGATGTAGGGCATGCGTAGCAGGCGGTTATAGGACAGGCCGACGGCACGCATTGTGTCGAGCTCGCTGGTGGTGGCGAGCTTGCGGAAGGCGAGCAGCACGCCGAGCAAGAGCCCCAAGGGGATCGCGAGGCTGGCATATTCGGGAATCAGCGCGCCCAGCATCTTGAACACGACCGCCACCGGCCCGCCTTCGACCGCGACGAAATCGAACAGGCGTAGCATCTTGTCGAGCATCAGCAGAGAAGCGGCGAGCGCGAAGACGCCGAGCATTGGCACCAGCGTGAGCCGCAGGATATACCGATCGATGCTGGGGATCAGGTTGGGCACTTGCGGCGTTTTTCCGTCGATGATTGCAGCGCCCTAGCGCGTGTCGGCGCGCGCGTCATGCCCCCAATTTCTGGAGCGCGGATGATGAGCGAGGGATTTACCAGAACCGGCTGCCGGGAATGCCCTTGAATGGCCCGGCCTCGCGGGCGGTGATCCAGCCGCCATAGAACCCGCCGGGCTGCGGCGTCACTTGCTCTCCATCGACCATAACGTCGTCGAAGGGCGCGGCATAAAAGGCGATATGTCCCGCAATCCCTGCAAAGGGCGCCGTGGGCGCGGGGTAGCTCCAGCCTGCCTGCGCGATGCGGTCATCGCCGATCATCACGTCCCAGTAGGCGGCCTGGCCCTTCCATTCGCAGATTGAGCGCGCCGGATTGGGCATGAGGTGCGCCATCGCGATGTCGGCTTGCGGAATGTAGTAGGTCGGCGGGTGGCTGTTTTCGAGCGTTCGCCATGCCGCGCGGGTGTCGGCCAGCACCACGCCCTGATGGACAATGCGGATGTGGCGCGCGGTCGGCTCGGCGATGGCAGGGCGGGGATAGTTCCACACGCTTTCCTGTCCGGGGAGGACGGGATCGGGCTCGGGGTGGTGGGGCTGGCCGGTCACGCCGCGCAAGTGCCCTTTGGGCTCACGCCTTTTCGAGCGTGCATTGCAGCGGGTGCTGGTTCTGGCGCGCGAAGTCCATCACCTGATTGACCTTGGTCTCGGCGATTTCATAGGGGAAGATCCCGCAAACGCCGACGCCGCGCTGGTGGACGTGGAGCATCACGCGGGTGGCCTGCTCCAGATCCATGCTGAAGAACCGCTTCAGCACCAACACCACGAATTCCATCGGGGTGTAGTCGTCGTTGAGCATCAGCACCTTGTACTGGCTCGGCTTCTTGGCCTTGGCGCGGGTCTTGGTCGCAACCCCGACCTGACTGCCGCCCGAGCCGCCCGCATGCTTGCCGTCATCCTCGTCGCCCGCGTGCACGTTTTGACCAAGCGGCAACAGCAGCAGCTCGGCGCCAGCGGCGGGGGTGACGGTCAAGATCGGCATGAGCCTCCATTATGGGATTCGCGCGGGCCAGCGCAAGCGGTTGCTGCGCCCGGAGTGCCAAAAGAAAAGGGCCGAGCTGACCAGTGGTCCGCTCGGCCCGGCGCTTTTCAGCGCGCTTTCGTGAACCGGGATTGGGAGAGAGAGGAGAGGCCCAGTTCAGAAACTTGAATTACGCAGCCTTCGAGATCTTCTCGGCGGCGACACTGACGCGGTTCGAAATCGGAGCGAAAGCCTCGTTGGTGAGCTTCACCCAGGCTTCGGTGCGCTTCGAGCCGAACGAGACCAGCGCGTCGAAGTTGCGACGGACGATTTCGCCCTGCAGCTGCATCAGTTCGGTCGGCGACTTGATCGCGGCGATCTTCTTGGCGTCTTCGGTGACGGTTTCGATCACGGTCTTGCCGGTTTCGATGTCGCCCTTCACGATTTCCTGCGCGCCGGCGAAGAAGATCTTGCCGCTTTCGACGACGGCTTCGACGTTCGCCTTGGTGAACTCGCCCGCATCAGCGGTCAATTCGCTGGTCTTGGCGTAGGCGGTCTTGGCGCGGGTCTGGATGTCGGCGAACATGTCCTTGGCGGTGGCGGTGATGTCGGTATTTTTGGCGGTGGTCATGATGGTATCCTTGAGCTTGGTGATGGGGTTGGTCTTGGGAGCGGTGGCGGTCTTGGCAGCCTTGGGGGCGACCTTCTTAACCAGTGCCGGCTTCTTCGGCGCAGCGATCGTCTTGGCGGCAACGTTCGTGGCTGCGACCTTCTTGGCGGCGGGCTTCTTGGCGGCGGGCTTCTTGGCAACCGGCTTCTTCGGCGCGTCAGCCTTCTTCACGACCGGCGCCTTGACGGCAGCCTTCGCCGGAGTCTTCTCGACCTTGGGCGCTTCGGCAACCTTGGCCGATGCTTCGGCATAGGCCTTTTCGGCAGCGGCATCGATCTTGGCGACGGGAGCAGATTCTACTTCGGACATGATGACCTCGCTTCATGTTGCACTGCACAAAGTAGGCATTGCGGCTGCGAAGTCAAGGATTTTTGTGCAGCGCACAATAATCATGAAAGGCGCTTTAAATCATAGGGTTGTGTGCGATACCCGGATGAGGCCGCGCGATTTGCGTGCAATCAACGCGTCTTTACATAGCGCCCGGGCGCATCCTCGATCACGGAATCGCCCTTGCCCCCCGGCACCCGCTTGCCGCTTGCGGCGACCCGCGTGTCCGACTGCTGGTGCAGCCAGCCGAGCCAATGTGGCCACCAGCTTCCGGGGTGTTGCTGGGCGCTCTCGACGAAGGCCTTCAGCGAAGGCGCTGCGCTATCGCCGAGCCAGTACTGGTACTTGCCCGAGGCGGGGGGATTGACCACGCCGGCGATATGGCCCGATCCTGCCAGCAGGAACTCCAACGGCCCCTTGAAGTGCTCGGTGATGCGCCACACGCTTTCGGCCGGCGCGATGTGATCCTCGCGCCCGGCCTGCACGAAGGCGGGCGTGGTCACGCGGGTCAGATCGATCGGCGTGCCATCGGCGCTGAGCGCATCGGGCACCACCAGCTTGTTGTCGCGATAGAGATCGCGCAGATAATCATTGTGCCATTTGGAGGGCAGGTTGGTGACGTCGCCGTTCCAGTGCAGCAGGTCGAAGGCCGGATAGTCCTCGCCGAGTAGGTAGTTGTTGACGACGTAGTTCCAGATCAGGTCCTTGCCGCGCAGGGCATTGAAGGTCGCTGCGAGATAGCGCCCGTCAAGATAGCCTTGCGGAGAAAGCTGGTCGATCAACTTGAGCTGGCCCTCGTCGATGAAATGCTTGAGGTCGCCGCCCTTCTCGAAATCGACCTGCGCGGTGAAGAAGGTCGCGCTCTTGACCTTCTCCGCCTCGCCGCGGCGCGCGAGGATCGCCAGCGTCGCCGCTAGCGTGGTGCCGGCCACGCAATAGCCGATTGTATGGACCCGCGGTACATCGAGCCGGGTGCGGACGAGATCGATCGCTTCCATCTGGGCACGGATGTAATCGTCCCAAACCACCTCGCCCATGCTCGCGTCGGCCGATTTCCAGCTGACGACGAACACCGAGATGCCCTGATCGACCGCCCATTTGATGAAGCTCTTCTTGGGCGTCAGGTCGAGGATGTAGAAGCGGTTGATCCACGGCGGGAAGATGATCAGCGGCACTTCGAGCACTTCGGGCGTGGAAGGCGAATACTGGATCAGCTGGTAGAGCGAGGTCTCGTGCACCACCTTGCCCGGCGTGGCGGCGAGGTTCTCGCCCAGCTTGAAGGCGTCAGGATCGGTATGGGTCAGCTGCCCGCGCTTGAGGTCATTGATGAGGTGCTGCATCCCGCGCACCAGATTACCGCCGCGGCTTTCGACTGTGCGCTTCATCACGACCGGATTGGTGAGCAGGAAATTGTCGGGACTCATCGCCTCGGCCAGCGCGCTGACCGCAAATTCAAGGCTCTGGCGCTTGACCGGATCAAGCCCTTCCATGTTCTTGACCGAGGCGCGGAAATAGTCGGCCAGCATCAGATAGGTCTGGTGCAGCAGCAGGAATGCTGGATGCGCGCGCCAGGCAGGATCGGCAAATCGCCGGTCGCTTTTGGGGAGCGCGGCGGGACCGGGCGCCTCGCTCGGCGTGCCCGCAGCAGCGCCGGCCATGAACTGCTGGGCCACGCCCTGCCACAATTGCAGCGAATCCTGTGCGAGCTTGGTCTGGGCAACAAACAGATCCTTGGGCAGTTGGCCGAGCATGCTCTGCGACAGCACCATCCACTGCGCCGGATCGAGTATATTGGTGCCCTTGGCCGCTTTCTCGGCGGCCTGGCTTGTCTGATAGGCGGCAAAATCGAGCCACAGCTGCTGCAATTGCGTGGCTGCGCTGGCCCATTCGCCCAGTTCGCTCGCGTCCAGCCCCTGCGGCATCAGCGATTGCAGCGCCTCGGGCGTCAGCGGTCCGCCCATTGCTCCGGAGAACAGTTCGCGCATCGCTTCGCCCTGCATGTCGAAGAAGCCCTTGAAGCTTTCGCTGGCCGCAGCCATCGGATCGGTATCATGTGCCATTGCCTGAACGTCCCTTGATGGTCCCGCTGCTTCTTAGTGCCGCCAATCCGGGCAAGTCGCAATTGCGGAAAACGCCTTCCCACGGCCCGACGACTTCGCCTAGGGAGAAAAACGGCGCGGCACCGCATCATGGCCGCGCAAGACAAGGTGATGTAACGCGATGAATGACCAGTTCTACCGCATGAAGCGGATGCCGCCGTATGTGATCGCCGAGGTCAATGCGATGCGGCACGCGGCCCGTCTGGAAGGGCAGGACATCATCGACCTCGGCATGGGCAACCCCGATCAGCCCCCGCCGCAGCATGTCATCGACAAGCTGTGCGAGGTTGCGGCCAAGCCCGATGCGCATGGCTATTCGCAGTCCAAGGGCATTCCCGGTCTGCGCCGCGCGCAAGCAGGCTATTACGCGCGCCGCTTCGGGGTCGAGCTCGATCTCGAGAGCGAAGTGGTGGTGACGATGGGCTCGAAAGAGGGCCTTTCCAGCCTCGCCACCGCGATCATCGCGCCGGGCGATGTGGTGCTCGCGCCCAACCCGTCCTACCCGATCCACACCTTCGGTTTCATCATTGCCGGCGCCACGATCCGTTCGGTGCCGACCACGCCCGACGAGGAATACTGGAACAGCCTCGAGCGGGCGATGAGTTTCACCGTGCCGCGCCCCAGCGTGCTGGTGGTGAGCTATCCGTCGAATCCCACCTCGGAGATCGTCGATCTGGCCTTCTACGAGCGGCTGGTGGCATGGGCGAAGGAAAATCAGGTCTGGGTTGTCTCCGATCTGGCCTATTCCGAGCTCTATTTCGACGGCAAGCCGACGCCTTCTATCATGCAGGTGCCGGGCGCGAAGGATGTCGCGATCGAGTTCACCTCGATGTCCAAGACCTATTCGATGGCCGGCTGGCGGATGGGCTTTGCGGTCGGCAACAAGCAGCTGATCGCGGCGCTGACGCGGGTGAAGTCCTATCTCGATTACGGCGCCTTCACCCCGATCCAGGCCGCCGCCTGCGCCGCATTGAACGGCCCGCAGGACATCATCGAGAGCAATCGCCAGCTCTATCACAAGCGCCGCGACGTGATGGTCGAAGCCTTCGGGAGGGCTGGCTGGGACATCCCGCCGCCGCCCGCCTCGATGTTCGCCTGGGCGCCGCTTCCGCCGGCATTGAAGTCGATGGGCAGTCTCGAATTCTCCAAACAGCTCCTCACCCAGGCGCAGGTCGCGGTCGCCCCGGGAGTCGGGTACGGGGAGAACGGCGAGGGCTATGTGCGTATCGCCATGGTCGAGAACGAGCAGCGCCTGCGGCAGGCGGCGCGCAACATCAAACGCTACCTTCAGTCGGTCGGTGTCAACAGTTCGGCGGCCTGAACTGCAAAATCCTCCAAACCCGGTGCATTCGTCGCACGCTTGGATTATGCCGTATGCTAACCGGGGAGGGCACAGCTAATAGAGAAGCCCATGTTGTCCGGAGCCGCAAGGCGGCTGACCGACCGGCAGCAAGCCGTGATGCAACGCATTGACCGGCGCGTCCCGATCAAGGTCATCGCGCAGGAACTCGGCGTGTCCGAAACCCGCATCAACCAGCATATCCGCGCGCTCAAGGACATCTACGAGGCCGGCAGTTTGGGTGAGCTGGTCGAGAATTACCGGGCGACGCTTCCACCTGCGCCTGCTGAAAATGCCGAGGACGAGCACCCAGTGACGGCACTCCTCGGGTAACCTACGGATAGAGGTGCCAGCGGGGCCTTCAGTGAAGCTGCATACACGAAAAAGCAGATACCCGAGGCGGCGATATTTGCCGACCAGTTGAGCCGGGACGACCCGGGCAGGCTGCTGATGAGCGACGCGATGCCGCTGCTCGACCAGGGGCGCCCTGGCTCAGGCCGGGCGAGCCGCGGGTTGTCCCCGGAGTGCTCGATGGCGAGCATGCCGTTCTGTTCCGCCTGGGGGCGATCGTCGGGATCGCATCGGGGGTTCTGGCCGCCGTGGTGCTGACCATTACCGCGGCTGTTACCCTGAGCAAGGCGACAGAAGGCAAGGCGACCATCTCCGTGGACCAGATATCCGCCACAGGATGAGCAGCGGTGAGCGCCTGAGACCCACAATGAACGACCGTATCATGTCCGACGCCTACAACCTCAAGAAGCTGATCCGCGAAGCCGAGGCCCTTGCCGACGAATCGATCATTGCCATGGCCCGTCTGAAGCAGGCGATGCTGGCCGCGCGCCAGAACCCCGAAATCGAGATTCACACCGGCCAGCGGGCGCTGATGCGTCTGACCGAAGCGGAAGGCTCGGCG
>JBKDUW010000001.1:0-2890 GCA_046339235.1 Erythrobacteraceae bacterium | reverse complement strand
CGCGACCTTCTCCAGCGCGATCAGCCACGCGGTCTCGGGATGGGTGAGGGGCAGCGCAAGGCCGTGGCCCATCAGCGCCGCGCCGGACAGGGTGAGCCCGGCGTGCCATTGCCCGGGATCGGCGAGGTAGTGGCGCGCTCTGGCCGGCCAGGGCTCGGGCAGAGTGACGCGGTAGCGCGCTTGCGGTTCCAGTCCGGCGAGGCGCACCGGCGCGGCGTCGAACACCGGCGAGAAGGCAGTCTGCGCTGCCAGCGCCAGCGCCTTGTCGCCGTGGGTGACGATCATCCCGGTTACGTTCGGATCGGGATGCGCCAGCCGCCACATCGCGCCCGAATGCAATGCCTCGCGCCAGTCCTTGTAGAGCGCGATATGCGCAGCGAGGCTCTCGCGGTCACGCTCGATCATCCGCGCAGGGTCGGCCTCGACCCCCATGTGCCCGAACAGCGCGACCTTGGCGCGGAAGTCCATCGCGAGCCGCCTGCCGGTGATCGGGTTGGGCGAGGGGCCGACATGGCTGCCGAGCACTTCGAGCGGGAGGAATTGCGACCATGCCGGGATGATCCGCAGCCGCTCGATGGCGTCGTTATTGTCCGACGGCCACACGCGGTGGGTGCGGGTCAGCACGCCGAAGTCGATCCGCCCCCCTCCGCTCGAACAGCTTTCGATCTCCACCTCGGGGTGCGCGGCGCGCAAGGCATCGAGCAAGGCAGTGAAGCCCTGCGTCTGCGCTGCGGCCTTGCCAGCCGAGGGGAACAGGTCGCGGTTATGGTCCCATTTGAGGTAAGCGATGGCGTGTTGGCTGAGCAGCGCATCAAGCCGCGCAAACAGGTGGCCCAGCACCTCGCCGCGCGTCAGATCGAGCACCAACTGCTCACGCATCGTCGGCCGCTCGCGCCCCTCGAGGTGCAGGCACCAGTCGGAGTGCTTGCGGTAGAGGTCGCTGTCGGGCGAGACCATTTCGGGCTCGACCCACAGGCCGAAATCCATGCCGCGTTCGTGGACATGGGCGATCAGCGGATCGAGGCCGTTCGGGAACACATCGGGCGAGACCGTCCAGTCGCCAAGGCTGGTGGTGTCGTCGCGGCGTCCCTTGCCTTTGGCCCCGAACCAGCCGTCATCGAGCACGAAGCGTTCGATGCCGAGGTTGGCGGCGTCATCAGCCAGCGCGATCAGCGCAGGCTCAGACAGGTTGAAGCCCAGCGCCTCCCACGAATTGAGGTGCACCTTGCGCGGCCCCCATGTGGCGCGGCCGGGCAGCACGGCCTCGCGGGCATGGCGGTGGAAGGTCTGCGCCAGTGCTGAGCGACCTTGCGCCAGTGCCAGCAGCACCGGCGGCCCGCCAAAGGTTCCTTCGGACGGAATGATCTCGCCGCCCTCGGGAAAGGCGCGGCCCATTTGCAGCACCGCGCGCCCGTCGGCCGATCCGGCATTGTCGCAGATGATCCGGGTGTCGTGATCCTCGCTCGCGGCGAAATGCGCGCCCAGCACGTCCTCGCCCGCATGGAGCAGCAGCCAGTTGCCGCCGCCGAACCCCGGCTTGCCGCCCGCCGAAGCCCGCGCAAAGCCGCCCGGCGCAATCGCCTGACGGGTCTCCTGCATTTCCCCGGCCCAGCGCCCGCTGAAGGCGGTGAATTCATTGAAGCGGCGGGGGATCGGGAAGCTCAGCGAGGCGATGCGGCCCAGCACGATCGCCGCGCCGCTGTCGTTCCAGCCTTCGCTGTGGCAGGCAATCATGCCGCCCGCCTGCACCGACCAGTGGGTGGAGACGTGGATGCCGGCGGCCTCGTCGGCAAAGCGGCAGGTCAGCTCATCGCCTTCATGGATCCACGAGACAAGGCGGAAATCGGTTGCGATCGCCTCGCCGGTCAGGCGGCGGAAGCTGGCGGCGGGGCTGCCCTGCCAGCCGCTTGATGATTGCGGCAGGATACCCGGCACCGGCGGCACATCGGGCTGGTTTTCGTGCCGTCCGCGCGCGCTGGCAGCGTCCAGCATCGCAAGGTCCTCGCCCGCAGGCAGGCGCGCGCCGCAATAGACGAGGTCCGCCGTGCCGCCAGCCTCCAGCGCGAACACCAGCGTCAGCCCTTCGCCATCGCACCGCACGAATTCCACGCGCCTCTCCCCTTTTGCCCACCGGTGATGAAGTTCGCCCCCGGGCTTGTCCCGCACCCGCCAATGCGCTGTAACTGCGAGCGAGTTGAAGGGAAAGCGCAATGACCGGTTCCATGACGGGCGCAAGCGTCATCCAGATTACAGTGTGCCTCGGCATCACTGTGGCCATCGCGCTGGCGACATGGCTGACCATTCGCCGCGACAAGCATGATGGCTCGGGGAAGGATGTCTATCTGGCGGGCGGCAAGCTCTCGTGGCTGTTCGTCGCGGGCGCGATCACCTTGACCAACCTCTCGACCGATCAGCTGGTGGGGATGAACGGCAACCAGATGCTGCTGCTCGCCTGGTGGGAGATCAGCGGGTTTGTGGGCCTCCTGATCCTCGCCTTCGTGTTCGTGCCGATCTACTACCGTGCGAGGGTGACCACGGTGACCGAGCTGCTTGAGCAGCGTTATGGCGGGGGCGGCATCCGCATGCTGGTCTCGGCGCTGTTCCTGTTCGGGATGATCCTCATCTACCTGCCTGCGGGCCTCTATTCGGGCGCGTTGTTTCTCAAGACCGCGGGGATCGATCTGCCGCTGCTGGTGCTGGCGGCGTTGCTCGGCGTGGTCGCGGCGGCCTACACCATGGCAGGGGGCCTGCGCGCGGTGGCGGTGATGGAGACCTATGCGGGTATCGGCGTCCTCGCCATCGCGGTGCTGATCGTGATCCTCGCGCTCAATGCGGTCGATTGGAACATCGCGCGCGGGGTTCCGGCGGAACGGCTGACGATGGTGGGGGC